>CAJQHM010000048.1 GCA_905478195.1 uncultured Pseudomonadales bacterium
AGATATCAGTACCGATGAGAAATTAGTTGAGCTGTATGGGATTCGCATACCTGTAGTAAAAAATGCGGCAAACGGGAAAGAAATAGGTTGGCCTTTTGGTGTTGAGGAACTGACTACGTTATTTTAATGTGCCAAGGCTCAAAGCGGATACCGAAGAGGTTGTCGGTGGGATAGCGGATGTCGACATAGCCGAGTCGGGCAATTTTCTTGTACTCGGCGGTTTGCGAAAAATCTGCCGTAAAATTCTTTGCGCCTAAACCTATTTTACCAATATCGAAATCTCCTATACCGTGATGGGAATGCGCCGGAGGCGCAAGTGAACGAGAAGCGCGTGAAAGGTTGCCGTTCGCCTCAATAGCTTTCGCAAGAAAGAGGTGCATCTGTTTTACGATGTACGCCTGAAGTTAGAACGACTTCGTCGCCAACGTCCTTCTTGATTTGATGGTAGAGTGCTTCAGATTTTCCCCGCAACAGAAAATGAGCAGTGTTAGGAATCTTGGCAACGTCATTGCGTGGAATAAAATCGGTGATTTCTGCGCTTATTTTTTTGCCGAAAAAGCCATAGCGATTTGGGTTGGCAAAGAAGACTTCTTCGCGGAAATTTAGTTCGTCTGCCTCAAATTTGCCTATCTCTGCGAAGCTTCGCCCATACCGTAGCATCTCGTCGAAGCTCATGAGGTTAAAATTACCATGGCCGATGTGTGTTTCTACGCGAGATAGATGCTGTGTGGTGCGAAGCAACAGAGCTTCATAGCGAGCATCTAGATAGATATCACTGGCGAAAATAGCATCGAAATTTCTAATCTTTCGCAGGTAACTCTCCACTTCGAATTCGTCTAGCTCGGCTACTTTATAGGGTATATTGGGGTCTTTGTCGGGCGTGATGACAGGGGCCGGTGTCGGTATACCCTCTTTTGGTTTGACGGACTCAAGCTCGATAGCCATGAATTTGAAGGACTCGCTAATTTCGTTTACTAGAGGCTTAGCTGTGCCCGAGTCTACGCTAGGAGGGCTGGCCAGAAGCGGGCTGCTCTGATTAATTCGCTGCCACATGAAATGGCCGCCAAAAGCGACTGTGCTCGCGTAAAGAAGCCTTGTAGAAATGCTCTTTTATTCAATGCCTGACCGGTGTCTTTCTTCTTTATATAGTAGTCAATTACCCTGCCGAAGCAGGACGGGTATCGATCATATCGCTAAACGGCGATTATTTTACAGCTAAAATACAGCAAAATCAGTCGAAATGGCGAATAGGTGTATGAATCTATTATCAATTCTGAGGAACTGCTGGCAACTAGGGCCGTGTTTTAAGCAGTGGCGTGACCTATAAGCTGAATAGTCGCCGGGCGTTGTCGCTAGTCTCAATCGCGACTTGCTCTTGTGGCCGATCACAGCAACTTGCCAGTATTTTCAGTATCTCTACCAGGTGTCTTGGCTCGTTTCTGCGGTTTTTCGGTTTCGGGCTCAGTGTCCTTGGTAGCAGATAGGGAGCATCGGTCTCAATCAGTAGCCTGTCGGGGGGAATTAGTCCCACCATTGCCTGCAGATCCATGCCGCGTCTTTCATCACATAGCCATCCGGTTATACCGATATACATGTCCATAGCAAGATAATCTTCCAGTGCCTGCCTGCTATCGGTGAAACAATGGACTACGCCACCAGCTATCTGCTCACGGTAACGGCGCAGAAGCGTTAAAAATTCGGGGTGGGCGTCACGTTGGTGCAGAAACAGGGGTTTTCCCAGCTCTGCGGCGAGAATCAAGTGCTGCTCGAAGGCCTTTAGCTGTGATTCCTTGCTAGAAAAATTGCGATTGAAATCCAGTCCGGTCTCGCCTATGGCGACAACTTTGTCATCCTGGGCGAGTGAGCGCACCGAGAGCAGCGCCTGATCGTCGAAACTCTCGGCGACATGAGGATGATAGCCCGCGGTGCAGCTTAAAATAGCTGGCCTGCTCTTACTCAGCGCCAGTGCAGCCTCGTTTGATGTCGTATCTGTGCCCGTAACAATGATATGGGAAACCCCGGCCTCGATTGCAGTGGCGATGACAGCGTCTAGGTCATGGCTGAAGGATTCATGGCTAAGATTGGCACCGATATCGATGAGATTCATTGTTTACCTGTATTTTGCCAGTTTTTAGCTGGCTTGTACTTCCCCGTACGACAGATTGAAAGCGAACAGAGTCTATCTCAAGTGGGTGCTCAGAGCCAGTTATCGCCGTGCTGTCAGAGCCGGCCAGCATAGATATTTCGACATTTTTGCTCGATAATAGGCGCCCTCATTACACAGGTTTCATAGTGGACGTAAAAGTTAACATGCAGATGGAAAAGAAAGCACTCGATTGGGCCAATCTCGGGTTTCAATACCAGCGCACTGATTCGCGCTTTAGCGCAAATTGGTCTGAGGGTAGTTGGAACGAAGGCGAGCTAGTTAGCAGCGAAATGATTGCTGTGCACGAGGGTGCGCCGTCTTTGCACTATGCGCAGCAGTGCTTTGAAGGGATGAAAGCACAGACCGCACCCGACGGTCGCGTATTGTTATTCCGTCCCGATTTGAATTGCGAGCGGATGCATCAAGCCGCTGCCAGGTTGCTAATGCCCGCCGTGCCGACCGAGCTATTCATGCGCGGCGTTGAAGAGGCGGTTAGGGCAAATTATGCCTGGATCCCCCCTTACGGCTCGGGAGCATCACTTTATATTCGGCCTATGTTGATTGGCGTAGGCGAAAACCTGGGCTTAAAGCCTGCTAAGGAATTTGAGTTTCGTGTTTTTGTTTCTCCAGTTGGGCCTTACTACAAGCGGGCTGGCCTGTCGGTAATAAGCCTGGCGGTGTCGGACGTTGACCGAGCGGCGCCTAAGGGTACCGGTAGCTATAAAGTAGGGGCGAACTATGCGGGCGGTTTGCTTGCAACTAAGCTTGCACAGGAGATTGGGGCGAACGAGGCTCTTTATCTTGATGCGAGAGAGAGCCGCTACATCGATGAGGCGGGTTCTGCGAATATTCTCATATCGACAAAGGATGGCGTCTTACTCACGCCCAAGTCGGATGCCATATTACCGAGTATTACGCGTCGATCGATAATGACCCTGGCCGCCGAAGAGTTAGGTATGAGTACCGAAGAAAGGCCTATAGACCTGCGCGCAGAATTTGCCAACTTTCAGGAGGCGGGAGCCTGTGGCACCGCGGCCGTACTTTCCCCGATCGGGAAGATATGGTTTGACGGGCAATGGAATGAGGTTGGCGATGCAGGGTCGGAAGTGGGGCCTACTATGCAGAAAGTTTACGATCTTCTGGTAGGAATACAGAAGGGTGAGCTCGATGACAAGCGAGGCTGGTGCCGCGAGGTCAGAGTCTAGTCTCCAGGCTTCTAGCGAAGCGTCATGTCTAACAATTTAATCTCCGAATCTATAGTCTGCATTGTGATGGAAAAATCGCTTTGCAGGCTCTGTTCATTAATCCAAACGCCTTGAAAATTATCCCGGATGGCCTGATTTGACTCTAGGCCTTTTGTGATTCCGTGCAAATAACTCAACTTTGGTAATAATTAATTTCACGCTAATATTCCCTCTGGCAATTGCTACATTTCCCTTAGATATTGCTAACTTGCTTGGTGAGAGCCCCAGTATTCGATGTCCCTGGCAAATATTTTTTTAAGAGAAAACTTGACCCATCTCCAACTTATCCTTATATATGTGCGCAGTTCGAGTAGCCACAATCGCAAAAATCAGAGAAAACTTATAGCCAATGTCTAAATCTTTAGTAATAGTCGAGTCTCCCGCTAAGGCAAAAACTATCAATAAGTACTTGGGTAACGAGTACATTGTTAAGTCCAGCGTCGGACACATACGAGATCTACCCACCAGTGGTAGTGGTAAGGCTATAGACACCAAGGCCCGTGCCGCAGCAGCGGCATTGACTCGCAAGATGGCCCCTGAAGAAAAAGTCATCTTCAAGAAAAAGAAGGCCAAACAACAACTTGTGAAGCGAATGGGTATAGATCCAGAGCAGGATTGGGCGGCCCAGTATGAGATTCTACCAGGCAAGGAAAAAGTCGTTGCCGAGCTGAAGAAGCTGGCTAAGAACGCCGATCACATCTATCTTGCGACTGACCTTGATAGGGAAGGGGAGGCTATTGCCTGGCACTTACAGGAAGCTATAGGTGGCGACCCCGATCGTTATAAACGCGTTGTTTTCAATGAAATCACAAAGAAAGCGATCACCGATGCCTTTCAGGAGCCCGGCGAACTCGATATGCGTTATGTCGAAGCTCAGCAGGCGCGACGATTCTTAGACCGGGTTGTTGGCTTCATGGTTTCGCCATTGCTTTGGGCCAAGGTGGCGCGAGGCCTGTCGGCGGGTCGTGTGCAATCGGTAGCTGTGCGTCTCGTTGTAGAGCGAGAGCAGGAGATTCGCGCGTTCATTCCTGAGGAATTCTGGGAAGTCTACGCAAAGCTAGATACCAAGAAGAAAGAAAAGCTACGCTGCCAAATAGTAAGACAAAGCGGCAGTAATTTTAGGCCCAACAATAAAGCCGATACCGATACGGCACTAGCGACGCTTGAGTCTGCCGACTACAAGGTGCTCAAGCGCGAGGACCGGCCAACTTCTTCAAAGCCGAAGCCACCACTGATCACCTCGACCTTGCAGCAGGCCGCGAGCACCAGGCTAGGCTTCGGTGTCAAGAAGACGATGATGATGGCGCAGCGGCTCTACGAAGCGGGCTATATAACCTATATGCGTACCGACTCGACCCATCTGAGTAATGATTCCATAGCAATGTGCCGAAATTACATCGATAAGAGTTTCGGCGACAAGTATTTAACCGAAAAGCCGATGTTCTATAGTTCCAAAGAGGGCGCTCAGGAAGCCCACGAGGCGATACGGCCTACAGAAGTAAAGATGGTGGCAGAGAAATTGATGGGCATGGAGCCCGACGCGGTGCGTTTGTATACCCTAATCTGGCAATACTTTGTTGCCTGTCAGATGCAGCCGGCTCGCTATCTTAGCTCTTCGATCACAGTCTCTGCCGCGGAGTTCGAGCTACGTACCAAGGGACGAATCATGCAATTCGATGGTTATCTCAGGGTGATGCCATCGAAAGATGAAGATGTTGTATTGCCAGCTGTGGAGGAGGGCGATTCGCTCGATCTCGAATTACTGGAGCCCTTTCAGAATTTCACCAAGCCGCCAGCTCGCTTCACCGAAGCCAGCTTAGTGAAAGAGCTAGAGAAGCGCGGCATTGGCCGTCCTTCTACCTATGCTTCTATCATCTCGACGATTCAAGATCGTGGCTATGTTCGAACCGAGAGCAAGCGCTTTTATGCCCTGAAGATGGGCGATATTGTCGCCGAGCGTTTGCAGGAGAGCTTCGCTGAACTGATGGATTATGATTTCACCGCAAAGATGGAAGAGTCTCTCGATGAAGTTGCCGGCGGCGAAAAGAATTGGAAGAAGCTGTTAAATGAATTCTACGAAGGCTTTACCAGTCAGCTGGCTACGGCTGAGGCCGAAGATGGCGGTATGCGCACTAATAATCCTACCGACATAAATATCGAATGTCCTAAGTGTGGCCGACATATGCAGATCCGTACTGCGTCGACGGGTGTATTCCTCGGGTGTTCCGGTTATGCGCTTCCACCTAAGGAGCGTTGCAAGTCCACGATCAATCTGACCCCCGGTGATGATGCGATTCGCACCGACACGGCGGAAGAGGCGGAGGCGCAGGAAAACATCCTATTGCGCAAGAAGCATAGGTGTTCGCTATGTAATACTGCGATGGAGCCTTATCTCATCGATGAGAAGCGCAAGTTGCATGTCTGCGGGAATAATCCAGACTGCCAGGGTTACGAGGTAGAGAACGGCGAATTTAAGATTCGCGGCTATGATGGGCCAATTATCGAATGTGATAAATGTGGTCATGATATGCAATTGAAGACCGGCCGATTCGGCAAGTATTTTGGTTGCAGCAGTGAAGACTGCAAGAATACGCGCAAGCTCCTGCGTAATGGCGAAGCGGCACCGCCGAAGATGGATCCGGTGCAAATGCCCGAGCTTGCCTGCGAAACAGTCGAAGATCACTACGTGTTGCGCGACGGTGCGTCGGGAATGTTCCTGGCGGCGAGTAAGTTTCCCCGCAATCGTGAAACCAGAGCGCCTTATATTGAAGAGCTGTTACCACACAAGAGCGAGATCGATCCGAAATACGAGTTTCTATTGAAGGCGCCAGTTGAAGACGACGAGGGCAATAAGACTCTGGTTCGTTTTAGCCGCAAAACGAAAGAGCAATATGTTCAAACCGAAGTCGACAAGAAGGCGACGGGTTGGAAGGCTTTCTATGAAGGCGATAGGTGGGTTGTCAGCAAGCCGGAGAAAAAAGCGAAAGTCGCCAAGAAAAAGGTAGCCAAGAAGAAAGCGGCCAAGAAAAAGTAAAAAAGAAGGCCGCGAAGAAGGATTAGTGGTTCTGTGTGACAGCCCCAGTGCTGTCACAGCAGGATTAGCCGTATAGACTAATTAAATATTGCGACGAATTACGCCAACGCTGATTCCCTCGATAGCGAAATCACTACTTCTCAAGTCCACTTCGATAGGTTCATAGTCTGGATTTTCGGGCATTAGGCTCAGTTTGTATTTGCTGCGGCCCTTCTCTAGTCGTTTTACCGTCACTTCATCATCTATTCTTGCAACGACTATATCGCCATTGTTGGCGCTATTGGTTTTATGCACTGCCAGTAGGTCGTCTTCGAAGATGCCTATATCGATCATGCTGGTGCCCTTAACTGTCAGCAAGTAGTCGGCATTGGGCGAAAACATGTCGGCTGGGATATCGCAATAGTCGGCGATAGATTCCTGCGCAAGAATCGGGCTGCCCGCTGCTACCTGGCCTATGATAGGGAGACCAAGCTGCTCGTTAATAGGGAGTTTGATGCCTCTGGATGTCCCGGGAAGGACCTCGATTGCTCCTTTCCGGGCCAGTGCCCGCAGATGTTCTTCTGCGGCATTGGGTGATTTGAAGCCCATCTTGCTGGCTATTTCGGAGCGAGTAGGTGGGTAACCAGTCTCTTGCATGTACTCCTTAACATAGGCGAGGATTTCTTCTTGCCGAGAGGTAAGCTTAAGCATATTAATGTCCTTTGCGGTGGTAATTACTGTAATTATATACAGTTATCCGTCAAAGACAATAAAACTTTAGTGATGGGATGCTACTAGTTTAGCGACTTCCCGCACCGTATAAGATCTGAAAATCGTCACCAAGGTCTATCGGATCCGGCTCGATATGGAGCAGGGCGCCAGAGAAATTCTCGGGGATAAACACCTGGTCGGAGTAGAGCCGGTCTTCGCTATTGAGTTCGTAGGGTGTACGCCAGTCTTCTGGCGCCTCGGCCTGGCCGATTATGAGGTGTCGCCAAGTGCTAAAATCGTACTCGCCTAGCTCGCCATCGAGCATCTGGATCTCTATAGTGCTGCTATCCTCATCGACTGCGACGACTTCAAAGAGGGCTTCACTTGCTAGCTCTTGGTACCATACAGAAACTTCGGGCAGAATTTTATTCATTACCTTGTCTCCAGGGTCATGCAGATTTAAATGAAAGAACTCCTTGTAGTGCTAAAGATTGAATTGTGGCTTCCGTTAAAACTCAACTATAGTGACTTTTCATTGCGAATTGAAAGCGATATTTATCGATTAGAATACGAGACCCTTATCCTTCAAGTTAACAGAAATTGTTAAGCGATTGACTCGCTTGAGAAAGCGATTTTGCTAGCTTGGAACATATTTGTGATAATTGCCGCTCAGAAACCGAGTAAGAAAAATGCAGCATACAAATATTGACACTGGCGTCATCATGCTAGACCTCAAAGGCCTCAGTATAGATGCCCAGGAACGAGAAATTCTTCAGCATCAGCAGGTTGGAGGTGTAATACTATTCAGCCGAAATTACGCATCACCGCAGCAGCTCACAGATCTTGTCGCGTCAATAAAGCAGTGTAACGATCAATTGCTGGTAGCGGTCGATCAAGAGGGAGGTCGTGTCCAGCGCTTTCGCGAACATTTTCTGGCCCTGCCACCGCTGCGCGCAGTGGGCCTGGAATATGAAAGAGATCCGGAGCGTGGGCTTGCCGCGGCAAAGCTCTGCGCCTGGGCCATGGCAGCGGAGCTTATGCAGTATGGAATTGACATCAGCTTCGCACCGGTCTTGGACTTGTTCGATGCTAATAGCCCTGTTATCAAAGATCGGGCTTTCGCGGCAGACGGAAGCAAGGTAAGCGAGCTCGGTATGGCGTATATTGAAGGCATGCATGAGGCCGGCATGGCGGCTACGGGCAAACACTTTCCTGGTCACGGTATGGTGATGGCGGATTCTCATACAGAGTTGCCTAGGGACGAGCGTAATTTAGACGAGATAAGGCGGCACGACCTGGAGCCTTTTGCTCACTGCATCAATAGTCTCGATGCCATCATGCCGGCTCATATCGTCTATCCAAAAATCGATCAGCACTGTGCGGGTTTTTCTCGGGTCTGGATTCAGGAACTGTTGCGTAAGGAGTTAGGTTTTGATGGGGTAGTGTTCAGCGACGATCTAACGATGAGCGCGGCGCACAGCGCCGGCTCTGTGGCTCAGCGCGCCGATCTGGCATTGGCGGCGGGCTGCGATATGGTGTTGGTCTGCAATGAGCCGCGACAAGCCTCAGATTTAGTTGCCTATCTAGACAAGAAGCAGCAGCCGGGTAGTGACAGGATAGGCTGCATGCTGGCTAAGAATGCCCACAATCATGCCCACTTATATGAGAGTGATAAATGGCTTGAGGCGAAAGAGCTTGTGAGCGAGCTCTCGAGCTACTAGGTTTTATTACGCGCCACCTCGGGCGCGTCCTGAATTAATTGGAGATGCCAGAAAGTGCTAGAAAGAATCACGTCGTTTGAATATTTAACAGACTTGGGTTGGGCGGCAGAGTTATTTGCCGTTGTCACGATCACCTTGCTTGCCCGCTATATTGCGATGCGCTTTCTTAAAATTGTTGGCAGCCATTTTGAAAAGACTAGTAACGCATGGGACGATGCCCTGTTCGATGCCGCACGCTTACCTCTTAGTTATTTCATTCTGATAATGGGGCTGTCATGGGCTGTTGAAATTAGTGACGGCTATGTCGATACGGAGCTGTTCTCTGCGACGAATCTCGACATATTCAGACAGCTAACTTTCATCGTGCTGATCGCTCTATTTCTGATTCGTTTTATCAATCGTGCCGAAGAGCGATTATTGCAGAGCCAGCAGGACGAGGCAGATGAGCTTGGTACGACTTTAGATCCTACAACGATTCAAGCGCTGGGAAAATTGCTGCGACTGGCGACACTGATTTCAGCAATACTCATTGGCATGCCAACCCTGGGCATAGAGGTTACCGCTTTGCTGGCATTTGGCGGAGTAGGTGGTATCGCGATAGGTTTCGCGGCCAAAGACTTGCTGGCGAATTTCTTCGGCGGATTGATGATCTATCTGGACAGGCCTTTTGCGCTGGGTGACTGGATAAGATCGCCGGATCGAGAAATAGAAGGCACGGTAGAGAAGATAGGCTGGCGACTGACGGTTGTGAGGACGTTCGATAAGCGGCCTTTGTACGTGCCAAATTCTGTGTTTAATACGCTCTCTCTGGAAAATCCTTCACGCATGTCTAATAGGCGCATTAAGGAAACAATTGGGATTCGTTATAAGGACTCTGAAAAGATGGGCGCTATAGTGAAAGACGTTAAGGCTATGTTGCAATCTCATGATGAAATTGATACCAGCCAGACCCTGATAGTGAATTTCCTGAGCTACGGGGCTTCATCTCTGGATTTTTTCATCTACACCTTTACCAAGACAACGAACTGGGTGGACTTTCATGAAATTAAACAGGATGTCTTGTTGAAAATCGTTGAGATCGTTCACTCTCATGGTGCTGACTTCGCTTTTCCAACGCGTACTCTGGATGGTCTGGATGGACTAATGGGCAACAATGCTGTCCAAGCAGAACCCTAAGCTAATGACTCCAGAGCTGACAGAAGAGATAGTAGGGCGCTCGACTTGTTTACATGACGAGGGTGAAGTCGAGTCTGCTCTGGATAGCATGGCGGCTTCGATTAGCGCAGAGCTTTCGAGCAAGAATCCGCTATTGATCTGCATCATGCATGGCGGGCTCATAACTAGCGGTAAGCTGGCTACTCGATTAGATTTTCCGCTGCAAATGGACTATCTGCATGCCACGCGTTATCGCGGTGGAACAAGCGGTAAGGATCTCCAGTGGAAAGTCTATCCCAGCGAATCTTTACGAGGTCGCCATGTTCTGCTGGTCGATGATATTATGGATGTGGGTACGACATTGAAATTGATCGTCGAATACTGTCTGCAACAGGGCTGCGAGTCGGTGTACACAGCTGTTTTGCTAAATAAGTTACATACTAGAAAAGAGCCAGACGTCGTGGCGGACTTCGTTGGCTTGGAAGTTGCGGATTACTATCTGTTTGGTTACGGCATGGACTATAAGGGTTATCTGCGCAATGCGCCGGGCATTTTCGCTATAGCCGAACAGGATATGTAGCTCATTTTGTAGACAGCGTAGCGCACTCTACTAGCCTCTGAATGCTCGTGAATAACAAGGCAGTTTTAACCCCCTCGTTCTGCTCTTCACTAAACAGACTTCTATACCTATTTAACTGCCCCGAGTAGAGCTCTAGCTGCTCGTCGATAAAGTCTTCCGCGGTCTGGTTTGGGGGAGGTTCGGAAGATTTGTAATCGATGATCCAGCGAACGCCTTTCTTATCGATAAATGTACGATCCACAACGTGAGTTTGCACATAGCCCTTCGCGTAACTCTGCATCGCGAGTTCGGCAGCGCTTTGCTCTAAAGTGCTATCGAATATCCAGCTCAATTCAGAATTGTTATGCGTCTGTAGAAGAGAAGTCTCAATTTTATCGAGTGCCGCTTGTGTATCGGTAGGATTAAATGAGAATAGCTCTAGCCGCCGTCGCCAGTGCAGTCTTAGTTGAGTTAAATTTTCATCCTCTAGTAATGACTTGTTTGACACAAGGTTTTGCAACGACTCGTGTACCAGATTGCCTATCTCTATCTGCAGTGCATTTTCACTGACAAGCACAGTTGCAGCAACTTCGTCTGCGTCTTCAGCATCGAGGGTGGTATCTGCGGTTGTCAGACTCTGATGGGAATTTGCAAAGAAATCGTCAGTTAGGCGCTGGAGTCGGTGCGATGATTGCAGAGGGTCTTGCTGATCGATAAGCGGGCGCATAGAGTTCACAGTAATATAATCGATTGCGTTGTCACCACTTGCATAGATGGCAGATTCCGTCATCTGTGCCCAGATAGTAGCTAGCAGAGTCCGTGAGCCAGGCGCTGTAATCATGCCGTCCTTGTCAGCTAATGCGGCAGAGAGGTAGACGGATTTCATTGCGCGGGTAACGCCGATATAAAGGAGTCGGGTGCTCTCTAGTCGAGATTTTTCTGCCTTCTCAAACTTAAGTAAATTATAGAGATTGTTGTCTTCGCTACCTGTTGCAGAAAGTGTAGCCAGAAATATTCTATTCTGACCGTACTTATTCAGCCGCTGATGCCACAATAGTAGTGCCTTGTCATCTGCGCGACTCGTACGAGCGAGACCGGGTAGAAAGACATGGTCGAATTCCAGTCCTTTCGATTTGTGAATAGTCATTATCTGCACAGGGTTAGCCTGGGTATCCGCAGCCGACGATACGAAGCTGTTTGCAATTCTGGCTTCAAAGTCGCCAAAGTTTTCCAGGCCGCCAGCGACTTCGCAGGACTGCAGGATTTCGAAAAATCTCTCGACGCTGTCCAGTTCTGCGTCAGTTCTAATTAGCAACTCTGCGCCTAGGTCGATAAATGTGCTGCGTATTACGCGGCTAATCCTGCCATGTTGTTTTGCTGCTAAGGCGTTCCTCAATACGGCGGTGATGCTGTGTATTCTTGCCTGTCCGTCTGCGCTAAGTTTAGGCGCTTGCGGGTCTGAGCATAGCTGGCTCAGACTTTCATAGACGCTAATATTGATTTTCCAGCTTGCGACAAGATGAAGGTCTTCCAGAGAGATGCCGCACCAAGGTGCGCGCAGTATTGCCAGCCAGGATAGCCTGTCCGCCTGATTGCATATAGCGCTTGTTAGACTCCTTAGGTCGGTAATTACGGGCAGACTGTCGAGTCTGTCTATTTCATTAGCGAGCCAGGGTATTTCTGCTTCGCGAAGAGCGGGCAAAATATATTCAAGATGGCCTCGGCTGCGAACGAGTATCGCTATCTTGCGCTTGGGAAACTGCTTTCTCAAATCCGAGATCTCTTCAGCTATATATGCGCCTTCTTCTATCGCTGCTTCGGTCTTGCTTTGATCGCTGTATTGATAGATTCGGCTAGTCACCGCGGGCGTCACATCTCTTGAGTGAACGGCTTGAGAATAGGAATAGCTAACTGCACCTCTAGAGATGTCGTTATGGGCAGGGAAGGCTCCGGCGAAGGTAGCGTTAACCCAGTCGACTACACCGGTGTCCGATCTGAAATTCGCGACGAGGTCAATCGGCAGTATTGCAATGTGCCCAAGGCCAGTCTCCCGCAGTCGAATGAATAGGCCCACATTGGCATTGCGAAATCCGTAACAGGACTGCATTGCATCGCCGACTACAAACAGAGTCCTGCCGTCGTCAGGCTCCCAACCGGCGGTCAGTCTTTTAAGCAAGTCCATCTGCGACGACGATGTGTCTTGAAATTCATCTACGAGAATATGCTTGATCTGGTAGTCGAGACTAAGGGCTAGATCGGTTGGATTGTCTTCGCTACCCAGTGCGCGAATTGCAGCCAGGCTAACCTGCGGATAATCAACCTTGTTCTTCTGTGTGAACGCCAGTTCGAGCTGCGCCATCAGAGTAGGCAACACCGCGGTGAGGGTGTGCAGGAAGTCCCAGGAATTACTGTCGTCGTTTGGCAGGGGAAGCCTACGCAAGTAGTCTAGTGACGATAAGAGTCCGTCTGCTTCGGTCAACGATTTTAGCAAGCTCTCCATGGCTTTCTTGTTATCGCTGCGTAACAGTTTCTGTTCTTTGTTGCCGGATGCGGCTGGAAAGCCGGCATTCTTATTGACGGTCTTGCGAAAAGCTGCTTTGTCCATGCTCTTGGTTAGAAGCAATTCACTGAGGCCAATCCAGACATTGAGATTGTATGGTTCGCCAGGGGGCAAATCATCGAGGCCAGCACATAGCAGTAACTGAGAATCACTGTCCTCGTCTGCAAGGTTCTTTGTCGCATAGTCTAGTAAGGGTAGTAGCTGCGCAGAATAGGGCTGTAGCAAATGTGTGGCTTCGGCTATTGATTCGCTGACGAGTTCCAAGAGATTATCAGTTAGATGCTGTAAGGCCTGCTGCGGGTCACTTGCAACCCCAACGATATCGCCAATCCACTGTTCGCGTTGCTTTAGGAGGCTGCCTAACAGTGTTTCTAGCTTGTTGCCGTCATTGTCAAAATGCAGCATCAGTTCGGCAATCGAGGCGGCGATAGGCGAATCTGAATCCAGTAGTTTGAGAAAGTTGCGAATAGCTAATTGATAACAATCATCGACTTGTTCGCTGATCTGCAGTGGACCGCCGAAGTTAGAGAGAATGGGCAGCCTGCTTGCGAGAAAATTACAAAAGCTGTCGATAGTTTGAATGCGTAGACGATTAGGAGACTGCTGTAGTTGCCAGGACATCTCCTTGTCTTGTAGTAAAACGCTATTCGCAATCTCGTAGCGGTCATGGTCAAGCTGAGTCTGAATAGCATTCGGATCGATGTTCTGAGCCCATTCCAGCGTATTCAGAATGCGCTCTGCCATCTCATTAGCCGCCTTCTTCGTGAAGGTAATCGCTAACACTTCTTCTGGGTGTTGGCATATGGCGAGCAGTTTAAGAAAGCGTAGGCTAAGTAGCTCAGTCTTGCCGGAACCTGCTGGCGCCTGAACGGCTATAGAGCAGGACGTGTCCAGCGCGTTCTGCCTGGCATCTAGGTCTACAACCTTGCTCTGGGCATTAGTCATAGCTCGTCCTCGCCCGCAAGAAACAGAGCCTGCTCCGATTCGGCCACCCGGCAGAGGGGGCCAAGATCGCAGTGTTGGCAAGTTGTATAACCTCGGGCAGGTGCCACCGCAGCGAGGCCATCCTCGAATTCCTGTACAAGCGAGTAAATGGTCTTGTTCCAGAACTCGTGTAATTCAGGCCAGTCTCCAGCGAAGTTTTTCGCCTGGCTATTGGTTTTTACTGTCACGCCGAGGGTGCTTATGCCGATTGGACTTACCAGGCCAATATTCTCAGCGTTCAGCTGATAGATAAGTGTTGCGCTTACCGGCTTCTCATCACTGTTCTGAATCGCAATCTGATAGAGTGGAAGCTGCATATCATCTGGCCGCTCGTCCAGCCATTTGTAGTTAGTGTGCTTGCCAGTCTTGTAGTCGATGAGAGCCAGGCTGCCATCCTCAAGCTGATCGACCCGGTCTATTCGCAGTGATAAGGCAAGCTTGGAATGCTTCCAGCTAACGGCCATCTCATTCTGAAGTATGGTGAATTCAGCCCGCTGTTGCTCTACTGCGAGAAAGCCATTCAAAAGCTTCGATAAGCGCTTCTGCTCGAGCAGGGAAAAAGCGGGAGTCATGATCTCGGGGTGATGTGCTCTCAGGAAGTCGGTGGCAATCTTTGCGCTAGCACTGACCAGTCTCTGTAGTTCGGCTAGGGAGCGCTCATGTAGGCTCTTAGAATTTCCAATCCCCAACCCCATATTCTCCAGCGCCTTGTGCAAGGCATTGCCCCTGGCGATTGGGTTCAGTCCATGGCTAAACTCTTCGAGCGCAGTTGCTCTGAGTCGATTTCTGGCGAAGGCTCTAAAGGGGCAATTCGATTGATTGCTGAGCAAGCCGGTACCGCCAAGAATTTCCTCATCGGGTTGAAGCGGCACGTGGAGAACATCCTGGAATCTCTCTAAGTGGTTCTTTGCTCTCGCCATTGCTGCTGGCTTTCTCTCGCGATCGTCCTCGTTCTTGGCATTGTCTGTATCTGTTGCGGCCTCATCAAAGAGTATTTCCTGGAGTAATGCGCTGGGCCTGATAGACAACTCATCTTGGAGAGTGTGGTGACTAATAACCATGGTGCCTGCGGTATTCTTACGGAGCGTTACCAATTGTTGAATGGCGGTTTCTAATTGCTGTTGGTTGGAACTGTTGGGCATTCCCAGTTCCTGCTGCAGTCTATAGGGCAGAAAAGGAACTGGGTTTATAGCCTGTGGGAAATTCTTATCATCCGCCGCGAGCACCCATACATGATCAAACACGAGGTCTTGCGACTCCTCGATATTGAGCATAGAAATCTGTAGGCGATCATCGAAATTCAGATTTACATTCGACTGCTTCAGAAAGGTCTGTAATTTTCTGAGTGCCTTGGTGATTGAGATATTACCGAGAATGGCAGAGGAGGCGGAGAAGCGCTGTATGCTCTGTTGCCACTGGACTGCGAGTCGTTGATTGTCCTCTGTGCAGCCGGTGCCGGGCCAGCCTAGCGCCTGAAGTTGTTTGGTAAACAGCTGTAGCCAGTGGCGAAGAGTTTGGTGGCTGCCGGCATGACGGGCCAACTCGCTAAATTCGAGCAATGCAGCCGCAAGAATCGGACAGTAGTGCTGTCTCGTTTCTTGCAGCATAAACTGACGTAACTGGCTGAGCCGAATCTCCGCCTCGGCTTTCTTGCGCAGAGTAGTCTCTAGGGCGATGCGGGACTGAATTTCGCATTCGGCGCCCGCGGTAAAGGAAGACTGTAACAGCCTGCAGAATCGTTCGCTATCCACCAGGTCGTAATTCAATGACAGTAGTGAGATAGCCCTATTGAAGTGCGCTGTCTCGTCGAGTTTTTCGCTGCTGTGGTAGCGATTCAGAATCTTTGAAAGATCGAAGCTCTCTATCGTTTCGCGAGTGCTCGCCTTAAATAGAGCCTCTTCAATTGGAGCTTCCAAAGAGCGGGCAGGATCAACAATGATGCCTATGTGCGCTTGTGTGGACTGGCGCGCCTTGTCCTGGCACCAGGCTATGCATTCGGCAACCTCATCTTTAGCATTCTGATAGCTGCGGTTTGTGCTCGCAGCATCAGTCTCGGCAAAAGACGGCCCTAGCTGTTTCCCTGAGGTTTCTTCCCCCTGTCTGCTGACATCACTAACCCGAGAAAATGCTTCAAATAGTTCAGCGTAGAGCGGGGGTGCTTGATTGAAGTTAATCAGGCCTATTTTTCGTGGGAGTATTTGGCGCAGCACTTCTATGTTGGCGATGATGACTTTGCCAGCATCACTAAGGCTGAGGGCGCTATTCTTCGAGCAGGCCTTTTCAAACTGATTACTCCAGTCGAGAAACGTCTGAAAGTCTACGGCACTTTGATAGTGGTCGAGTTTGTCCGAGGACGCTACCTTCCACTGTTTAAAGAACTGATGGCTTCTGGCTACCGAGCTTGCGGTTTCCTCGCTATTGAGCAGGGGGTATCTGTCAAAACTAGATTCTACAATTTGTAGCCAAAGTTCTTGTTCGTCAAAGCGACTTAACAGCGTCGTTTTATGAAAGGGAGCAATGCCTTGTGAGGCAGCGACTTGCCACAGCTGTTGAATATAGATATCGATGGCGAATACGGATGGGCGTTGCCACCCTGAGAGCGTGCTTGCATCACGAGCTTGAGTGCTGGCGAATTCCCGCAAAATACCGTCAACGCTTCTATTGTTCGGTGTCAGTAGAGTAAAGCCCTGTTGCAGCAAGGGGAGTAGCGGTTCAATATTGAATCGACGTATTGTCACTGCCTAGCTATCCCTATTTAGGTGTGATGCCCAGGCGAGGAACTCGTCTCTATTACCTCTATAGACGACACGGTTTAGTTTCTTGTTCATCTGGTATTCGTACATAGGGTCGTAGTAGTCGCATAGTATATGCTGGATCCACAGCTTGTGCAGTGATTCTGACTCGCCAGGGTCGGTATGTGTTAATGCCTCATTCATGATGGCGTGCAGCTGCGTAAATTTCTCGCCTCCAAGTCGTTTCTGTATTCGTTGCAAGCTGCCCAGGAGGAAATTGGAAAAATTTTGCTGAGCAGCTTCTCTATCTTGATTCTGGAAATCTTTGTAGTTGGAGTAGATGTAATCTTTGTAAATTGTCTCTATGCGAGCCTCGAGAGTCTCTTCCAGCATGGCGATGGGTGAATCGCCCATCTTGTCATGGAATTCCTTCGGTAGGGAAAGAGAGCCTATTGCACGACTTTCGTCCTCCAGGAATAGATGTTCGGGTTTCTCGTAGGGAAGCTTTAACAGAGCTATGGCGAGGTGATTTTCAAAATCAATTTGTGTGGGCTGTCCAAGAATGCGTCGCCCAAAAGCCGAGCCGCGATGATTGGCTAGGCCCTCGAGATCAATACTGTAGTTAAGCGCATTGATCAGGTGCGTTTTGGCGCTGCCAGTTTTTCCGCCTATGATCATGAAGCTGGATTGGCCGGTTACCCTTTCTATTGTCTTCAAAAGGAAACGCCGCAGCGCCTTGTAGCCTCCCTCTACGAGAGGGACATCAATGCCCTGATCGATCATCCATTGCTGCACCGTCTGCGAACGCAGGCCGCCTCTAAAGCAATAAACTGCAGCGGAAGGGTTACGCTTGAGAAAGTCTTTCCATTTACTGAGGCGCTCTAGCTTGTTGTCGCCGCCAACCAATTCGTTGGCGAGGATTATGGCGGCATCCTGCCCCGCACTCTTGAATTGTTTGCCGACCTCGTGTCGCTCATCGTCTAGAAGCAGCGGCAGATTTACAGACGCAGGAAAGGCACCACGCATAAACTCCAAGGGGGCACGAACGTCAATCAGTGGTCTATCTTGGCTAAGTAAGTCTCGAAATTCTGATTCACGTAATTTTGAGGGCATGGTGTCCGCGGCGTTGACATTGGAGTAATTGGTAAGGTCGATAAGTGTAACACCTGACAGTTTCTAGCCCTAGGCCATAGCGAGTAGCATGTAGGACTTGGAACGATCTTTGCGATTGCTGTCGGCAAATCGTATCATCATTGATTCTTTATGTTATTCCAGATTAGGAGCAGGGTGATCTCAGATAACCGTGTAGACAAAGACATTGCTGGAGAGGCCGCAGATAGCGCAGGTAGGGCCGTCGACCCATTTGAATTGCTGCGCAAGATCAAGAGTCGTGGGCCGGCGCCTGTGCATCTTTGGGATCCGCCTTTTTGTGGCGATATGGATATGGTCATCGCGCGGGACGGAACATGGATTCATGAGGGGCAGCCGATTAGACGCCCGGCAATGGTGAAGCTGTTCGCGTCAGTACTGAAGCTGGAGGATGACGGTGACTACTACCTGGTGACGCCGGTTGAGAAAGTCAGAATTCAGGTGCAAGACTGCCCTTTCGTCGCTCTGGAAATGGAAGTCGCGGGTGAGGGGAGGCAGCAGAATCTGATTTTTACAACGAATGCCGGTGAGATTGTGATGGCTGGTGCTGAGCATTCTATCCGCATCGACGTTAACCCTGAGACCGCTGAGCCCCATCCCGTAGTGCATGTGCGCAGCGGCCTTAATGCCCTGATTAACCGTGCTGTTTTCTATCGTCTAGTAGATTTGATGGAGCCGCGTGAAACGCAGTCCTGTCAATTGGTCACTGGCATTTACAGCGGCGGAGAATTTTTTACTTTCGACAGTCTGGCTGACTAGGGTTCGAATGTCTGTAAATGCTGTCACAATTGCCGCGTAATGTTGACCTAAACCACTAAAAACGGCATTATTGCCCCCTTTTTTCGAGCGGTGAAAACGGAATTTTCCCGGCGCGAACCAGTTAAACCATTCTTGTTAGACACACTATGGAGAATCCATGAAGATTCTTGTTGCTATAAAGCGCGTCGTTGATGCGAACGTTAAAGTTAGGGTTAAGGGGGACGGCACCGGCGTCGACCTTACTAATGCCAAGATGGCGATCAATCCTTTCTGTGAGATTGCTATCGAAGAGGCAATTCGGATTAAGGAATCTGGAGCGGCTGACGAAGTTATTGCTGTCTCTGTAGGTCCTAAGGTGAGTCAGGAGCAGATTCGCACTGCATTGGCCTTAGGAGCTGATCGTGGAATTCTGGTAGAAACTGATCAGCAGGTAGAGCCTCTGGCCGTGGCCAAAATTCTCAAGACTCTGGTAGAGAAGGAAGGGATAGACCTGGTTATTCTTGGGAAGCAGTCTATCGATACTGACAATAACCAAGTGGGACAAATGCTTGCTGCATTGTGTGATTATCCCCAGGGTACTTTCGCCTGTAAGGCGGAATTTAAGGACGGTAAGGTCGAGGTTACTCGTGAAATAGATGGGGGTGAACAGACTGTTCTACTTAGTCTGCCAGCCATCATTACTACCGATTTGCGCCTCAATGAGCCCCGCTACGCGTCGCTGCCCAATATCATGAAGGCAAAGAAGAAGCCCATAGACGAAACAAGTCCGGCCAATCTTGGTGTGGATATTAGCTCCAAACTTCAGACGTTGAGTGTCGCAGCTCCTGCTGAGCGAAGTGCAGGCGTTATCGTCGAGTCCGTTGAAGAGTTGGTTAATAAATTGAAGACCGAAGCTAAAGTCATATAGGTGGTAAGCATGTCAATTTTAGTAATAGCAGAACACGATAACGTTTCAATCAAAACTGCCACCTTGAACACCATTACTGCGGCTGCGGCCATTGGTGGTCATGTCCATGTGTTAGTTGTGGGTTCCGGCTGTCAGCAAGCCGTAACTGCGGCGGCAGAGGTTGCCGGGGTTGCGAAGGTCATCAACGCAGACGCCGAAGCGTATGCCCATCAGTTGCCAGAAAGCGTAGCACCGCTGATTGTAGATTTGGCCAAGGGGTATACACACATCTTGTCGGCAGCAACGACTACGGGGAAGAATTTGCTGCCCCGCGTCGCGGCATTGCTAGATGTTGCGCAGATATCAGATATCGTGGAAGTTAAGAGCGATGATACTTTCGTGCGGCCTGTTTATGCTGGTAACGCGATGGCGACGGTGCAATCGTCGGACAGCGTAAAGGTCATAACCGTTCGTACCACGGCTTTCGCCGAAGCGCAGAAGGGGGGAAGTGCTCCCATCGAAAATTCAGATTTCGCCAGCACCCAAGAGCTATCCGCTTTCGTGAGTGAACAACTCTCTGTCTCCGAACGTCCAGAGCTGACGGCAGCATCGATTGTAATATCGGGCGGTCGCGGCATGCAGAACGGTGACAACTTTGTATTGTTAGAGAGGGTGGCAGATAAGTTGGGTGCTGCTATCGGCGCATCCAGAGCTGCGGTTGACGCCGGCTTCGTTCCCAATGACATGCAAGTGGGCCAAACGGGCAAGATTGTGGCTCCCGATCTGTATATCGCAGTAGGCATTTCTGGAGCGATTCAACATCTTGCGGGCATGAAGGACAGCAAGGTGATCGTAGCGATAAATAAAGATGAAGAGGCGCCAATTTTTCAGGTGGCCGACTATGGTCTGGTGGCTGACTTGTTCAAGGTTCTGCCAGAGCTAGAAGCAGCCCTCTAAGTTTTGGTAATCACGTTGCTGTAAACAAAGAATTGATAAACAGTAGTCGAAACATAGACCGAAAATAGTCAAAAAACAGGCAAAAAAAGCCCGGTCTAACCGGGCTTTTTACTTTCTGTAGTTTGGGCTTAAATAGAAACGTCGTCTTCCTCTCGCCTTCTATCTTCTGCGGTTCTTAGCCCTGTGCCTAGCCTTCCTTATTTTGCTGCTTTTGAGCGGCCATTTCGCGTCGCTTAACTTCCCGCGGGTCGTTCGATGCGCGACCCAAAGAGGCGACTGGCGCTACGGCAGCGCCACTTGGCCTAGGCGCCGTGACGGGCTGTGCCGGTGCTGGTGCCTGGTTGGCGGGCTTGGCTTCAGGCTTGGCAGCAGCCGGCGCTGGGGTAGCCTTGCTAGGCGCGTCTGTATTGCTAGAACGTTCAGCAGGCGCCGGTCGATCTTCGCTTTTGCTCTCGCGTGGAGTTGAATGCGAAGGCTTCGCTGCTACTGGCGCAGTCTGCGTCGCTTGCGCACTTGTAGCCGGCGCTGAACTGCCGCTAGCATCTTTTGGGCTTTCTTGTGTATTCACTGGCGCCTGCTGCGGCTTGTCAGTAGAAGCGGGCGTCGGCTGCGATACAACCGGGGCTGCAGTCTTCGTCTCCTGGCTAGCAGTCGCAGCCACGCTCCTGTCTGGACTACTGGACGGCTGTTGAGCCTGGTTACCGCTCCCGACAGCTGGTTGTGAGGGAGCAGAATCGGCTGCCACATTCGCATCGGCGCGATTGCTTGTCCTGCTCGATTGCTGTATTCGCTGGTTACGACCCTGACCAGATCTATTGCCATTGCTTGTTGCTTCAGGCGCTGCCTTGTTGCCATCTACTTCCACAACAATTGCAGTTGCGGGCTGTTGATCAGGCGAAGCCTGTTCGCCGTTTGGCTTGGCTTGATCCGGCCTTGGACCTCGCTTACGTTGGTTCGAGTTGCGTGGACGTTTGTTGGCTGGTCTTCTCTGCGCTTTAGGTTCTGAATTTTGCTTAGGGCTATCAGTCCGCACAGCCTTATCTTGTGTATTAGCGTTTACATTATCAGGCTTGGCTTTGCTGCCGTCGCTATTCTTGTTCGGCTGGTTGCGTCGCTGATTCTGGCTGGATGGTTTTCCACCGCGATCTCTGCGTGAATCGTTACGCTGTTGATTACCACCGCGAGATTGCTGTCCGCGCTGGTTCTGATTGCGTGAACCCTGTCGCGATCTATTGCGACTACCGCCTTCAGGTCTTTTCTTCGGTTCTTCTTTCTTCTTCTCGGGAGTGCCGAACAGGGAAGCGAATAGTCGCGCAAAGAAACCTTTCTTAGGCACCGGCTTCTTGGGCTGCGGTGGCGATCGTTGTTCCGGCAGATTACTTACCGCTGGTTTTTGCACTGAGGCGGTTTGTTCTTTTGATTTCGCATTAGGAGGTGGCTCAACGACGGCTGTTACATCTACCTCATAGACTTCGTCTTGCTGGTTCACCGCTGTAATTTCGTAATGGGGAGTCTCAAGTTCAGGGTTAGGAATTATTAGCACCCTGGTTGAACTCTGCTCTTCGATATCTGCTAATGCAATGCGCTTCTCGTTGAGCAGGTAAGATGAAAGGACTAGCGGTACGGTTGCTCGAACTTCCTGGCACTTCTGCTTGTTGGCCTCTTCCTGCACGATTCGCAAGATAGACAGGCATAGTGATTCAACGTCACGGATGGTTCCCTGTCCGCTACAACGTGGGCAAACAATCGCGCTGGTTTCCCCTAGCGAGGGACGTAATCTCTGTCGAGACATCTCTAACAGTCCGAAGCGTGAGATGCGCCCGACTTGTACGCGCGCTCGATCGGCCTCTAAGGCATCGCGCATTCTATTCTCAACTTCGCGCTGATTACGGCTTGAGTTCATGTCGATGAAGTCGATGACCACCAGCCCGCCCATATCTCTCAGGCGCAACTGTCTGGCGATTTCGTCTGCAGCTTCAAGATTGGTATTCAGTGCTGTTTCTTCGATGTCCGCTCCACGAGTCGCTCGCGAGGAGTTGATGTCAATAGAGATCAATGCTTCGGTAGGATCTATAACAACTGAGCCACCTGCAGGAAGCTTTACTTCGCGCTCAAAGGCACTCTCTATCTGCCCTTCGATCTGATAGCGATTAAATAGAGGTAGCTTGTCTTCATAAAGCTTAATCCTGTTTTCGTATTGCGGCATCACCTGCTTAATAAAGGTGATAGCTTCTTGAAAGGATTCTGGGGTATCGAAAAGTACCTCGCCGATATCTTTGCGCAGGTAGTCTCGAATCATACGGATAATTACGTTGCTTTCCTGATAAATCAGGAAGGGGGCAGGTTTCTCAGTACTCGCATCCTGAATCGCGGTCCACAGCGCTAGCAGATAGTCTAGATCCCACTGCAGCTCTTCTTGAGCTTTGCCAACGCCCGCGGTGCGCACGATCATGCCCATGCCATCGGGAATTTCCAAGCCACGTAAAGCTTCTCTTAGTTCGGAGCGGTCATCGCCTTCGATGCGGCGTGAAATACCTCCGGCTTTTGGGTTATTTGGCATTAATACCAAGTACCGACCGGCAAGGCTAATGTAGGTGGTTAGGGCGGCGCCTTTATTGCCGCGCTCTTCCTTTTCTACCTGAACGATGACCTGGGTGCCCTCAGGTACCAGCTCCTTCATGTTGCTGGATTTCACGTCTTTGGCATAATACTGCTTGGCGATTTCTTTCAACGGCAGAAAGCCGTGACGATCGGCTCCAAAATCGACGAAGGCAGCTTCGAGGCTAGGCTCTACACGAGTCACTTTGCCTCTGTAGATATTTGCCTTTTTCTGTACACGGGTGCGGTGTTCGATGTCTAGATCGTAAAGCTTCTGACCATCGACGAGGGCGACTCGAAGCTCTTCTTCCTGTGTCGCATTAATAAGCATTCTTTTCATAATAGGTTCACTTGTTGTTGAACCAGATAAGAAGACTCAGGAAGGAATACCGAGTGGGATGTGCATAACTCTTGGAGAGTTATGAACGAGGGCAACGAAGAAGCGGAATCCTGTGGATTAGGCTTCAGCTACAGCAAATTCTTAACGTTTTAACAATAATAAACCAGCCATAGATATTCTATGACTCGTTTTGTGCTCAATGGACTGCCTGTTTGAGGCTCTTTGTTGCATATAATCTATTGTTTTTGTTGAAAATATTACTTAGCTTTGTTTTTCGTTGCCCAGCTGATTTGAGCTGGGTTTCAGCGCAGCATCAGCTGCCTTTCTCGAATACTAAATCCTAAACTTATCCGGTTTGTCTCATCATGACCATTGAGGCATGACTTTTAATAACTGTTTAATGGGTTAGCAGTCTATCTAGCTATCTGCTGATTCCCATGTTTGGGTTCAATCAGTCTTATGAAGCTGTAATTCTGCCTCTGTGGTCACGGCTAAATGGCTCGGACCCTGTATAGTGTCGTCAGGAGATCTTAGTCCAATAGGTCTCAATATTTACTGAAGACATCCATAAGCCCTGTATCCGCGCATTATGGCGCTTGTGAATCACAGGACAGCTCTCTCAAATACATAAATAGAGGGACCATGGCGATGGAATATAACAGTAAAGTCTGTGGGACTCAATTAGAGGCGTGCTGTTTTCACTAAATTTTCTCAAAAAAACAATAACCTGCATCATTCTCAGAAGATGAATTCTCGAGTTTCGATGGTAGGCCTCAGGGCCGAACAGCGCTATAGAGCCCCTGAAACCGGGCACTGATCACCGGTGATGCCGCTGCGACTTACTCGAAACAGTGATTTCTGTGTCGCTGCAACGCAGCTTGATAAAACGAAAGTCCTGTGGTTAAAATACCCGCCGCAGTGGCTTCGCCGGTACAAAGACACAAAAAATCAATAAGATACCGGCTAAACATAGAATTTAGCTAAGCCATTTGCGGGCGATTCAGTGTTACTGCTAAACAACTAGAACAAGAATTCGATAGACGGTGAATGCTCAATATAGGGCGGACCGTTAAAGCTGTTAGGGGCCAGATCAATGACTATTTATTCTTACTGCCGCACTTCCGAACTGGAAGCTTCCCTTGAGCAAGACGAGCTTGAAGCGATACTAGAACCAGAGCTGCTTGCGATTCAAACCTACTGCCTCCGTCAGAGTTGGTTTATGACTGAGACGCTGAGGGATACCAATTGTAATTGGAATCATGAATTCAGACGCCGCGATTCAGGCAAGCGACTATTGAGCCTGCTGCAACCGGGTGATGTGGTTTTGTGCAGTAAGCTTGAGAGAATATGTAGCTCCAGCCATGAAGTTGTAAAATTGATACAGAAGCTTCGAGACATATCAGTACAGCTACATATTGTAGAACTCGACGGCGATATTACTGACCCTGAGTTTAGCGTGAATTTCATAAAAATTACCGAGTTATACAGTGCCTTGGAAAAGCGCAAGTCTGCGGAGCGCATAAAGGGTGTTAAGCAACGTCAGCGAAAGCAGGGGCGTTATCTGGGAGGAAGCCGGCCGTTTGGTTATATGATTCACGAGAATGGACGCCTTATAGAAAATCCTATGGAGCAGAGAGTGCTGCGGAGAATCATGGAGCTCAAGAAGCAGGGTAAGTCTTTGCGCGCTATCTCCAGCGAGGTATCTACGCCGGTGATGCCGATTAGTTTCAAAACGGTGCAGCGACTCTTGCAGCGTCACGCCGAACAATATTAGGGCGGAAAGGCACGCCGCCCTCGCGGCCGTAACTCGGCCCTGATTCAGAAGTAACAAGGTTCGCACATGCTTAAGCCGTTTTCTGTGTTTGTGGGTTTGCGTTACTCTCTGGCTAGGAAGCGAAACTTCTTTCTTTCCTTTGTCTCCCTTATCTCCATGCTTGGGGTGAGCCTGGGCGTAACAATCTTAATCGTTGCTCTGTCAGTAATGAATGGCTCTATCGATACCTTGCGTGCCGATGCTCTAAAATCTGTTCCTCATGTCACTATTTCCGGCGATGCGGTCAGCAGCAATTGGAAAGAGTTGGCTGACCTTGCGCTGCAATCTCCGCGAGTTTTAGCGGCATCCCCCTTCATGGAGGGAGAGGCCAATATCTTGTATCAGGGAAACAATCGTTTTGTAAGTCTGCGCGGAGTAGATGGCGGCCTCGAAGCCGACGTGGTAGATAATCCGAGTTCGCGCTATAGGGAGTTGCTGCTTGCTCTGACTGCGACTGAGAACGGAATCATACTAGGGGCTCAACTCGCCGGCAGTTTGGGTATCTACAGTAACGCAGATCTATCGGTGACAGCTTTGGGAAGTCTATTGGCCAGGAATTTGGCGGGTACAGAGAGTTTTACTGTAGTCGGCTATGCAGATTTCGGCGCCTACGGGAATAGCGACACCGCATTAATAAATCTGGCTAAGGCCCAGGAACTGTTCGCGTTGAATTCGGCGTCACGTTTTACTCTGCGTTTGCGTGTCGATGATATCTTCAATGCCAAGTCTATCGCTCAGGAGTTGTTTGCAGACTATCCAGGCCTGCGGATACAGTCATGGGATGAGGCGCAGGCTAGTCTGTTTAATGCGCTGCGCATGGAAAAAATCCTGACGAGCTTTATGCTAATGATGATTCTAGTAGTGGGTGCGGTTAATATTGTTTCTACTCTGGTTATGGTGGTTGCCGATAAGGGGGCAGATGTCGCGATCCTACGAACTATGGGTGCGAGCCGCGGCAGCATTATGCGTATCTTCGTCGTACAAGGGCTGGTAGCGGGATTCGTAGGTACTCTGGTGGGGGCCTTGCTCGGGACTCTTTTGGCGGCGAATATTGCAGATATTAGTCTGATTGTGGAGCGAATTATTGATTCACTGGCTGGTGGCTCGAACAGATATTTTATCTCCCATTTACGGACCCAAATAGATTGGGGTGAAGTAGGTTTGGTCTGCTTGGCGGCACTGGCTATAAGTTTTGTCGCAACTCTTTATCCAGCTTATAGGGCAAGCAAAATTCAGGCAGCGGAAGTGCTACGCTATGAATGATGAATCAATAATGAATGATGATGCAGCTGTGGTGACTTGCGAGCAGCTTGAGAAAACATATTCTCAGGGGCCACAACTAGTTCATGTATTGAAAGGGGTGAACCTGCAAGTGAGGCGCGGTGAGCGCATTGCTATTGTTGGTAGCTCAGGTTCGGGCAAGACGACTTTGCTCAACTTGCTGGGTGGTCTCGATCTACCCACTGCTGGCAAAGTAAGTATTGCCGGAAAAGATCTGGCGAAGGTTGACGAAACCGAGAGAGGCTTGCTGCGAAATAAGCATCTTGGCTTCGTGTATCAATTCCATCATCTGCTAGGTGAGTTTACCGCTTTGGAAAACGTATGCATGCCACTGCTGATTGCAGGTATGTCTATGGTAGATGCTGCCGAGCGCGCTCGCTCTATGCTTGGCCGCGTCGGTCTTGCAACCAGGGTTGCACATAAACCTTCCGAGCTGTCCGGTGGCGAGCGCCAGCGTGTAGCCATAGCCAGAGCTTTAGTCGCAGAGCCAAGCTGCGTGCTACTGGATGAGCCGACGGGTAATCTCGATCGAAATACTGCAATTGAAATACACGCATTGATGAATGAGTTAAATACCACCTTGCAGATAAGCTTTATCGTTGTCACCCATGATGAGGTGCTCGCATCCTCTATGCAGCGCAAGCTATTGCTTGCCGATGGCCTTTTGCGTGAACAATAAGTCCGTGAGTTTGTCGCGTTACATTGCGTTTCGCTATGTTAGTGCAGGCAAGAGCAGTCATCTTGTTTCTTTTATGTCGGCTATCTCCATTTTTGGGCTGGCCCTAGGCTTGGCGATTCTCGTCATCGTACTCTCCGTGATGAATGGCTTTGACAAAGAAATGCGCCAGAGTGTTCTGGGTATAGTGCCACATATCACTGTAAGTTCTGAAGAGAACCTCAGTGCTGCGCGGTGGCAGGAGATTCGTTCAAACATAGCGCGCAATGCATCAGTAACTTCTATAGCGCCAGTTATACAGGCAATCGGAGTGGCGGCTACCGGCGACAGTAATAAAGGTGTTGTCATCAATGGCATAGATGCGGCACAGGAATCGGAATCATCCGCTCTTAATAGATTCATGCGATCTGGAAGCCTGGACGCGCTAGAGGGAAACCGCTGGGGCATAGTTCTTGGTCAAACCCTCGCGAACAGATTGGGAGTGGGCTTGGGGGATCGTATTGATCTTTTCTCTACCTCTATATCTATAAATCCAATCACGCCGTTGGCCACGTTCAAAGGCTTCGACGTTGTGGGAATTTATCGCGTAGGAGCTGAAGAGCTAGATGGAAACCTGGCGATGATAAATCTTGCGGCTGCCAGATCTCTTTTCAGGTTGCGCAGCCCTTATAACGCACTTCATATCAGAACCGTGGATGTATTGCAGGCCGAAACGGCTCGCCAAGACATGCTTGGCGATCTGCAGGGCGACTTGCACAGTGAGAGCTGGGTCGCCACCTTAGGAGCGATCTACGAAAATATACAGTTTTCTCGCGGCATCATTAGCTTTATGTTGTGGCTTCTAATTGCAGTGGCGGCGTTTAACCTGGTTGTAGGATTAATAATGATAGTACGGGATAAGCGTGGGGACATAGCGATATTGCGCACTCTGGGCACTTCTCCAACAACGATCTATCGCATCTTCGTCTGGCAAGGCTGTTTCATCGGCCTAATGGGTATTGCGATTGGGGTGCTATTAGGTGTGCTTGGTGCTCTCTATGTGAGCCAGTTTGCCGCCTTC
>CAJQHM010000049.1 GCA_905478195.1 uncultured Pseudomonadales bacterium
TGCACATGAGTTGCACGCCGTTATAGTAGAGAGATTATATTAATGAATATCGACGGGAATTATGCAAAGCGGCTCTCAAATGATAATAAGCTATCGTGTTGATAATTAAGGATATTAATTCCATGCCAGATCATGAAATAACCATAGACGTCTTCACCGATTACATCTGACCCTGGTGTTACCTCAGTACCGTGAGTATTGAAAAATTGAAGCAGAACTACCCGGTGAAAACCCGCTGGATTCATTTCCCGCTACACCCGGAAACACCGCAGGAGGGCAAGTCTCTGGCAGAGCTGTTCGCTGGTCGCGACCTCGCTCCGATGCGCGAGCGGATGAAGGGCCTAATGGCTGAAGCTGGGCTCGAGTATGGCGATCGCACGCACACCTTTAATAGCCGTCTTGCCCAGGAGCTGGGCAAATGGGCCGACACCCAGCCAGGCGGAGAAGCTATTCATGATGCCCTGTATCGCAGCTACTTTGTGGACAATAAGAATATCAGTTCTACCGAAGTGCTGGTGGACGTTGCTGAGGCGGTGGGCCTGGACGGTATTGAGGCCAGACGCATAATCGAGAATAGGGCATTTAAGAATGCCGTAGACGAAGACTGGCAGCGCTCTCGAGAGCTTGGTGTTACTGGGGTGCCTACATTCCTGGGAAATAACCTGATTGTTGTCGGCTGTCAGCCCTACGAAACGCTAGAGAAATTTGTCTTGCACCTAATGGAAACTAACTCGAAGCAGAATGAGGCATTATGATGTCCCGCAGAACCGCACTTGTGACTTGTATCGATAGCTACATGGGCCCAGCCATCAGCGAGAAGTTTGAAGAGATTGGAATTAATGTTATAGCCGGCCCTTCTGATCTACATAGCGAGGCTCAGATAAATAAATTAGTCGCCGATGCCGGTCACATCGACATTCTCGTAGCCAATCTTGCCGAGCCGCCAATGACAGGCCCGGTGCAAAATATCGATAGTGATAACTGGAATCTATTATTCGATTCCTTAGTGCATCCTCTGATGTATCTAGTCCGCGCGGTCACGCCACAAATGCTAGAAAGAAAAAGCGGAAAGATAATTGCGATCACCAGTGCCGCACCACTGCGAGGAATCCCAAACAATGCGGCTTACTGTGCAGCCCGTGGTGCGCAGAATGGTTTTATCAAGGCAGCAGGACTGGAACTTGCGCGCAGCAATATTCAGGTCAATGCCATCGCGCAGAACTACATCAACAACAACACCTACTACCCAGACGACATACTCGACAATCAAAAATTTCTGAATCATGTTAAGCGTAACGTGCCTAGTAATAAGATAGGCGCGGCAAGCGAAACGGCGCAACTGGCAGCTTACCTTTCAAGAGAAGACTGCAGGCATATGGTTGGACAAGTGATTCCATTAGCGGGGGGATGGGCGACCTAGTCAGCCTTGGCGATATGGAAGCGTCTGTCTCTGTTCGGTTATTCTACTCGGTCCCCTATTCTTTTTCTGGCCCTGCTACCACCCCAGTATCGTGTAGCTTACCGATCTCACTATCGGAAAGCCCCAGTGTATCTGCGAGTATCTCATCCGTATGCTGGCCCAGAATGGGGGCAGGCTTTACAGGGACACTTTGCAATCCTTCGAAGTGCAATGGGTTCGATGGCATAAGGTATTCTCCTATACCCGGCTGCTCCACTCTTTCGAACAAGGGATTATCAACACTGCAATCAACGTCGTTCTCTACGAGTTGCTCTATGGTTTGATAAGGCCCCCAACATACAGAGGCCTCATCGAGAGATCGATACACGATTTGCGAATCTCGCTGCCCAAACCACGGCGCGAACAGTTCCCGCAGCTGTTCACTAGCCCTATAGCGATCTCCCTCCTTAAAAAAATCCAGCCCAAGTTCTAGCTCAAGTGCCGCCACCGCCGCTTCGGTCTCGGTGACCCTCACGATAGCCTTCCATTGATTCGGGCTAACACCAACTATCATTACTCGCTCGCCATCTTTACATTGAAAGTCGTGCCCGAAACTGCCGAAGACGTGATTACCCACTGCCTGACGCGGCGCCCGATTGACTTCCGCCTCGGCCAGATACCCAAGATGACCCATCGTGGCCAGAGCAACATCGGCCAGCGCAAGTCGTATAAACTGCCCCTGGCCATGAATTCGTCTATGACGCTCGGCTGTGAGCAGGCCAAGCGCTATGTGCTGTCCCGCTATAACATCCCAGGCAGGAAAGGGATTGTTGCTCGGGGTTTGCCCATCGCCGGTGAGAAACGGTAGACCTATCTTACTATTCACCGTGTAATCCAAGGCACTACCGCCGTGGCGATCGCCGGTTAGATTCAGGTAGATAAGGTCAGGTCGCAACGCTCGCAACGCAGAATCTGCCAGCCAACCCTTCGCAGGAAAGTTCGTTAGAAAAATACCAGCGTCATCACCGTCCGCAGCGATAAGCTGGGTGATGAGTTGCTGACCCTTGGGTTTACGAAAATCTACGGCAAAGGAGCGCTTGCCTTTATTCAGGCTGTGCCAGTACAGGCTCTTGCCCTTGTCCGTTACGGGCCAGCGCCGATAATCGATTCCACCACCGATCTGATCGAAGCGAATGACATCCGCCCCAAGCTGCGCGAGAGTCATCCCGCCCGAGGGGGCCGCAATGAAGGCGCTGCCTTCGACGACACGCATACCACTTAGTAAAGCTTGCAATTGAGCTCCAATATTCAGATAGATCTATTCGATGAGAAGATAGCCATTATTAATTACGATTTTGTCCTGCTCTACTGACTTACACAGAAACGTCATCTCATTTCCGTTGTTCCATATCTCCGTTCTAATAGTTTCGCCCGGATACACCGGTGCAGAAAAGCGCAATCGCATGCGCTTGAAACGCGAGGTATCGTAGTCACAACAACTCTTTAACAGCGCATGGGTTGCTACACCCATGGTGCACAGCCCGTGTAGGATTGGCGCTTTGAACCCTGCTGCCCTAGCCGCATCTGGCGATGCATGCAGTGGATTGAAGTCACCGGACAAGCGATAGATGAGCGCCTGTTGGGGCAATGTAGGCAGGTCGCAGACAATGTCTGGCTCAGTCTTGGGTATGAGATCCGTCTTCGAAGTCGACTTACGCTCGCCCCCAAATCCTCCATTGCCTCTCGCAATTATGGTTGTAACCAGCGTGCAAATGTCCTCTCCGGTGGCGACGTCACGCACGACTCTGTCAGAAACTATTAGCGCTCCTATACGTTCGCCCTTGTCAGTAACTTCCGTTATTCGCGTCTTCGCCTCGACGGTGCCTTCACTAGGAAAAGGTCTATGCATGATGATCTCCTGCCCCAGGTGCAGAACCTTCAGCCAGTCGAGTCCGGTATCGTCTTCCCGCGCCCAGAAACCCGGATGCGCCATCATTACCGACTGACTCGGCATTACTTTCAGGTTCTCTTCAAATACGAAGCGAAGGCACTCTTCATCTAGCGGGTCTATTCCCATTCCGATACCTAGCGCATATAACATGCAGTCTTTGGTTGTATATGTCTGTTGAACAGGTGGAAAATTCTTGTTCAACAATCTGTTGGCATCGAGTGTCATTAAGCTACTACTCTATCAGAGTTAGATTCGAGAATGCTCAATTAGCATCTTCAATCAGTTCTCGGGCTACAACTTTAATCGCCAGCACTTCTTCTGCGCCTTCAAATATCGAGAGTACACGAGCATCGACAAACAGCCGACTTACCGCGCTTTCTTCCGCATAGCCCATGCCCCCATGAATTTGCAGTGCTTCACGACTGAGCGTCTCCGCAGCGCGACAGCTAAACAATTTCACAAGACTAGCCTCCATCTGTCCATTCCCCTCGTCCATGAGTTCCGCCACAGAATAACTGAACTGCCGTGCAGCCGTGAGCGTGGCTAACAGCCTAGCCAACTTCACCTTGGTAAATTGAAAGTCTGCCACGGCATTACCAAAAACTTTTCGGTCCTTCGCATAGGAAAGTGCACTCTCGAATGCTGCCTGCATAACGCCGGTTGCCCTTGCCGCCGTTTGAATTCTACCACCTGCAAAACCGGCCATGGTGTAGTAGAAGCCTTTTCCCTCACCTTCCTCCTCGCCAACAAGATTCTCCGCCGGCACGAAGAAGTCTTCGAAGAACAAGTCATAGGAATGCATGCCACGGTAGCCAATAGTCGCAATTGCCTTTCCCTTTATCGTTCCCCCACCTGCCTGCTCATGCGTAAATTGATGTCCTGCAAACGCCGGCTTCTCTACGAGGAAAAGACTAAGCCCTCTATGGCCTAGCGCAGGATCTGCATTCGTCCGGGCCAATACTACGAGCAGCTCAGATTTACCGGCAAAGGTGCACCAAGTCTTGCTACCGTTCAGTAGCCATCCATTCTCAACAGGTGTCGCCCTGAGTGAAACTGCGGCAACATCGGAGCCTGTATTGGGTTCGGTAATGGAAATCGCACAGAGTATTTCTCCAGCGGCGAGTGGCGGAAGCCATCTCTGTTGCTGTTGCTGAGTCCCTCCGCTTAACAAGGCTCTTGCTGCGATCTCCGGCCTTGTTATCAAGCTGCCGGCAGCGCCAAGAGAAGCTCGTGACAACTCTTCCGTGACTACAATCATGCTCAGGCTGTCGGGTCGTGAGTCTGGTTGCAGCCCGCCGAAGCGTTCGGGTATACAAGTACCGAAACAGCCTAACTCTGCTGCTGGCCGCAATATGGAATCGGGAATATCTTCATCGTTGCGATGGATCTGTTCAGCCAGAGGCATTACCACGTCATTCGCAAAACGAAAGAAAGTTTCCCGAACCAGCTCCTTCTCCTCATCCAGCAACGAAGGTAGTCGTTGCACATTCTTGTCCGCTATCTCAGCACCCAAACGCGCCAAACATTCTGAACTCGCATAAAGATCCAGTAGTTTCTTGAAACTTTCGCGCGCGTGAAATCCCAGAAGCTCGGATTTATCCAGATCTACATCTGACGCTCTAGCGATTAAACGATTTAAGACGGCCTGTAGAGTCTCGGCACAGAAACTCAAGGCAAGCTGCTGCGTTAGTGCATCTGTGGACAGGTTCTTGGCATAGTCATTAAATGCTGCTACTGCGGATAGTTCCGCGACAGAGAAAGCGAGCTCATAGCTTGGCAATTGCCAATCGTCGAGTAGCTTGCCGTCCAGCTTGTCATTAGTGGAACACTTGGCCTTGATGTTGGAACAGGCTCGCAGCACTTGCTGTTTGAGCGCAACAAGTTCCGCATTCGCTTCTTCAAGATGTGTAGAGTGTGATGCCATGGATGTAGGACTCAATCGAGACAAGAGTTTGCATGCTTACTGTATACCCTCTCAACGCGCCTTCTTCTAGAGGTCGTGTCTGAAGGAGCGGGTATTTTATTCGATATCGTCGGCAATTGCTAAGTAAGCCGGGCTATCGAAGAGACAGGCTAGGTCGTAGCGAGAGAATATCTGGAAGAATAATCGTAGAATCAAGGCAAATGACTGAGACACCAAAAATAATGAAAATACGCTGCTTCGTAGGCATACCCTGCCAGCTGCCCGATGCTGCACAGCCACTACTTGAAGAGCTGAAGCGCTTAGCGCTCAGAGGTGTAAGGGTCGTGCCTGCGACGAATCTGCACATTACACTCAAATTCATCGGCGCGGTCGACCAGGATCAAGTCGGCCTCCTCAATTCGATTCTTCGAAACTTTAGCAGCAAGCAGCCGGGCCTAAATCTGCGCTGCCATGGCATAGAATTCCTTAGTAATTCAGTCTGCCTGGGCATTGAAAAGAGTGATGCCCTCGAACAGCTGGTTTCAAGACTCAATGAGGACTTTACGTTTCTCGGCTACGCCGTCGAGGAGAGAAAATTCATACCTCATATTACGCTAGCTAGGTTTGATAAATCCGCAGAAGGCATTCTCAAGGATGTAACAGCACAGTACAGCGATAGACGCTGGGGCGACTTTATCTTCGATCGCTACCAACTATACCGCTCGGAGACATTACCCAAGGGCGCAAGGTATACAGTCATTAGCGACTACCCGCTGTACGGCTAGGTTTTCAAACTCTTGCTCCACTTCTTTTGCCTGCCTGCAGGCCCATGTTTCAAGAATGAAGTGGCACTATTCCTTCGTTAGGCTGATTACACATTACTCTTATCTACAGTTCACTCTCTGTAGTCTTTGTTGATTAGAGAATTTAGGACATGGTCTTCCCATTTCCCATCTATCTGAAGAAAACGCTTCGCGTATCCTTCACGCTCAAACCCAAGCCTCTTTAGTAACGCCTCCGATCGTGTGTTCGCTGGCATATGATTTGCGATAATGCGGTGCAGCTTGAGCTCCGAAAACACGTAGCCTATAGTGTGCTCTACTATCTCCTGCATTTTCCCCTGCCCTTCAAAATTTCTATCAACCGAATAGCCTATATGACAGGATTGAAAAACGCCGCGAACGATATTACTGATAGAGCAGGTTCCGATAAGCAAGGATTCGGAATCATTGGTGCCGATGAAGTGCACCGACTTATCCTCTTCGAATTCTTTTTCCCGCTCGACAAGGCGAATACTCCAACTAGCTACCGAATGATGAGTCCTCGGCATAAGCGGACTCCATTTTTTGAAATGCGCCAGATTAGCCTGGTAATAGTTCGATAGAATTATTTCATGACCAGGCCTGCTTCGGATGATCTTCATTACGCCTACAGCCTCTTCAACATGAGCAGGGCACGCTCGTCCCTATGTGTAAACTCGCCTATAGCCTCCCAGCCTAAGTCGGCATAGAGCCCGCCTTCTAGATCGATCGTCTGCAGATATAGGTGCGGAAGCTGTAACAACTTAGCCATCTCTACGACCCGCTGGCTCAACCTGGATGCGATCTTGTCACCTCGCGAATTTGCCTCCACGAACACACTGCCCAACCAGTAGTGGTAATCGGGAAACAGCTCCGCCAGCTCCTGATCTTTCAGCGCAGCGCTACCAACCGGCCTGCCGTCTACCGTAGCGAGTATATGAATCGGTAGCCCACTAGACTTCAGAGAGGATCGTAATTGTTCTCTGGCTAGCTCGACGTCCTCACCGATGCGATCGGCCCAGATAGTTCGCCACCAATCGATAACCAGCGGCACATCTTCCGGACGATCGGCCAGCAATTCAAATTTTAGTTTGCGACTACGATCCATTATCTAGTCTCTATAGAGTAAAAACAGACATTGCAGGTCAAAGATACGCCGATAATAAGATCCAATTCAATGAGGCGTGAGAATTATTCCTACAAACGGAAGAAGCTTCCCTGTCTCCCTCTAGCTTACCGATTCGCCGCATATAGCCCCCATTTCCGTAAAGAGAGCCGACAACTCTATAAGCTAGGCAGCTCTGCTTAGTTTTCCCTTGAGGTTTACCCACAAAATATAGGAGACTCAGACAATACTCAGGAACGATTTTTCCGACCACAGAACCTCGAACTAACGGTGATTTAATTGGCAGCTGACAGCACGACGACAAACGCCACAGACGAAACCACCGTAACTAGCGACTGGCACCAGATAGAGCCGCAAGAATTTCGCCGCGAGCAGATCAAGATGCTATGGGATCATCTACCCCTCATCTTACTTGCGGATATCGCCACCGGATCTTTCCTCTTAGCACTACTGCTCACTACCGCCTATAATCCAATCGCCTATGTATGGTACGGGGCTCTGGTACTTAACACCGCTATTCGCGCACTCATTGCTTACTTGCACAACCGAAGACCATCGACATCCTACAACTACGATTCGGACTGGCGATTTCTGATAGTTGGCGCATTTATCTCAGGCTGCATATGGGGTAGCTTGGCGTTTGTATTACCCGAAGATCCCTCCTTCGTTACCGTTGCGATCATCAGCTTGTGGCTTGCTGGACTGTTGGCGGGTGCGGCGACAACCATGTCAGTGCTGCGTGAGGTGTTTTTTAGTTTTACCATTCCTGCCTCGGCTCTCTATTTCAGCTACATATTTCTAAACATCTCAGAAAACCAGATTCCTCTTGGAGGAGGCTATGCAATCTTCGTTGCCTTCATAATTCCAATAGCCATGAGAATCTCAGGAGACTTTCGACATAGCATACGACTCAATATATAGAATAGAAATCTTCAGCAAAAATTGAAAGCCGATGCAACGAATCTATTGGAGAAGGAAGAAGAGCTGGCGAAACAGCGAAGGCGCCAAGCTACCTTACAAAGCCAGAAAGCTCACGTGGACGAGAAGCTAAAATCAGCAGACGAGGATCGTCTATTGCTTCTGGAGGCAGTCCAAGAAGGTATTTTCGGCATCAGCAATGTTGGTTCTATCACCTTCATCAACAAATCGGCCCTTAAACTACTTGGCTATGAAGAAGGCGAACTTTTGGGCATGAGTGCTACACAGCTGATCTGCCCGGTTCAGGACTCACCCGATAGCATTACTCAATCTAACAAAGAGATTCTTACATCGTATCTAATGGGTCTCCCCGCTGAGCTAGTGGATAGCGCCTTCACCAGGAAGGACTCTAGCCTGATACCAGTGCGTTTCTCTAGCGAACCCTTAAAAAAAGCAGGGAAGGTAATCGGTGCCGTAGTTAGCTTTGCGGATACAACGAAACAGAAAGAGATGGAGAACATGCTTATTCAATCGCAGAAGATGGAAGCGATTGGCCGGCTGACTGGCGGCGTATCTCACGATTTTAATAACCTACTAACAGTTATCATGAGTAATTTGCAATTTTTGCAACGGCAACTCGTAGACAATGAAGATGCGCTCAACCTTGTAATAAAGGTAATGAATGCTGCCAAGAATGGAGCAGAGCTAAATAACAGATTACTTAGCTTCTCAAGAGAACAGGCGCTCATCAACACGCCTGTAGACATTGACGAGATGCTTACCGAAATGTATGAATTTCTCGCGAGAATTCTAGGCGAGGATATCGATCTCAGCCTGAATATAGGTGACAAAGATTGCATCGCCATAACCGACCGCAACCAGCTAGAGAATGGAATACTCAACCTCTGTGTTAACGCCAAAGACGCAATGCCCAATGGCGGCAAATTAGCCGTCAGTGCGAAGAAAGTTCGACTAGCAGAATCGCACCTTGGACACGAGAGCAGCAACGATCTGCAGGACTACGTTGAGCTTACCGTTACCGACAGCGGGACAGGCATCCCATTGGATATTCAGAAGAAAATTTTCGAGCCCTTCTTCACCACCAAGGAAAAAAACCAGGGAACCGGATTGGGCCTGAGCACTGTATATGGATTTCTAAGACAATCCGGCGGCAACATAACCGTCGACAGCATACTCGGCCAAGGCACAACCTTTCGTCTGTTCTTACCGATAACCGGCGAACCGACCAGTGTTCCCGAACCGGTTAAGATTGTTAGGAATGAGAAGGCAAACTACGAGGGTAAAATTCTGGTTGTCGAGGACGACGACAGTGTACGAGACGTGGCGAGCCATCTGCTGCAGTCTGCGGGGTTTGAGGTAATTTCTGCTGACAACGGCAGTTCCGGGCTCCGAGAATTCAAGGCCAACTCCGATATCGATCTAGTATTTTCTGACGTCATCATGCCGGGGGGTATGACTGGTGTTGAGTTAGCAACCAAGATATTGGAGATATCGCCTGGATTACCGATTCTCTTGGCTACCGGCTATGCCGAGAAAAAATTGAAGGATCGGCTCGCGGATCGTAAGAATGTTATTCTGATTGCCAAGCCCTATGACACGAATGAGCTGCCCGATCTGATTAATTCGATGATGTTGCGAGAAGCCAAGACCGACTAGGGCTTCTCGCAGAATCATCTTCTATGGAGAGAGCTTATCGTCGCTGTATGATTGCCTTGTCCACCATCTCGCTAAATATTTCTCGAAAACCCCCGCCACTCGATGGCGAAAGCTGCGCCATGATTACGATGACCAGCGACTCCTTCGGATCGATAAAATAACGTGTAGCGGCAGAACCATCCCACCAGATTGTGCCCTCGGAAACGGGAAAATTGTACTGCGCCGGGTCCATGACTAAATTGAAGCCACCTAGAGTCCAACCAGAACCTAGCCAGTAGCCACGATCGCCTATGGGCATAGCCTGATCCGGGACCCCATTCACATACATCAGTGCGGCAGTTTCTTCTTTTAAAACCGTTCGGCCCTTGAATTGACCTCTATCGAGTACCATCTGTGAGAAATTTAAAAAATCGGGGACGGATGATAACAAACCAACGCCGCCCTCGATCAGTGCAGGACGCGAAGTCCATGGCACAGATTCAATCTTGTAAGGACGTAGCTCACCATTTATGGGTCGGTACAATTCGGCGAGCCTGCTGGCATCTGCTCCATCCGCCCAGAACATTGTGCTATTCATTTCCAAAGGATCTAGAATATTTTCCTGCAGATAATCCTGAAATAGCTGCCCCGACCAGACTTCTACTAACTTTCCTAATATGGTTGCATGTATCCCGTACCGGAACTGTGTGCCAGGGTCTTGAAATAATGGAACCCGCGCAGCATTAGAAACCATTTGATCAAGAGTAAAGTTCTTGTCCCTAACATTACTTTCTCTATACAATGCCGAGCTACGACTACCCAGGCCCGACGTATGCGTAAGAAGGTTGGCAACGGTGATATCACCTGTGCGCGCCTTCGTCTGGGTGATATCGGTGCTGGACGAGTCGAGCAGCACTCGCTGGTTCTCGAATTCGGGCAGATACATCTTTATTGGATCACCTAGTTGAAACTTACCCTCTTCGTATAATTTGAGGACGGCGGCGCTGGTGACCTCTCTGGTCATGGAATAGATTCTGAAAAGCGCATCGGCTTGCATAGGCTGGCCACTCTCCAGATTCAATTTCCCCAGAGATTCGAAATAGACCGGCTTGCCATCTCTGGATACCGCTGCAACAACACCGGCTATCTCGCCATCATCTATATGCTTCTGTAAGCGAGCAGTTGCGTCTGCCAGCGCACTAGACGACATACCTACGGACTCGGCCGCCACCAAATTCTCCGACCAGTCCTGCGCATTCGACAAGTGAATCTGGCAGACCAACAAGCTGATGAGCGATAGTCTCATCCATAATTTTTTAGTCATTCTGATTTCCAACTCTCTAGTGAATAGCTTATGTCTAACTGCATGTCTTGTACCCAACGAACGACGCGCACCTCAAGATGATAGATATTAGTAATTAGGAGTGAGTAGATTGAGCAATGGTTAAAACAGAGCAAGAAGCTAATACTTTTATAGTTGCTTGTCCAGCAACTGCTGCCAGGGGTAGAGCGGATCCGCTAAGGCTATAAAATAGGGGTTTAGCAACTCGGCCTTGGTATTGTAGCGCAGGGTCCGAAACTTTAGATCTACAATCGCCCCGCCAGCCGCAGTGAGAATACCCTGAGCCGCAGCAGTATCCCATTCAGAGGTGGGGGCCAGACGAGGATAAATATCCGCCCTCCCTTCAGCCAGCAGACACATCTTCAACGAGCTGCCCATACTCACTATCGCAACCTTGCCGAGCTGTCCTTCGATCTGTTGTATCACTGCATCCAGATCTTCGCCGCGATGACGACGGCTCGCTACGATACTTACACCGATCTCTTGCTCCATGAGTCGACACTTTATTGGGTTCGCTACAGCATCCGGGCAATTCAAATCCTGCTTCCATGCCCCCAGCCCAATACCACCGAGATAGCTGACACCAGAAACCGGCACGTAGACTACCCCGGCAACCGCCGTGTTATTTTCGATTAGCGCGATGTTGACGGTGAACTCACCGTTGCGCCCAATAAACTCTTTCGTGCCATCGAGAGGATCGATGAGCCAGTAGCGTTGCCAGGATTTTCTTTGAGAGAAATCGATCGCATCAGATTCTTCCGAAAGAAGAGGAATATCTGGCGTGAGCTTACTCAGACGGTCGATGATCAGACGATTGGCGCGGCGGTCGGCATCGGTAATAGGCGAATCATCCTGTTTCGTCGTTACCGCGATGGCCCGATCGGAATTGTAAACCTCGAGAATTTCGGCGCCCGCTGCGATAGCAATATCCTTTACCTCATTGAGCAATGGTAGATCTAACATCGACTAAGATTATCCTTGGAGATTGATGAATTACTTATCTAAGATCTGGGCGCAGACACCACTGTACTGGTACTGCTTCCCGTTTCGCCTGTATCATGTTGCATGAGCCGTCAGTCCTTGCCAAGGCTTATTTTCAGGAGGGTAAAATGCTACCGTGGCCAGACATAGACACCATCATGTTCGATATGGATGGCACACTACTGGACCTGCACTTCGATAATTATTTCTGGCAGCAGTTGATTCCCAAACTCTATGGCGAGAAACATGGTCTCAGCGAGGACGCTGCGCTAGAGTTTATGCATTGCAAAACTACCGAAGTCCAAGGAACACTCGATTGGTATTGCCTGGATTATTGGAAGGAGCAGTTGCAACTGGACATAACCGGCCTTAAGCGCGACGCCAAGCACAAGATCAATATTCGCCCTCATGTCGAAGACATTTTACTGGAATTAAAACTAAGCGATAAACGTGTAGTACTGGTCACGAACGCACATCCTTCCAGCCTGGCCATCAAGATGGAGCACACGGGGATCGCTCACTATTTCGATCAATGTATTAGCTCACACACTTTAGAGCTGGCGAAAGAGAATCAGGGTTTCTGGCAGAGTCTGCAAAAAGTAGAACGTTACGACCCAGAGCGTACCGTGCTATTCGACGACTCGCTTGCAGTCTTGCGTCAGGCAAAACGCGAAGGAATTAAACACCTGTTCGGCATTATGCAACCGGATAGCAAAAAACCCGGAGTGCCTATGGATGAATTTCCGCAGATAGACAGATTCGAAGAGATACTTCCCTCTTTATCATCCCCCAACTAGATTATATAATTATACTGAGCCATGGCCAAAAGCAAACCCGCAGAAAAGAACACCGACCTGAGCCGTTTACGCCTGGATAAGTGGCTATGGGCGGCACGGTTCTACAAGACTCGCTCGGTAGCCAAGCATGCCATCGAAGGGGGTAAGGTCTATTGCGGGGGTAGCCGCTGCAAACCTGGCAAGGAAGTCGAGATTGGTATGGAGATACGACTGCGTCAGGGCTTGGATGAGAAAACAGTCATAATTCAGGCTCTATCGGAACAGCGCCGCGGAGCGCCTGAGGCACAGCTGCTATATGCAGAGACTGAAGAAAGTATCGAGCTGCGAGAGAAACAGGCTCTTGAGCGCAAGGCTCAGCCCAGTGTATGGCAGTCTGATGGCAAGCCAAATAAGAGAGATCGGCGGCTTATTCACCGTTTTAAGCAGAGTTAGCTGCAAGCTAGTTGCGAGATAGCTGAGAATTAAGCAAGAACCTGCTGAAAGAATAGCCTGCCGCAGCCTGTCTGGGCTCTACAGCACTAGCATTGATCCCAAACCTATCGAAGACATGCCGCGTTAGCACTGACTAATGATATTTGTCATAATGCCGCTCACCTGAAATGAGTCATTGCCCGAGTCGGGGCCAAGGCACTATCAGAGTCCCTGGGCAAGCAACAGCCGAACAATTGGCAACCACTGTGCTAACTAGCAACTACACGAATTGAATGTACTAACAGACCTTCCAGGAGATATCTTGAGTAAAGAATTCGATGAGTGCCTGCAACGCTACCAGCTACCTGAGTTTAACGCGGCCTGGGGCGCCATTTATCGAGGTATCGAGAAGGAAAGTCTGCGCGTCTCGAAAGACGGCCATATTTCTCTGGCCAGCCATCCTCAGTCACTTGGCTCCAGCCTAAGCAATCCTTTTATTACTACCGATTTCAGCGAATCCTTATTGGAATTCATCACGCCTGCCTATAGCGATATAGATACCTGTCTAGCGAAGATGGAAGACATACACCGCTTCACCATGCAGAATCTCGAGAATGAGGAAATGCTCTGGGTGTCTAGCATGCCCTGCCCGCTTGGCAGTTCGGATGAAATACCGATAGCACAGTACGGCTCTTCCAATGTCGGCAAACTGAAAACCCTCTACCGCCATGGCCTAAGCAATCGCTATGGTCGCTTAATGCAAATCATCTCCGGTATTCACTACAATTTCTCGATGCCCGAGTCGTTCTGGCAGCCATATCAGGAAATGTGTGCCGACAAGGGACAGCTAAAGGATTTCAAGACCGAGAAATACCTCCACCTGATTAGAAATTTCCACCGCTATTCCTGGCTGCTTATCTATCTATTTGGCGCCTCGCCCGCCGCTTGCAAATGTTTTGTTCAAGGGCGTGAGCACGATCTGCAAGAACTGGATGATTCCAGTCTCTATCTTCCCTACGCCACCTGTTTGCGCATGGGCAACCTGGGATACAAGAGTGAAGCACAGAAGTCATTGTTCGTCTGTTACAACGAGCTAGACTCCTATGCGGACTGTCTGCGCCAGGCCATGGATACGCCCTACCCCGAATACGAGGCCATGGGTCAGAGCAAAGACGGCGAGTATCTACAACTCAACACAAATCTTTTGCAGCTCGAGAATGAGTTCTACAGCACCATAAGACCGAAGCGCGTTGTTAAGAGTGGTCAACGCCCCTTGGAAGCGTTGACACAGGACGGTATCGAATACATCGAGGTTAGGGCTCTGGATTTAAACCCCTATCTCCCTCTGGGCCTGGACAAAGAACAGATCCACTTCCTCGATAGCTTCCTGTTACATTGCCTCTTGGCCGAAAGTCCTGAGTGCCACAAGCAAGAGTTCTTCGAGGTAGCAGACAATATTTCCAAAGTAGTGAATCAGGGTCGCGACCCCCAGCTGTCTCTCAATCTGGAAGCTGCTCCGAAGAAACTGACAGACTGGGCCAACGAGATACTAGCGGAGGTTTCTAACGCCGCCTCTATGCTCGACAAAATCCATGGAGGCAATAACTATAGCGAGAGTTTGGCCGCACAGTCAGCCAAGGTAGCCGATCCGGATCTTACTCCTTCGGGCAAAATCCTGAAAGATATGAAAGAAGGCGAACTATCGTTCTTCGAGTTCTCCATGCAGCAGTCTCGAATTCACCGAGACTATCTTCAAAATGGCGGACTAAGCGATGCAACCGAAAAGCTAATGAAGAAGACCGCTGCCGAATCGCTTCTTGAGCAAGCAGAGATTGAAAGCAAGGACACCATCGGCTTCGATGAGTACCTGAAGAACTGGAACAAGGCGTAGCGGTTCTTGCCTTTAGGCAGCTATGCTAGGATGCGGCACAATAAAGCAGATTTAGGGGCGAGCTCAGCTCGTCAAGACATGAAATTAGGAACAGTCGATGGCTCTGGCAATTCCCGGCAATAGAATAATCAACATAGGCATCTTCCTGACCACCGTGGTTACTATCGCTATCGCGCTATATATGGAACACGTGATGCTACTCTCGCCCTGCGGCTTATGTATCACCCAGCGTGTCTTTTTTATTCTCTGCGGCTTGGTCTGTTTAGCAGCGGCGATTCATAATCACGCGGCCGATGGGCAGAAGATCTATGCATTCGTAGCGGCGGCAATGTGTATCTTCGGCAGTTATTTCGCCGGAAGACAGATCTGGTTACAACACTTGCCAGAGGACTTGGTACCCGCTTGCGGCCCGGGCTTCACTTATATTCGCGATAATTTCCCCTTCATTGATCTACTCGACTTTCTCCTGGTGGGCGACGGTAATTGCGCAGAAGTTCAGTTCCGCTTCCTAGGCATTTTCTCAATTGCCGAGATGTCCATCATCGCCTTCTTCGGCCTTTTCAGTGTTTGCCTGTTCACCGCTTTTCGCCAACAGGCGACCGACTAATTACGCCGCCAAGCGAAGAACTTCTCTAAATAGGGAAAATATTTTTCCGGAAGACGCTCGCTGCGCCAGGCATTGGCGGCAAACTTGTTCGCCTCGAGAATCGTCGGATAAATATGCGTTACCGCCGAAATTTTCTTTAGACCCATACCGTGGGTCATGGCGAAGACAAACTCCCCTATCACCTCTCCAGCATGGTGCCCAACGATTGTTACCCCAAGAATCTTGTCTTTTCCGGGGACTGTAAGAACCTTAATGAAGCCGTGAGCCTCGCCATCGGCCAAGGAACGATCATGATGGTCCATCTCATAGCGAGTAAGTTCATAAGAAATCTTCTTTTTCTTGGCTTCTGTTTCACTCAGCCCTACTCTTGCGACTTCAGGGTCGGTGAACGTTGCCCAGGGCACAACCGAGTAATTGATCTTGGAGCGATAGAGACCACCTAGCAGCGCATTAAACGAAGCGAACCAGGCCTGGAAGGATGCCATGTGAGTAAATTGATAGGGACCTGCGACATCGCCACAAGCGAATACATTGGGCATGCTGGTTTGCAGGTATTCGTTCACTTCTATCGTCCCCTGCCCTGTCAATGCCAGATTTAGATTCTCCAGACCAAAGCCTTCGACATTCGCCTTGCGGCCAATAGCGAGTAAGACCTTGTCGAATTCGACTGTGACCGTTTCACCCCTGTGTTCGGCCTCCATATAATCACAATTCTCACCCGCCCCAAACTTGACTAACTTGTGTCCGGTGAGAATCCGAATTCCCTGCTCGCGAAAAGCCTTTGCTACCTCTTCGGAAACTTCCGCATCTTCGCGCGGCATGATTCGCTCGGCCATGTCGACCTGCGTCACCTGTGCACCCAAATTACTAAACGCCTGAGCAAGTTCACAACCAATCGGTCCACCACCGACAACCAGCAAGCGCTTCGGCAACTCTGAAAGCGACCAAATTGAATCAGAGGTTAGGTAGTCGATCTCAGCTAACCCTGGAATCGGCGGAACCAGAGGACGCGCACCTGTAGCAACTATTATGGAGCGCGTCGTAATGCGCCTATCATTGACGGTCACAACATAGGGAGATTCGATCACAGCATCACCTAGTTCAACTTCGACACCCAAAGAGGTAAACCGCTCTACCGAATCATGAGGCTCAATAGTTTTGATTACGCCCTGAACACGCGCCATCACTGCGGCAAAGTTAACCTCTCCCTTCGCGCCATCGATTCCAAATTCTTTTGCCCTTCGTATGTAGGACATGATGCGACCACTACGAATAATCGATTTACTGGGAACACAGCCGGTGTTCAAGCAGTCTCCACCCATCTTGTGTTTCTCGATAAGAATTACTTTGGCTTTTGCACCTGCCGTTATCAATGAGGCAACGAGACCCGCAGACCCCGCGCCGACGATGACAACGTTAGCGTCGAAGCGTTTTGGTTTCTCAAAACTCTGCAACTCCTTGTTGCGCTGCATACTGTTGAGAATAAGCTTGGCAATGAGTGGGAACACGCCGAGCAACACTAGTGAACCCAAGACGGGTGCGCTGACCAAACCGGACAGCGATGATATCTGCGAAAGCTCCGAACCTGCATTTACATATACTGCCGTGCCAATCAACATGCCTGCCTGGCTGGCAAGATAGAACGAAGTCGTCCGAATAGCAGTTAGACCCATCAGGAGGTTCACAACGAAGAAGGGAAACAGAGGAACCATTCGAATACTAAAGAGATAGAAGCTGCCGTCTTTCTCTATGCCTTTGTTCAAGGGCGCAAGATAGTCCCCGAATCTTCGCTGCACCCAGTCTCGCAACAGAACTCGAGATGCTAGAAACGCCAGCGTCGCACCTATGCTACTGGCAAAGGATACCAGCAGGGTTCCCCAGAACAGCCCGAATATCGCACCACCTAACAAGGTAATTATAATTGCGCCTGGAATAGAGAGCCCCGTGGCAATCACATAGCCTATGAAATAGATCAGAGCTGTTTGTGCGAAGTTCTCATTCTTATAGTCTTGAATATTCGACAGCTGAGATTGTGCATATTCCAGCGTAAGATATTGTCCTAGATCCAGCGTGATGTAGCCGAATATGGCGATTACGAGTAGAGCAATTAGAATGAGTTTGGTCTTATTCACAGGTTTAGCCTTTGCATTTTTTTACAGGTAGAACATCTGCCACTGAGGGACGTGGCCGGATTTCTGGCATATAATCCTTGCCAACATAGATCGGTATGCTATAACCGTTTGCGTTCCATTGGCGAGAAACATTTAGCTAGGCCACAGAAACATTGGTCTTCAAACAGTTCAGCACATGTCCTTCACCAACACTAAATTAGGGTTTGCATAATCGTGTCCAATTTTGATTTCAGCCGAAAATATCCCGCTAGCCGCATGCGGCGCATGCGCCGGGACGAATTCAGCCGTCGCCTCATGCGTGAGACACGATTGAGCACAGATGACCTGATTTTTCCGGTTTTTATTGTCGAGGGCGAGAATCAGCGCCAGGCCATCGAATCCATGCCCGGCATGTTTCGCCTGAGTATCGATGAATTATTGAAGGAAGCCGCCGAGCTGGTGGAGCTCGGTATTCCTGCGATTACCCTCTTCCCCTCGCCTGATGACTCTACCAAGAGCCTCGATGGCGTCGAGGCCTATAACAGCGATGGCCTGGTGCAACGAGCAATCCGCGCAGTAAAGCAGGACTATCCCGCTCTCGGGATTATTACCGATGTGGCGCTGGACCCTTATACAACCCATGGTCAAGACGGCATCATAGATGAGCACGGCTATGTTCTCAACGACGAGACTGTCGAGGTGCTCAAGCAGCAGGCACTCTCTCACTCCTTGGCCGGCGCAGACATCGTCGCCCCATCGGACATGATGGACGGGCGCGTGGCAGCAATACGCAGCGTTCTCGAAGAGAATGGCCAGATCTACACCCGAATTCTTGCCTATTCGGCTAAATATGCCTCCAGCTACTATGGGCCCTTTAGAGATGCCGTAGGTTCCAGCGGCAACTTAGGCGGCGGCAATAAATACAGCTACCAGATGGATATCGCCAACAGCGATGAGGCACTGCAAGAGGTTGCCCTGGATCTAGCAGAGGGCGCAGATATGGTGATGGTTAAGCCCGGCATGCCCTATCTGGACATAGTCAGTCGCGTAAAACGTGAATTTGGTGCCCCCACCTTCGTCTATCAGGTGAGCGGCGAGTACGCCATGCACATGGCAGCGGCACAAAATGGCTGGCTCGACGAGGAAGCGGTGGCTATGGAGTCATTGATAGCCATCAAACGCGCTGGCGCGGATGCAATTCTTACTTATTTCGCTAAAATAGCAGCTCGCTTACTCAAGGAGCAGTGACATTGTTACCAATTAGTCGCTATATGCAGCTAGCCCTTGAATCCTGAATTTTTGGCCTTATCATAGGCAGCACACGAGCATGTAATCGAGTACTTCAGTCTGACGGCTCCTCATTTACGACTCTGAATTCCCAAATAGCTAATACAAGGAAAACCTCTATGAGCGACAATATCGTTCACATTTCTGACAGCAGTTTCGAAACCGACGTACTTCAGGCCGAGGGTCCAGTCCTGGTTGATTTCTGGGCAGAATGGTGTGGCCCCTGCAAGATGATTGCCCCGGTACTCGAAGAATTGGCTGGCGAATACGACGGCAAGCTGAAGATCTGTAAGATGGATGTCGATGCCAACGTCGAAACGGCGCCAAAATATGGCGTAAGGGGGATTCCTACGCTAATCGTATTCAATAATGGTGATGTTGCTGGCACCAAAGTAGGCGCCCTATCGAAATCACAGCTTTCCGCATTTATTGACAGCGTGATTTAAATTGCGTTTAATGTGGTGTCTCGACGTTCTCGGGACGCCACAGGATGTGACCAGATCGATAATTGCAATTAGTGCTGCCGATCATACTACCAAAATAGCAAACTCAATACCCTGATTCTCTATCACGACTCGCCGGATGCTTGTTCGATATTCTGAGTCACAACTAATTCAAATTGAATCTCACGTCGAGTAATCGATTATTTTCTTCAGACGAGATTTAGTAGACATAACGAAAAAGTAGGACTATATTGCGGGAAAGTTGAAGCTAAAAACATTGTCGACCAAATAGATAAGCAAAAAACTACAGTCGATATACTAACTACCGATACTAATCACTAGCTAGCAGCGCAAACAGTTAGAAGCACAACAATCCCGCTGTACACAATTTTCCAAATTTAAAACCCAAAATCTATCTAATACCCAAAACCAACCCCAAGCACCACCACTTTATCTATGACACTTAACTGTGCATGCTAATAAGCGTTTAGGCGGCTTGACTATAAGCACTATAACTACAGTCAACCCAGACTAGACACTCCCAACCACATAAGAAGACCCAAACACATGAACCTAACCGAATTAAAACAAAAGCCAATTGCAGAACTTCAAGCTACTGCCCATGAAATGGGATTGGAAAATGTTTCTAGAACGCGCAAGCAAGACATCATCTTCGTCATACTAAAAAAGCACGCTAAGAATGGCGAAGATATTCACGGTGATGGTGTATTGGAAATTTTGCAGGATGGATTTGGTTTCCTGCGCTCAGCAGACTCTTCTTACCTGGCGGGTCCGGATGACATCTATGTCTCTCCGAGTCAGATACGACGCTTTAATCTGCGCACAGGCGACACGGTAGCTGGAAAGATTAGACCACCTAAGGACGGCGAACGTTATTTTGCGCTACTAAAGATTCATGAAATTAATTTTAGCAGCCCCGAAGAATCCAAAAACAAAATCCTTTTCGAAAACCTTACTCCACTCTTTCCAACCCAACGGCTCGCTCTCGAAGTCGGTAACGGCAGCACCGAAGACTTAAGTGCCCGTGTTATCGATCTTTCTGCGCCTATCGGTAAGGGCCAGCGCGGACTTATCGTATCTCCACCGAAGGCAGGTAAGACACTCATTCTACAAAACATGGCGCAGTCGATTGCCAAAAATAACCCGGAATGTAGACTCATCGTATTGCTGATCGATGAACGTCCGGAAGAAGTAACAGAGATGCAACGCTCGGTACGCGGCGAAGTTGTTGCCAGTACCTTTGATGAGCCCCCGGCCCGCCACGTGCAAGTTGCCGAGATGGTTATCGAGAAGGCGAAGCGCCTCGTTGAACACAAAGAAGACGTGATCATTCTTTTGGATTCGATCACACGACTCGCACGAGCCTACAACACAATCATTCCTTCATCAGGCAAAGTACTAACTGGCGGTGTTGACGCACATGCGCTGGAACGACCAAAGCGTTTCTTTGGTGCAGCGCGTAATCTGGAAGAAGGTGGAAGCCTGACCATTATAGCGACCGCGTTGATTGAAACCGGTTCGAAGATGGACGAGGTGATCTATGAAGAATTTAAGGGCACGGGTAATATGGAACTGCATCTCGACAGAAAGATTGCCGAGAAGCGTGTATATCCTGCGATCAATGTTCGTCGATCCGGCACACGTCGTGAAGAATTGCTAACCTCGGAAGAAGAATTGCAACGCATGTGGATTCTGCGCAAGCTATTAAGTTCGATGGAAGATGTACAGGCGACAGAATTTATTCTCGACAAGTTGAAAGAAACCAAAACTAACGAAGAGTTTTTCAATTCGATGAAAAGAAAGTAGTTCACTGTTAAAACTAGAACGAAATCTTTTCTACCAGACTCGATAGCTTAACTCCCACAGCTACGTAAGCGGCCAGCCATGTCATTCAGAGATTTGCGCGACTTCATCGAACTTCTTGAGAAAGAAGGCGAACTCAAGCGAATCACTATGGAAGTAGATCCTTATCTGGAAGTTACCGAGATAAGCGATCGAGCTCTGCGAAGCAATGGCCCCGCCCTGCTTTTTGAGAACCCTAAGGGCTCGAACATCCCCCTACTTGCCAATTTATTTGGCAATACCCGGCGAATCGCCCTGGCCATGGGCCAGGAAGACATCGATGGTCTGCGGGACGTTGGCAAGCTTCTCGCCTTTCTAAAAGAACCCGAGCCACCGAAAGGCTGGAAAGATCTTTGGGAAACGCTGCCCAGTTACAAGAGCGTGCTGAACATGCCGGCGAATGTGAAGAAGTCTGCGCCGTGTCAGGAAGTAATTATCGAAGGCGACGATGTCGATCTTGGTTTTCTGCCTATTCAAACTTGCTGGCCAGGTGATGCGGCACCCTTAGTGACATGGCCACTGGTCATCACTAAGGGCCCCGAAAAAGAACGCCAGAACCTCGGCATCTACCGTATGCAACTGCTTGGCAAGAACAAGCTAATCATGCGCTGGTTATCCCATCGGGGTGGCGCCCTGGACTTCAGAGAATGGCAGCAGGCTCATCCCGGCGAGGCCTTTCCGATTTCCATAGCGATAGGCGCCGATCCTGCCACCATATTGGCTACGGTTACTCCTGTTCCCGACACGCTCTCCGAATATGCCTTCGCCGGATTACTGCGCGGCAGCAAGACCGACGTGGTGAAGTCGCGCACCAATGACCTACAGGTACCGGCTAGCGCCGAGTTTGTTTTAGAGGGTGTCATAGAGCCGGGCGAAATGGCCGACGAAGGACCCTATGGCGACCACACCGGTTATTACAACGAAGTCGAAAAATTTCCTGTGTTCACGGTGACCTGCCTTACACACCGTAAAAATCCTATTTATCACAGCACTTATACGGGCCGGCCACCCGACGAGCCGGCAATGCTAGGTGTGGCACTAAACGAAGTGTTCGTTCCACTTCTGCAGAAACAATATCCTGAGATAGTCGACTTCTATCTGCCGCCGGAAGGCTGCTCCTATCGGCTTGCCGTGGTCAGCATAAAAAAGCAATACCCGGGTCACGCAAAGCGCGTAATGATGGGTGTGTGGTCGTTCCTTAGACAGTTCATGTATACGAAGTTTGTCATAGTGGTTGATGATGATGTGAATATACGAAGCTGGGACGATGTCATCTGGGCAATTACAACACGAATGGATCCGGCCAGGGATACGGTACTTATAGAGAACACACCGATAGACTACCTCGATTTTGCATCTCCCGTTTCAGGCCTAGGCTCGAAGATGGGAATGGACGCTACGAACAAGATGGAAGGTGAGACACAGCGCACATGGGGCGACACCATTAGCATGAGCGATGAAGTTAAGGCCCGCGTCGATCAGATGTGGGAAGAGCTTGGTATTGACGGAAACAAAAGTTAACACCAACGCTTCTGTCTAGAAAATTGTTGTAGATTAGGAATGCTGTAGTGAAGACCGTACTACTCTGGTTACAACGACTATTCCTGCTTTTCAGCATCGCATTTCTGATCTATGTGTTTGTACAAAACAGACGCGATATTGTTGAAGTTTTTTCAGCCGTGTCGATGTCCGGCATCGTCCTGGGAATGGGTTTCTGGATCCTTGCGACGCTAGTAATACCTCTGATAGCGCTGACGGTTCTGAGAGATAGGGGCAATACTATTTTCTATTCCACACTTCTCTTCATCCATCTAAATCGCATTCCCTCCAAGTTTCTGCCAGGCGGCGTGTGGCAAACCGTTGCGCGGGCCTATGATATGAACAGCCTCGGCATCAGTCGGAGAGATATTAGCCTGGTTGTTCTCCATGAGAATAGCTATTCGATATTACTGGCAGCGTTAATCTCCACCCTGGGTATCTATCTGTTGGACTCCAATGCTCTCTACTCCAAATTCGCTCTTGCCCTGTTCATCGGGAGTCTGCTCACGATTCCCACGGCGTTTGTCTTTCGCAAGCGCAGTTTCATTCTTTCCATTAGCGCCTATACGAAGCTCACCTTAGTTTGTGCGTGCTTCTGGATGGCGGCGATGGCGGCATTCTATTCCTATATGAGTTCGATTCCACTTATCGCCGCGTCTTATAAGCCACTGCTGATGGTAGTCCACTACTTGTTTTCTTATGTGGTGGGCTTCGTCAGTATCTTCGCCCCACAAGGCATAGGCGTATTCGAGGTGGTAGTTGCCGAATTAGCCGACTTGGATATGCCGTTCACTCAGGTAGTAATTCTAGTGGCAGGTTTCAGGGTGCTGATTTTTCTTAGCGACATAGTCTCTTGGGCGATCTACATGTTGCTAAGGTCTACGGGGAAGATTGGCGAAATACCGACGAATTGAGTACTATTTCCATATAACTGAATATCTTCATCAGGGAATTCTTCAGAATGAAAATTAAAACTACCAGCCAATTTGTCTTGAACACCGCATTACTGTTCTCACTGCTTTTCACTCTGACCGCACAAGGCGCAGAGGAAGAGATCAATCTGGAGGACACAAACTGGCAACTGCGAAATATGAAAGTGCTTGGTGGCTTTCTGTTTACACCGGATGACTCGAGCAAGTATCGACTCAATTTTCGTAGCGACAATCGTCTCACCGGCACGTCGGACTGTAACACCATCACCGGTAATTATTTTCAGGAAGAAACGGGCTTTCGTTTCGACCCCTTCGTATCTACCCGAAAACTATGCCCACCAGGATCGCTGCATAACAATCTGGTATTGATACTGAAAGATATCAACGCGATCGAGTTCCGTGACGGCTATATGTATATGACCAATGGCTATCAGGGTGTGGAGTTAGAGTTCGAAGCCAGAGGTTTCTAGGAGCCTACGATTCGCCAATAACATAGCGTCGCCCAATATAACCGTGAGTTATTGAATAGTTGATTAACCAAAAAATAAGATACCCCGTTAGCAAGTACAGGCCATTTTTCTGACTGATCACTAGTACGATGCTAATCGTAAGACTAATTTCGCCAAACTGCTGGCCTGCGATACGCAGTTTTCTAAGCTCAGATTGGGTCCTATTTTTCTCTTCTCTCAGAACAGCCCCATCACAGATGCTTAACAGCATTTCGCACAATCAGTCCAACTCCTACATCCTGCGACGATAGCTTCGATTGCGTAGTCCTTCTTCGAGTCGATAATCATTTGCTAGCTTGCAGCCATAGCAAATTTTCCCTCTCGCCAGCGTATCCAGTACTGTGCAAGCGCGAGGTTGAATATCCAGGACAGCCAATACACAACTTGAAACTGCGTAATCTCATCAAAGAGTGCGGCTAATACCGGGTTCATCAACCTTAGCGTCACTGCCGTATAGGTTAGTGCAAAGCTGCGTATCATCCAAACACGATGAGCCTGGATATTCCCGTTACGGGCATGCATCACCGCCACTAGAGTGAAAGACCACCACAGAGTAGACAGTATGCCCAGGCCCAGCATGCTGATGATTCCACCAAAGGCGTGCCATGCCATATAGTAGCCACCTATGCTGGCAAGCATGATTGCAACAAAATAGACGCGGCCTAAGTATCTATGCAGAATTCGATTCCTGCGATAGATCATAAACTGAAATGGCGAGATCAGAAGCGCAATGCCACCTCCAACTACATGCATAGTAATAAGCGCCATCGACATGCTCAAATAGCGTTGATGAAACTCATTAGTAATCGATGGCAACAGCAGCGGAAACGCGATGCCATAGGCTGCGATTGCTACGGCCAGAAAGGTCCCAAGAGCGAGCAGGCTCTCTGTCGTATTTTTTTTTCGAGGTGGCCGAATCAATTCGGCTGAAATTTCAATCATGGTGACTCCTTGTAAAATAGGTTGTGGTTCACTTCGATGCCAGGAAGTGAACATGAGCCTATTTCAACAAGGATTCGGGCCGGCGGCGTCTAGCTCGTGCAAATTGGACGTACAGTTCGACCGGATTGGACGGTTCTGGTTTAGGTAGTGACTGCTATTGTCTGTTCTTCTCTCGGTATTGCGAGGGCGTTAAACCGGTGTGTTTCTTAAACACCGAATTAAAAGTACTCTTAGAAGAGAATCCGGAATTCAGCCCCAGATCGAGCAGCTTGATGTCTCGATCTTCCTTGAGCCGCCCACAGACAAACTCGATGCGGAAATTATTCACGAAGTTGTAGAAATTCTGGCCCTCCTCCTGGTTCAGTACTTCGGATAGATGGTGGGTGCTGACGCCGACAGCTTCGGCCAGCCCGCGCAAAGATAAGTCATTATCCAGAAATGCCTGCTCAGCCTTCATATAGTGAACAACTGACTGCAGCAAACTAACGCGGGTACTCTCATCCAATGCGCCAGTTAGTTTTGGATCACCGCCTGAGCCGGATACCAATGAATCTTCCTGTGCCAGATCGGCGATCTTGAATAATTTGGGGTTGCGCCACTGGGCCATACCGATGCCGTAGATCAGCACTACTATCAACAGATCCCCAGCAACGAACAGAATAATATTGTCACTCATAAATCCTGACGCTGTCTTAATGCTCCATATAACCAGGTTAAAGCCTTGCACGATCCACAGCCAATCGAAGATATCCGGATTGAAGCTCGCATAATTATTCTGAGCCCGCCTCTGATAGCGCCAGAGAAAAAGAGCGGTATAGCCCATGTAGGCAAAGGCCTGTATGTACATAATGGTCGAGGCTAGAAGGAAGCGTATAGACAGTGACTCAGCGCTGGTTGTGGAGGCCTGTAATATTAAGTCTGGCGCGAATATGAGGTCCACATTGAGAATATAACAGCTGAGAAAGGGCATGAAGTGCAGCAGGTCCGTCGACTGAAACCCGTCATCGAAAACAGAATGACGGCAATACAAGTAGAGTAGCGCGCCATAACTGGCAGGAAAAAAGCCGGTCATGCCTAGCAATAAACCGTAGGATCCAATTTCTTCGCTCTGAGTGACCAGCACCGTCATCAGCCCTATGGCCAGAAAGGCACACCAGATACCCAAGACACGACTGGCATGGCTAACAGCTGGCGTAAACAGAAGCAGAGCAGAAAGCAGGAAGCCCTGAAAAGTGCCGATGACATACAGATATTGCAGAAAAGTAGGCATAGGGCTTTACGTCAAAGACCGGATTCGCGATATCGAAATAGTAACCCATGACCGCCCATAGTGCATGAGGCCTTTAGCCAGGCCTGACTCCGCCTGATTAGCGGGCATCCAGAGCCAGCTCTCTCGACCCCTAGACCATCTGAACCCAGGCCCGGATGGAGTTCAGATACACAAACTCGCTGCCTATAGATGCCACCGCTCTCACGTCCCCGTCCTCAGGGGCGTCATAGTCCTCCAACCCTTCCAGAGCGAGGGCGTTGTGCATTGGAGGTTTATCCTGACGCGCGGTGAGAGGTGCATTAAGATGCAGCTCTTCGGCACTCCAGAACACGCCATCGCGCTCTACAGGAGAAGCTCCATTATAATCGGCGGACAGAAACACCGCCGAAGTACCAGCCATCTTCTTATAATTGTCGGCAAACATAGTTTACTAATCCAGTAGTCGGAAAGAGTCGACTATAAAGACATTCAACGGCAGAGGCCTTGCTCTACATCAAGTCGATTGAAGAAAGAAAGCTCGCAGCGGCAATCAGAAAGGCTTAAGCAACAGAGGCTAGACGAAAAAAGAGTTAACCGGGGAGATGAACAACTTAGTCTTTCTTGACTACAGACGGAGCCGGTAGCGGCAGCAAAGGTAGCTCTGCCCCAATCGCCGCCACGAACTTCGCCTGATGTATATCGCTTGCCTGAGTCTCGCCTAGGTGTTTCAACAGGCGTGCTAATTCACCATGGGCTGCGGCGATTGAGGCGATCTCGATACTTGTCTCGAAGTACTCTCTAGCTTTACCCCATAGCTCATTACGCATAGCGAGCCTGCCCAGTGACAACAGGAGGTGGGCATTGCCGGGGCGGGCCTGCAGCCAACCCTCGGCGATTAGCAGATGCTTGTGACTATTACCGAAATCGATCTCACCGTAACGTGCAACGAGAACGTCGCTCCAGGCGTTGTTGAGTACAGTCTCGATAACCTTGGCGGCGAGGTCTACACGATTTAGTTTAAGGAGTATATCGGCGTAGTGTTTTACGATTCGCTCGTCCTGCTTGTAGTTGGCAGGCCCCTTCTTCCAGGCCTTTTCTAACTGCTGGATGATCTCATCATCGCTGAAGTCCGCGCGGCGACTACTCATCGCGTAGAGGTTTTCCATAAAGATGCGAACACGAATACTCTCGGCCTCATCGCTATCGATGACTTCATTCTTCTCAAGAGACGGTAGTAGTTTTTCTAACTGCTCCCAGTCTTCAAGCTTCAGATACACTTCCTTTAGAAGTTGTAGCAGGCAATGATCGTTAAGAGAGTTTGCCTTCATCTGTTGCAGCACCGCTACGCATTGTTCCAGTTGATTCGACTTGAACAATAACTGCGCCTTCAATGAGTTAATCGTTGAACGTGCCGACGGGTATTCGCTCTCGGCTTTCTCCAAAGATTGCATCCAGACATTCTTGTCACCACGCTCATAGGCGGCATAGGCAGCAGCTAAATAATTGACTACCGTTGCGTCTGGATCTTTCATTCCTTTGGTTAGCAGCTTATAGCTGGAATCCCAATTGCCGCGGGTGAAGTAAAGAAGACCCTCGACGGTTTTGCTCCGGCTCTTGGCTTTCAACTTATCTTTGTAATTACGGCCGAAGCGGATCAGATACCAGGGGTTTATCCAGCGAAACACCATAAGGATTAACTTAGCAAGCAGATATAGTATTGCGATCGTCACTAGCAGAGCGAATAGGCTAGTCTCAAATGTGTAACTGCCGAAGGCGATCAATAAATAACCGGGGTCACCCGGAAAACCGAGATATAGACTGACGAATAACGCCAGCACGATCGCCAGAAGACTATATATATAGAGCTTAATCATGAGTTGCTCTAACGCTCGCTTGCGGTGAGCTGGTTAATCAGAGACAACGACTGACTCAACCCCGGCAGGATTGGATTAATGTCGTAGCCGCCAAGCTGGCTCAGAGATGCTGCTATCGCCCTGCCCTGCTCCGAGTCTGTTACGGCATAGCGCTGAAACCAATTCTGGCTCTTTGCCATAGCCTGCTGATAGAGCGCATTATCACGCATCAGTAGTGCAAGCTGCGCTTGCTCCAACATGAGTCTCAAGTTTTGTTTAATGAGTTCATCTTGACCCGGTGCGAGCATAGCCTGCGGGGTTTCTTCCCACTTGCGCCAAACGAAAATAGAGCTAAGAAATTTCAAACTGGATTCAAGGTAGCCGTTAGCATCGGTACCAAGGGTTAAAGGCTGCGATTCTGCATTGCGCCGGCTCTCGAAATCTGTGCGCATTGAATTTAGCAGGTCGATGCCCTGCATCTCGGCGAGAAGATTATCCAATTGCAGATAGACGCCCTCTCTATCAAGCTCCTCGATATTTCGCAGCTGCTGTAGTTCAGTAGCAATGGCCTGACGAACGGCAAATACATTAGCGCTACCGGAATCCAATAACGCCTGATCAGCACGCTCCAATTGTGCAGTAGCAGTTGCCACGTCACCCTCTAACTGTAGTTTCTGGCTGGCGATGCCAATGAGATATTCGGCCTCGAGTATCTTCCATTCCCGATCGGTTTCGTTCGTAGATCTTAATTGTTGTGCCTGCAGGTCGGCAAGCTGAGTCGTAAGTCGATCGACTTCTTGTATCAGAGTCGATTCGAGCTCTAACAATGCCGAGTCATCGAATTCAATTGGCTCTGGGGCCCGCAATTGGCTCTGCTCCAGCTCTCTAATAAGGGCCGTTTGCTGTTCCAGATTCTGTGTGAGTTGCTGATTGTCCACAGTCATCTGTGCCAGCTGAGATTGCACCGATATTTGTTGATAGCCTAGAAGAAGAACGCCGGCGATTATAGGAAACAGTATGGCGAGTACGACGACGAAACGACGTCGCGCCGTCTGTTGCTTGCGCGAGATTCGGCTGCTGGCCTTGGCCGAATTACTCTTGGAGATTTCGTCTAAGATTTTGGGTGTTTCTGCCTGCTCTGTCACTTTACTGCCTTCTGAGTCGTGAACTAGATTCTAAGCTTACTCTTGATTTGCACCGAGTTCACCCAGCGCCGCTACAAAACTGGCAGGATCTGCACCGGATGCGTTATACACTCGCGTGTAGCCAGCCTCCATCGCCTGCTGAGCCACTCTCTGCGAGGGGGTTAGCAGACTAAGCTGCTGCATGATTTCTCTATTGTCGGCACGGCCGTCTTCCTGCAGCCCTTTATCGATCAATAGTGCTGTGAGTCTATCCAAAGATTCGCTGCTTGTAACGGTGAGTATATTCACGCCTGCCGCCTTCAAGGCCTGGCAAAAAACTGCGCTCTCATAAATCATTGGCTTGCGGCTATAGGCCTCCAGGTAGTCTACCGTTGCGCCTCTGTGCCTGAGCGTCTCTGCCAGTAATTCTCTACCGCCCTGCCCCCGTACTATACCTATCTTCCTGTCTGCCACATCTTGCAGTTGGGGCAGTTCAAGAATGTCTTCGCTGGTCATGCCGGTGCTGGGCTGAATGACCTCACAGCCAAATGCGCTGCTAGCTGCTTTCGCTGTGCTCGGGCCTACCGCGATTACATCGATTTCTGCGGGAAACTGCGGCCAATAATTGTTGATAGTTTCCCCGCCAAACGTAACCGCATTATTGCTAACGAATATGAGTGCATTATAGCTATCCAGCTGCATTACTTTATCTTTGAGGTCTTGCAGTGCTGCAGGTTCGGTTATAGGGGCAATATCGATCAATGGTAGGGACAGGACACGACCGCCCGCATCCTCTATTGCTTGCTGCAGGACCTGCTGTTGATTGGAAGGTCGTGTGATGAGAACCGTCAATCCGGATAGAGAATCAGAGTTCATGAATTAACCTGCTTGATCTGATCGATTCCGCTGTCATCTCCGTTTAGTCACGAAGAGCAGCGAGTATTTCTTCGGCGCCCTGAGAAAGAAGGTCCTCGGCGACTGTTAGCCCCAAGTGTTCTGCCTGATGCCTGTCGCCGCGAATCTCGCTGCGAATAATAATGCTGCCATCAAGATTACCCACCAAAGCGCGCAGGTGCAATTCCTCACCATCGAGTTCTGCGAAGCTGGCGATAGGAACCTGACAGCCACCCTGCAGATGCGCATTGACCGCACGCTCTGCAACCACTCGGGTGGCCGTATCGACATGGTGCAGGCAATCGAGCAGCTTTAGAGTTTCGATATCCTGTGTGCGGCATTCGATGCCGACGGCACCCTGCCCGCCGGCGGGCAAAGAATCCTGAAAGGACAAACTCTCTCTTATGCGTTCCCCTAGTTCCAGTCGTTTCAAACCTGCAGCTGCAAGAATGATAGCGTCGTATTCGCCAGCATCCAGTTTCGACAAACGCGTGCCGACGTTACCGCGCAGATCCGCGATCTTTAAGTCCGGGCGCAATTCTCGCAGCTGGCATTGCCGGCGAAAACTGGATGTACCAACAACCGCACCTTGCGGAAGATCGGCGAGCTTGCCAAATTTATTGGAGACAAAGGCATCGGCTGGGTCTTCACGCTCGCAGATAATGGCGAGACCAAGGCCCTCGGGAAACTCCATTGGCACATCCTTCATAGAATGTACGGCGATGTCGGCTCTATTCTCGAGCATGGCATGCTCCAATTCCTTTACAAACAGACCTTTGCCGCCGACTTTAGCCAGTGGCGTATCCAGAATCTTGTCGCCTCGGGTGCTCATGGCCAATAGCTCTACATTGAGATCGCTATGCTCCAGCTCCAGAGCCGCCTTAACATAGTTAGCCTGCCACAGGGCGAGAGGACTCTTACGGGTAGCGATACGCAGGGTTTTAGACGACATGATGTGTAGCTCTTCAGGTGTTTAGTGTTAAGGCTGTTTTTAGTCTCGAGTTGCAAGGCATTTTACGGCAATTGTTCAGATTTGTCCGAATTTACTGGCCTTCAGGGGTGCGCGAAGGGAATTATTAAGCGCTAGGCTATCCTGCTATAATGCCGGCCCTGTTTAAATAGCTCTTAATCGAAAGTATAAATTTGGATGAAATTGCACTATGACTAGAAAGCTAATTTCCAGCGGTTCAGAATTCGAAAGCAAGATTGGCTACTCCCGTGCGGTAGTAGACGGTGACTTTGTATTCGTTTCGGGAACAACGGGATACGATTACGAAACGATGACGATTTCAGAGAATGTCGCAGAGCAGGCGGACCAATGTCTTAAGAATATCCAACAAGTTTTGGAATCTGCCGGCAGCGGCCTTTCTGGAATTGTACGTATTCGCTATATACTTCCCAACAAGGCTGACTTCGAGCCCTGCTGGCCTGTATTGCAGAAGTACCTGGCCACCGTTCTCCCTGCGGCAACAGTTTTCGAAGCGGGCTTGCTCGATGAAAAAATGAAGATCGAAATAGAAGTGACCGCAAAGCTAAATGCGAACCCTTAAAAATCGAATCGAGAACATCTTGAGTTGTTTTACTAACATTACTTACAGTGCAAAACTAAGCTATGAGCAAGAATAAGGATCAAAATAAACTCTGGGGCGGGAGATTCTCTGAAGCCACAGACGCCTTCGTGCAACGATTTACTGCCTCGGTGGATTTCGATCGTCGCTTGTTCCAGCAAGATATAAATGGCTCACTCGCACATGCCAAGATGTTAGCGAAAGCCGGAATTCTATCGGCGGACGAAGAGACACAGATACTGAACGGTCTCGAAGCGATTCGACAAGATATTCTGGACGACAACTTCGAATGGTCGGTTGAACTCGAAGATGTACACATGAACATCGAGTCCGCCCTCACTGCTCGCATCGGCGATATAGGCAAGAAACTTCATACCGGTAGATCGCGAAACGATCAGGTTGCAACCGATATTCGCCTGTTTGTGCGTGATGAGATAGATCAAATAGCCGAATTGATCACGAATTTACAATCGGCCCTTTGCGGAGTCGCCGAGAAAGAAGCAGCCACAATCATGCCTGGTTTCACTCATCTACAGACCGCGCAGCCAGTTAGTTTCGGTCATCACATGATGGCCTGGTACGAAATGCTGGGAAGAGACTACAGCCGCCTGCTCGACTGTCGTAAAAGAGTAAACCTGTCACCTTTGGGTGCGGCAGCTTTGGCTGGCACCACCTATCCAATCGACAGAAATTTTACGGCGCAGCAGCTTGGCTTCGATGCGCCCACGAGGAACTCCCTAGATTCGGTGAGTGATAGAGACTTCGCGATCGAGCTTGCCTCTTTTGCCAGCCTGTTGATGACGCACCTTTCTCGATTCTCTGAGGAATTGGTGCTTTGGACGTCGGCACAGTTTAATTTTGTAAACCTACCCGACAGATTTTGCACTGGCTCCTCTATCATGCCGCAGAAGAAGAATCCTGACGTCCCCGAACTAATCCGCGGCAAGACAGGTCGTGTACATGGACATCTGATCTCACTACTGACATTGATGAAGTCACAGCCACTGGCCTATAACAAAGACAATCAGGAAGACAAGGAGCCATTGTTCGACCTGATCGATACGGTTAAGGATTGTCTTTTTGCCTATAGCGAGATGATGCCAGCCATTGAGTGCAATAAGTCCGAAATGTATGCCGCCGCGAAGCAGGGCTACGCTACGGCAACGGATCTGGCGGACTATCTTGTGAAGAAAGGCATGCCGTTTAGAGATGCCCACGAGGTTGTAGGCAAATCGGTCGCCTTCGGTATAGAGCAGAGTAAAGACCTGGCAGAATTAAGCCTGGATGAACTGAAAACCTTCTCTGATCTGATCGGTGACGATATTTTCGAGGTGCTTACTCTCGAAGGCTCTATAGGCGCTCGCGACCATATCGGCGGCACCGCACCTAATCAGGTGTTGGCGGCGGTAGCTGTTGCGAAGACTGACCTCGCACAACGCTAGCGACTACCCGGCGCTAGCAAGCGAATATCGTATTCCTGAATCTGATTGTCGCGCAGGGTCTTTACCTTAACCAAGTCTCCTGCGCGCCGCTGTTCCAGCACATCGGCGTAATCATCTTCGTTGCGCACCGGCTGTCCGTCGATCTCTATGATCACATCACCCAGCTGGATGCGGCCACGCTGGCTGCGACTTAGCCCACGCATACCCAGACGCTCAGGGTCGCTACCTTGAAACACATCCAGCACGATAACCCCTTCTATACCCCACTGACGACGATAGTAGTCCGCCTGTGGAATCTGTGCGATACCCATGGCTGGCGTCTGCACCCTGCCATAGGCGATCAATTCAGGCACGATCCGCTTAACGGTGTTGACCGGGATGGCGAAGCCTATGCCTGAGCTACCCCCACTAGGGCTATAGATTGCCGTATTTACTCCAACCAGTTGCCCTAGCGAGTTCAATAGAGGCCCTCCCGAGTTGCCCGGATTGATAGCGGCATCGGTCTGAATCACATCACGAATCTTACGTCGACTGACCGAATCGATCTCCCGTCCCAGGGCGCTGACCACGCCCACCGTCATGGTTGTATCTAGACCGAAAGGATTCCCGATAGCGATGACCTTCCTGCCGACTTCTAGCAGCGATGAATCCCCGGGCTTTACCGCGATCAGCTTAGTGTCCGGCGCGTCTATCTTGAGTACGGCCAAATCTTTATCCGGGTCCACGCCCACTGCGGTAGCTGCATAGGTGGTGCCATCCTGCAGCGTTACCGTGACACGGTCAGCCTGTTGCACAACATGGTAGTTGGTGACCACGTAGCCTTCTTCGTTCCAGATGAATCCGGTGCCACTGCCCTGCGGCACTTCCTGTGGATTGAAGGCATAGAAAGAGCGCACTAATCTAGAGTTGGTGATATTGACCACCGATGGACTGACCGACTTGAAGATCTCGATATTATTCTCTTCGTCATTGGTCTTGAACTGGCTGTAATCTGGAGGCTGTGCGCTGGCCACGGCCGTGAGCATGAAGCCTGCCAACAGCGAGTAGAGATATTTCATTGGGCTTACCACCTGTGTTCCTAAATTCGGCTAACTAGCGATCTACTATTATTGGTCTAGGATTACTAAGATTGGAGCGTTTTTGGCAGATTCAAGTGGGGAAGTGTCGGGAGGAATTATTCTAGCGTATCAGCTGTAACTGCCTACTTCTTCGAGTACCTCCAACCACTGCTCCTCTGCCGCGTTTAGCTGCGACTTGAGTGCGCTTTGTTCCTGGATCAACGCGTGCAGTTCGGTCTTGTTCTCTTCCAGGTACATCGCCTCATCCGCCAGTGACGACTCGATTGTCACTAACCTCTTCTGCAACTTATCGATCTGCGTTTCCAGGCTCTTTTCCTTCTTCTTTAATGGCCCCAATTTCTCGCGGCGATCCGCAGCCTGTTGCCGCTTCTCTTTCTTGTCGAGCTTAGGCTTGGGAGCTGCAGACTTGGCATTCTTCGCCTGCGCCTCATTCTCTTCATAGGCCGCAAATGTCTGCGTGCTCAACCATTTTTCATAGTCTTTCAGATCACCCTTGAATTCGGCAAAGACGCCCTTGTGGATAGAGTAGAACTCATCGACGGTGTTCACTAATAGGTGGCGGTCATGCGACACCACAATCATTGCGCCCTGATATTGTTGCAAGGCCACCGTCAGCGCGTGACACATCTCCAGGTCCAGATGATTAGTAGGCTCATCGAGTAACAGAAGATTGGGTTTCTGCCACGCTACCTTGGCTAAAGCGAGTCTCGCCTTTTCGCCGCCGGAGAAATTCTTGATAGTTGCATTCACCCGCGTGCCGCGAAAGTCGAAGCCACCTAGATAGTCTCTAATCTGCTGCTCCGTAGCATTACCCTCTTCCTTCTGTATGAGTTGTATCGGTGTTGCCTGCTGATCCAGCTCATCTACTTGATGCTGCGCGAAGTAACCGATCCTTAACTTCTTCGATCGAATGATATCTCCGTCTAGTTGCTGCATCTGCCTGGCAAGCACCTTCAACAGTGTGGACTTGCCACTGCCATTGAAACCTAACAGACCAAAACGAGATTCCGAACCAACACTGAGTTCTATTTTCTCGACTAGCGGCGCATCAAAACCAATGGACAGCGCATCCATCTGCATAAGATAACTAGATGGCTCATCTATTTCTGGAAACTGAAAACGGAAAGGCGAATCTACATGTGCGGGAGCAATGTCCTGCATACGATCCAATTCTTTCAGCCGACTCTGTGCCTGTTTCGCCTTTGTTGCCTTGGCCTTGAAGCGACGCACGAAACTTTCTATCTCGGATTTTCTTCGCTGCTGCTTTTCATATAATGCTTGTTGTAGCGCCATTCGTTCGGCACGCTGCCTCTCGTAGGAACTGTAGTTGCCTTTATAAACTTCCAGACCACCATTATCGAAGCTAATAACATTATTGATTACCGAATCGAGGAAGGTGCGATCGTGGGAGATCAACAAGATAGTGCCCTGATAATTTTGTAGCCATTGCTCCAGCCAGACTGTCGCCTCCAAGTCTAGGTGGTTAGTAGGCTCATCCAGCATCAACAGATCGGATGGACACATCAGAGCGGCGGCGAGATTCAATCGAACGCGCCAGCCTCCGGAAAAACTACTAACCGGCTGATCGAACTCATCGACGGCGAAACCAAGGCCCGAAAGAAGCCTTTCCGCGCGATGGCTGATGTCATAGCCATCAATTTCTTCCAGTTTGCCGAAGAGCTCAGCGAGGCCAAGGTCATCGCCGTCGGCTTCTGCCTTTTGGATAGATTGTTCTAGCTGCCGGAATTCGTTATGCGCGTCCAGTATGAAATCAAGGGCACTGCGCTTGCTACCTGGGGTTTCCTGCGCCATCGATGAGCTGCGCAGCCCATTCGGCATCTCGATCTCTCCCTCTTCCAGAGCAATCTCACCACTGAGCGCACGAAACAGGCTCGTCTTGCCACAGCCATTGCGGCCGATGATACCGGTGCGCTGGCCCTTGTGAATAACCACAGAGACGTTGCGCAGCAGAATCTGGCTGCCGCGCATCAGCATTATGTTATTTAGAGAAATCATGAAGCCCGTGAATGTCTATTGAAAGCGTCTAGGGAAATAACGAAGCGGCACATAATACACTAGTTTCCATTCATTCTGGCGCTCTCGGGCCCCATCGGTGGCCGTAATCGACGAATCTGGGTATCAAGCCTATCCTATGAGGCCCGAGACTTGATCGGAGGTTCCCTTATTCGTACTATTGGGCCCTGCCTCTCTATTCAAGAGAGGCAATGCAGGCCGGAAACGATAATGAAACAAATATTGATCATTGATGACGACGAGAAGTTAGGCCAGCTGCTAACTCAGTATCTTGAGAGATACGACATGCAGGCTCATGTCGCAATGACACCAAGTAAGGGGTTTGAGTTATTGAAGAAGGTGAAGCCGGACCTTCTGATTCTTGATGTGATGCTGCCGGAGAAAGACGGGTTTGAGATATGCAGAGAGATCCGGGCCAAGTCCTCCATTTTCGGGCAACTGCCAATCTTAATGCTGACCGCACACGCCGAGGTTACCGATCGCATCGTTGGTCTTGAACTGGGTGCGGATGACTACCTGCCAAAACCCTTCGAGCCTCGCGAACTGGTTGCGAGAATCCACAATATCCTGCGCCGCAGCAGTGATGACAATAGCCTGCGCGACATCAAGAACATCAATGGCCTCGAAGTCGACTCCTCGCGTCGGGAAGTTAAACTCGATTCTGAGGTTCTAGACCTCACCACAATGGAATATGAGCTGCTAATTCTTTTCATGCAGTTCCCGAACAAGACATTCACCCGCGATGAGTTGATGAACCGACTCCGCGGGATAGATGCCGAACTCTTTTCGAGAGCAGTAGACACTCTGGTTAGCCGCTTGCGACACAAGTTAAATGACACATCGAAAACACCACGGTTTATTAAAACTGTGTGGGGTCGTGGTTATACTTTTGTCGGCGAGCAAATATGACCACACTGGTTCAGGTTGTCAGGCGATCGCTGTTCGTTCGCCTGCTGCTTATATTTGGAATTACAGTAATTCTATTTTTCGCCATCTTCTCTATCTCGTTGCGTACTGTTAACCAGAACAACAATACTATTGATGCCATTCCTGACTTCTTCACCCGCAACATCGAATCAATCATCGAGGATATAGGCACGCCTCCAAATCTGAATAACGCCATGCGCCTTGCCGATGAGCTGGAATGGAGTATTGCGATCAACAATCCGATCATGCGCTGGAGCTCTGACAACGAATATCGCTTACCTGTAGAACAGTCCGTATTCAATCGAACACTTACTTCCGACGCCGAAGTTCGTTCGATCGATAACGAAGATATCATCATGGTTCAGCGCGGTGGTTACGACTTCTATCTGTATCAACGATCGCTCAGTGAAAACAACTCGAACTACATAGTCCTCTATGTCGGCGTCGCACTGGCAAGTATTGTTCTGTTTCTCAACTACTTCATGGTAAATCGTCTGCTCGATCCGGTGCGCATGCTAAGAAAAGGAGCAGAGCGGATTCGCCTGGGCGAGCTCAACTTTCGGGTGAAGGGCAATCGACAGGATGAACTGGGGGAACTCACCGAGAGCATCAATCACATGGCGGATTCCCTGCAATCGATGTTGGAGGCGAAGCGGCAACTATTACTCGCCATAAGCCATGAATTGCGCACCCCTATTACCAGAGCCAAACTGCGTCTCGAGTTCATGCCGGAAAGTGATGAGAAGGATCAGCTCAAAGAAGACATTCAAGAAATAGAACAGCTGATCACCGATCTTATCGAGGCCGAGCGACTCAACGAAGAACACGCCGTGCTTACTGCCGAACCCACACCCCTTGCAGCGTTCGTCGAAGGAGTCTGCGAACAGTTCGAGAGTTATCCCGGCGGCCTCGAATTGGAACTACCCGATGAGGACCGCGAGTTCATCATCGATAATCTGCGCGTTAGACTGCTGATTACGAACCTAGTCAACAACGCCATACGCCATGGCGAGAGCAACCCTATAATTGTTCGTGTTAGCTTCAATGGTGAATTTGCCCACCTGGAAGTGGAAGACCACGGCGAGGGTATAGCGGCAGAACACCTGACACATATTTGCGAACCCTTCTATCGCGCCGACAGCGCCAGACAGAGAAATACCGGCGGTTTCGGGCTGGGCCTCTATCTGTGCCGCCTGATCGCACAGGCGCACGGCGGAGAGTTAATCATAGAGAGTCAGCTTGGCAAAGGCACTCACATCAAGGTGAAACTACCACCGCACCCACCTCGGGAAGAAGCGGCAGAGGAATAGCGCCCGTAATGACGCTATTCCGGCCGGGCCTAGGCTCGTGTAAGCTTGCGACGCTGCGCTCTAACGTAGCTCAATAGCAAAGCCAGAATACTCAGAATCACTGGAATCAATGCCGTGTTGATCAACTTAAGATTCGACCCAAGCTGTTCTATATCTTCAGTCAACTGATATTGCACGTCGCGAAGACTACGGCGAGTCGCCAGCATTTCTTCGTTGAAGCGGTCGACCTCACTCTGAATCTCTGGTGTTACCTGCCCGATCAAATCGCCACTCTCGTCTTGATTTAACTCGGCAAGTGCCGCCTCAGTCTCGGCAAGCCGCTCGAGAAGCTCGGCCTCTTCTACACGCAGACGGTCATCCGCCTGCCGCTGCAATTGAATCACGCGAGTGAATGGACGGGAGTAAGTACCGCGGCTTCTAATACCAGATAGATCTGCCCCACCACTTAAGTTATCTAACGCATTAATAACCATATCGCCATTGTTAGAAAAAGGCTGCGGTATACGCTGACCCATAAACTGAGTAACACGCACCCACATCCTATCGCTCAACATATCCGTATCTGCGAACACCAGAATGTTTACCTCGCCGTTTGAGCTAGTTAGATGCTCGGCGACTGGCGCATCTTCAACAGGATCCTCTGCAACGATTTCCCTGTCGGCCTCTTCCTCCTCTGCGGAGACTTCGACTTCTTCGATAGGCCTGCCGTCGGGAAAAGCCGTCTCTATCACTCCGCTCACTCGCGCAGCGATGGTAAAGCTTCTATCTTCGGAGACGAACTCATCGAATAGCACCGAAGGGTCGGTAACATCTTCGAGCAGACCGGCATCCATTAACATCGCATCACTGGATGAAACCATCAGCGGCTCGAATCTGGTTGTCGATCCCTGCGCCTGACTGATTACTCCTGGGGATGAGAGATTAATATTTTCAAGACGACTGGTAACGATATCATTCTGGGTCAAAAAATTTCTCTGCACACCTAACATGCCCAGATGAGCGATAGGACGTTGACCCTGACCCATCGAAACACGCAGAGCGAGTTCGTTATCGGTAAGTACCTTGTCAGAAGAAAATTCTATTCCCCAGGCTTCCAATAGACCGGGTAATTCGGATCTCATGCCTGCGGGGATTAGATTGCCCTGCCGGGAACGACTCACCATAGAATCTGCACTCGGATCCAGAAACAACATCGTCTTTCCGCCACGCATCATAAACTGATCGATGGCGTAGAGCATCTGTTCAGAAAGACCCTCGGGATGAACGATCATCAATATATCGATCTCTTCGTCGATTTCTGCGGCAGTAAGGTCTACGCGCTGCACGGCATAGAGTTGGCGAATGATATCCATGATCATCCACTGCTGCGTTGCCTGCCCCGCGATGGGATCGAAGCCACCGTCGATATCTAATTGCGTAACAAGTCCCACGACCTGCAGGTCAGGGTTGTTCACCTTGCTGATAAGCTTCATGAATTCGTATTCGAGAAACTGCTCCTGATCTGGCCGAATCAACGGGAGGGTCTCCGCCGCACGTCCCAGTGCGGGATTGACTGCGGCGCCCTCTTCCTGAGCCGCCACCAGCCCGAAGTAGATAGCCTGGCCACCCTGACTCACGGGGACCGCCTGTATGCCAAATTCGGTGGCAAGATCCTCATCCTCAGAGAAGGGTTCCGGGTCAATGACACTGAAACTGAGACGCCCGTTGCTGGCGAGTACGATTTCTCGCAGTAACTCCTGCACGCGCGTGCCATAGCTTCGTATTTGCGGTATATCCTCTGTCGCGCTCTCCGAATAAAAAAACATGAGTTCGATAGGCGTCTGCAGGTTGGAAACGATATTGCGTGTGCCATCTGACAATGAATAGAGGTTGTCTTCGGTTAAATCGATTCGCAGGCTCGGTAATGAGCTGATAAGGGCTACCGCAACTATTGTAGCAACCGCGATCACGGCTATACCGGCTTTGGAAAATAGGAATTTAATATTCATCAAAGCACTCCTTCTTAGTTTGCTTTTTTCATTTCGATGACAACCGCACTGGCGAGAAGCCAGGCAGCGATGAACACGCTAAAGAACAGGAAATCACGAATATCCAGAACTCCTTTAGCAATCGAATCGAAGTGTGTGAGAAAACCCATAGCGGAGAACGCATCCACAAAAAACTGTGGAATCCACGCGGGGAAGGCATTGAGAAGTATGGGCGAACCCATAATGACGAAGATAAAACAGATACTCACAGTCAGGATAAAGGCGATGACTGAATTCTTCGTACAGGCCGACATACAGGAACCGATGGAGAGGAAGCCGCCGGCCATGAACCAGCTTCCCAGATAGGCAGCGAAGATTACGCCATTATCGGGGTCGCCCAGATAGTTCACCGTCAACCAGATTGGAAAGGTAAGCAGCAGAGCAATCCCAATTAACGCCCAGGCCGCCAGAAATTTTCCAAGAACGGCATCGGCCAACCGAACCGGCAGTGTAAGTAGCAACTCGATAGTTCCGGTCTTGCGCTCATCCGCCCATAATGTCATCGCTATCGCCGGGATCATAAAGAGATACAGCCAGGGATGAAAACTAAAGAACGGCAGCAGGTCGGCTTGACCTCGCGCGTAGAAACCACCTAGATCGAATGTAAAAATACCATTCGATATTAGGAAGATAACTATGAAGATATAGGCAAGCGGAGTCGCAAAATAGCTTAGTAATTCGCGCTTGAAGATAATCGGTAGGGTTCCCATTACTGCGCTCCTTGTGTCTGCTGCGTCACGGTTCTAAATACATCTTCAAGTTGGCCACGACTGACATGAAACTCGGTAACCGGCCAGTGCTTAGCCTGGGCGATTTCGGATACCTGAGAAAATATTGACTTGCCATCACTGGCGAGAATGCGAAAGACCATCTCGTCCTCGCCGTCCTTCTCTACCTCGCTCACCTCACTAAGACCCGAAAGGTCAGCAGCCAAATCATAGTCCTCGCTTAGACGGACACTCACAGCCTGATGATACTTCGAACGCGACTCAAGCTCGGCCGGTGTGCCATCAGCTACGATTCTGCCCTGCGCGATGATTATGGCACGACTACAGACCGCGGTAACCTCTTCGAGGATATGGGTCGAGATGATGACGATCTTGTCGCGCGCAAGATTTTTAATGAGCTCGCGAACATGGTGTTTCTGATTTGGGTCGAGGCCGTCGGTCGGTTCGTCCAGGATTAGCACCTTGGGATCGTGCATGATTGCCTGCGCCAGACCTACCCGTCGCTTAAAACCCTTGGACAGCGTCTCAATAGTCTGTTGGCTAACAGAATTAAGCTCTACCTCATCCAACACATGCTGCACGCGTTGACTAATTTCTTCTCCTCTAAAGCCTCTAACCTGAGCGACGAAGTTGAGAAACTCCAAGGTAGTCATGTCGCCATAGGAGGGAGCTCCCTCCGGCAGATAGCCCATGAGCGACTTGGCCTCGATTGGGTTCTCGCTGATATCGAAACCGTCAATACTTACCGTGCCATGGCTAGCAGAAAGGAAACCAGTGATTAGCTTCATAGTCGTGGACTTACCGGCGCCGTTGGGACCGAGAAAGCCGAGGACCTCACCTTCCTTCACGGTGAAGGTCAGGTCGTCAATGGCGGTAAACTGGTCGAAGTTTTTTGTTAAATTAGTAATTTCAATCATCTGCTTTCAGACCCTGAGTTTGTTGCATTCTAAGTGTGTTTTGCAGGAGTAGCTGCAATGCTTTACGGCCTATCCGCAGCTCTCATTGAGATTGCAGTGAAATGCCGCAAAATGTGATGGGCAAATATAGGCACGTTGCCTCTATTTTTCAAGGCTGGAAGGTCCAAACCGGACTATACACAGGATAAAAAGTAAATCGATGAAAGACTGCCGTGTCAGTTTGCCTGTCGCATGCGAATTTCAAAACAGTGGTAGATCGCCAGGGGATTGGAAAACAGAAAACGAGTAATTTAGACTAAGCAGGCAATACTCCAACCGGACACTAGCCATGCAGACCCCTGCCTTGACGGGAATTTAGTCTGTGTTTCTAGTAGCGCTGGCGTTATAATCGCGACTTTCCGGCTAATCCGATACCGATACGCCCAATGAAAATTCAAATCAACAGACTCTTTGCCCTTCTAGCACTAATAGGCCTGACGCTAAGCCTTAGCTATTGTGGACAGAAAGGCGGTCTTACTCGCCCCGAACCGTCAGCGTTCACTGCCTCGAATTTCGTCTCGGGCAAATAGCTCATAGGGCCCTGCGGCCCTCATAAAATGGACTCCAACTACGAATGGACTATTTCAATTACAAAGGTGATGCGCTCTACGCGGAAGAACTGGCCGTTGCCGATATCGCGAAACAGCACGGCACGCCATGCTTCATTTATTCTCGAGCTACCCTTGAGCGGCACTACAGAGCCTACGAACAGGCGCTTTCCGGGCTGCCCAATATGATTTGCTATGCGGTCAAGGCGAACTCCAACCTGGCGGTGTTAGATGTTCTGGCTCGCATGGGAGCTGGCTTCGATATTGTCTCCGGTGGCGAGCTTAGTCGCGTGCTACAGGCAGGCGGCGATCCGGCGAAAGTTATCTTCTCCGGCCTAGGCAAGACCGTAGCCGAGATTGAACAGGCTCTTAAGGCCAATATCCTCTGTTTTAACGTCGAATCCGAGGCAGAGCTTAGCCGCCTGAACGAAGTGGCGATTCGGCTGGGTCTGCCCGCTTCCATATCCGTGCGAGTGAATCCTGATGTAGATGCCGGTACCCATCCGTATATATCCACAGGCCTGAAGGAGAACAAGTTCGGCATATCAACGGACCGCGCGCTTGAAGTCTACAGGACGGCTGCGCAGCTGGAAGGCATCAAGGTAGCAGGCATAGACTGCCATATCGGATCACAGCTTACCTCGGTGGAGCCGTATCTTGATGCGATCGATAGATTGCTCGCCATGGTTGACCATCTCAACGAAGAAGGCATCAGCCTCAATCACTTCGATATGGGCGGCGGCTTAGGAGTGAGCTACGGCGCCGAGAATCCTCCACTGCCCCGTGATTTGATAGCGGCGGTAAAGGGTCGCTTTGCTGACCGCGGACTTACGCTGATGGTTGAGCCGGGGCGCTCTATCGCTGCCAATGCTGGCATCTTCGTTACCCGAGTCGAGTATATTAAGAATACCGAACACAAGAACTTCGCGATTGTAGACGGAGCTATGAACGACCTCTTGAGACCCGCGCTCTACAGCGCCTGGCAGGAGATCATTCCGGTGATTAAGCGGGAGGGCGACGCGCTTAACTATGACGTCGTTGGACCGATTTGCGAATCGGCCGATTTCCTTGGCAAGGACCGAGAGCTGGTAGTGACTGCAAACGATCTATTGGCAGTGCGCTCCGCCGGTGCCTATGGCTTCGTAATGAGTTCAAACTACAATACGCGCCCGCGAGTTGCGGAAATCATGGTCGATGGCTCTATCGCGCACCTTGTTAGACGGCGCGAAGTTTTAGAAGACCTACTCGAACTGGAGACATGCCTGCCAAGCTGAGTCAAATTATGGATATTCACTTTACAAAGATGCATGGCCTGGGCAACGACTTCATTGTGCTGAATAATCTAGACAATGAATATAGCCTGAGCACGGAACAGATCTCACTGCTCGGGAATCGACACTTCGGCATTGGTTTCGATCAATTACTGGTAATTGAGTCAGCCGCAGAGGCAGATATCGATTTCAGCTATCGCATCTTCAATATCGACGGGCAGGAAGCCGAGCACTGTGGCAATGGTGCCCGCTGCTTCGCTAAATATGTAACAGACAAGGGCCTGACCGACAAGGACAGTATCGTAGTAAAGACGGTCAATCGACTGCTCACACTGACAATAAGCGACAATGGCCAGGTGCGTGTCGACATGGAAGCGCCGGTGTTCGAGCCGAGTGACATTCCCTTTTTCACTAGCAGCGATGCCGTAGTGCATTCTCGCCAACTCATTGTTTCGGGTAATTCAGTGTCAGTAGATTTCTGCGCCTTGTCCATGGGTAATCCCCACGCCGTAATTAGAGTTGAAGACCTAAGCAAAACAGCCGTAAAAGAGATAGGGGCAGCTCTTGGTTCACATCCGGATTTCCCCGAAGGTTGTAATGTGGGTTTCATGCAACTGTTAGATAGAAAGTCTATTGAATTACGCGTCTATGAGCGCGGCGCTGGCGAGACACTAGCCTGCGGCACTGGGGCCTGTGCGGCGGTAGTGGCCGGTTGCTTACAGGGTCTGTTAGATGATACCGTCAGGGTCAAATTGCGCGGCGGCGAACTTATTATTCAATGGCTCGGAATCGGTTCTCCCGTCTTTATGACAGGACCAGCCACTACAGTTTATGAGGGGACAATTCAGATATGAACAGCGATAATTCGGCAGCTGAAAAAATTGAGACCGAGAGCAGCAACAAGCTCTCCCCAGATGACGTAGCCAGCTATCTGAAAACTAACCCCGATTTTTTTATTGAGCAAGAAGACTTGCTCGCAGATCTTTCGCTTCCACATGAAAGCGGCAATGCTATTTCTTTATTAGAACGACAAGTTACTATCTTAAGAGATCGAGGAATCGACGCACGACAAAAACTGAATAACCTCCTTGAGAATGCACGCAATAACGATCAGCTTTTTGATACAACGCGTAATTTGGTATTAGCCCTACTCCGAGCGAAAGACATTACTGAGATTGCCGATGTTGCTCAAGATCAATTGTCCAATCAAGCAAACATCGATTCCTGCGAGGTCATAATGGTCGCTAGGCAGGGACTAAAAGTTTCCGACTCGGTACGACTCGAAGCTGAAGACAATCTTAAAGAACGATTTGCCGATGTATTTCGCCTGAAACGAACTCACTGCGGCCCGATAGGCAAGGAACAGACTCAATACCTCTTCCCTGCCAGTGACAACAACATCAAGTCAACGGCACTGTGTCCTGTAATAAGTAATGGCGAGGTGTTAGCACTGATCGCGTTTGGAAATAACTCTGACAACTATTTCAATGTGAATCTGGACACCCTGTTTCTCGATTTTATTGGTCATGTAGTCGGCGCTGTCCTCGACAAGCAACTAAGCGAAACCGCACAGTAAACTCTTTGGCGTGCCATGGGGCTTGAGCAGAGGTTGTCTGTATGTCTACTGAAAGTCCAGCTGAAAGTTACAATCAGGTTTCAATAATCTGCCGAACTCTCGGTCGTGCCGAACTACAGCAGGCGCTTCAGTCCATTGCAGCACAATCCTATTCCAATATAGAAATCGTTCTGGTGGATGCCGCAGGTAGCAATGCACTCGACTTTGCAGGCGCCACTGGCGACCGGCCAGTTGAATTAGTGACTACCGGAAAGCCTCTCAGCCGTTCGCAGGCGGCGAATGCAGGACTGGATGCAGCCCATGGTAAATACATTCAATTTCTGGACGATGACGACTGGATCGCACCGGATCACATCAGTCAGCTACTTGCCACGTTAGAAGGCCGCAACGAGTTTGGCGCAGTCTATAGCAGCACTCAGAAGACCGATGCAGCGGGCGGATCGCTAGACTATGTGTTCAGAGAAGACTTCGATCCTATTCTATTGATGCGAGACAATTATATTCCGATACACGCTATCCTTTTCGATAGCGCCTTGTTGCACAAAGGCTGCCGCTTCGATGAGGCCTTCGATATCTATGAAGACTGGGATTTCTGGATACAACTCAGTCAGCACACAAGCTTTAAACATGTCGATGTGATTACGGCGTTCTATAGAGAGGGCGGCGACTCTGATACTGCAGTTGCAGATGTAAGCGTGCGCTATCAGGCAGACAACGACCTAGGAAAGGCCCGCGCCGCGATCTTCGAGAAGTGGCTGCCCCAGTGGACCGGCGAGAAGGTAAACGCACTCATCGGCCAACTCGACCAGTCGGCTCTGCTGATGGAGCAAGACGCTCAGATTCACGCAGAACTGAAGAGGAATGCCGAGCTACAGCATGAAGTTAACAAAAGAGGTATGCAGATAAATGAACTCGACCAACAGATTGCAGAGTCTAGATCGCAACTGGATCAGCTACAAACTCATAGTGAACAACAAGCGCAGCATATCTCCCAACAGACCAAGCATATCTCCCAACAGACCAAGCAT
>CAJQHM010000050.1 GCA_905478195.1 uncultured Pseudomonadales bacterium
GCTGCTGCCACGGGTGGCCTGCGCCTTTGTCCGACTATTTATAATACTGAACAGCACATTGACCGTGCTATCGCCGGAGTGCGTGCTTTGATGGGCTAGGCCTAAGCGACAAGAATAACGATTATTTGGTGGAGGCGGGGGGAGTTGGTCTAACTGTTGAGCATTGAGTCTCCGCCGTGGAAAAGGTAGTGAAAATAGAGAAAGATCGGGGCACCAACAAGTTAACAACTTAAGGGCCTAATATAAGCTATCTTCCCCCAGCAGTGGCATCATAGAAACGGAGCTTACGTTGTTAAAAGGGTAGTACCCCCAATATTTTCAAGGTGAATTGTCATGGCATTCAATAGACGCACTTTCCTCCGGCAGGGCATGCACGTTACTACACTGCTGGCGGCAAGCACATTGTCTGCATCCGCATTGGGAGCAACCCGGCTAGCTAGGGTTACAGCTAATCCATTTTATTTGGGCGTGGCCTCCGGCGACCCCCGACCTGACTCCGTGGTTATTTGGACACGATTGGCGCGTGAAACACTGGGCAATGCGCTTAGCAGAAACGAGCCCGTGGCGGTGGACTATGAGATAGCTGAAACTGCCAATTTCTCAACTATTTATCGTAAAGGGAGTGCAGCCGCCTTGCCGGAATTAGGTTATTCCGTGCACCTGGACTTGCAAGGCTTGAACCCGGGCAAAGAATATTACTACCGCTGGATGCTTGGTGGTGAAGTTAGCAACGTGGGCAGAACTAAAACAGCGCCAGCACTAGATGCTACGACTGAGAGCTTCCGCTTTGGCTTTGCTTCCTGCCAACAATATGAGCACGGCTACTTCACCGCGCTGGATCATATGGCGAAAGAACGCTTCGACTTGATTGTGCACCTCGGAGATTATATTTATGAAGAAACCTGGGGAGCCAATAATGTTCGCCATCACAATGCACCGGAAATTTATACGCTGGATGATTACCGCGCGCGATATGAACTGTACAAGCAGGACCCAGATTTACAGGCTGCTCACGCATCTGCTCCCTGGGCAGTAACCTGGGATGATCATGAGGTTGACGATAACTACGCTAACGCTATTGCCGTCGATGAGCAAACCCCGAAGCAGCTACTAATTCGTCGGGCTGCTGCCTATCAAGCTTTCTATGAGTTTATGCCCATACGTTTACCGTCCGGCAGACAGGGGGCTTCGATGCAAATTTATCGCCCTTTGCAATTCGGTACGTTAATGGACATGATAATACTGGATACTCGCCAGTACCGTAATGATCAGGCCTGTGGCGACGGCATGAAACCGAGCTGTGATCAACATCGAGAGCCTAATAGAACTCTATTGGGAGAGGCTCAAAAAGACTGGCTATTCAAACGCCTACGCACTAGTGGTTCGACCTGGAACGTAATGGCGCAACAAGTAATGATGGGGCGTTTGTTGCGGCGCAATGAACAAGAAGAGGAAATGTTCTTGATGGATATCTGGGATGGCTATCCCGACGAGCGAGATGAATTATTGGCAAGACTCAAATCGGCACAAACACCCAACCCGATTGTGCTGACAGGCGATATACACAGTAATTGGGTAAACAATATCCTGTCCGACTTCAGCAATGAGAGCAGTGAAGTTATTGCAACTGAATTCGTTGGCACCTCAATTACCTCTGGGGGTGATGGTTCTGATGCCAGCAACACTGCCGCACAAACACTTTCTGACAATTCCCATGTCAAGTTCTACAATCGCCAGCGCGGCTATGTCAGCTGTTATCTCAGCAAAGATTTGTGGCAATCAGATTACAAAATTTTGGATAAGGTGAGCGAGCCCGGTCATCCCATAAGAACCCGTGCTTCGTTTGTAGTAGAGGCTGGTAATCCTGGCGCACTTGAGGCCTAGGAAATGCTTGACGAGTTTTAAGTCATTTTCTTAATGCTTTTGAAAGCTGCCTAGAGCACCGATAACGTAATATATTAAGCTTTTGGGGTGTTGTTATGGAACTTGGTAATGACGGTGAGATGCTGCTAGCGGGGGGCCGGATTCGGTGTCGTCGTTGCAGTGCCCAGAGCAAGCGCACTAAGTTACGTTGTGGTGCTGACGCACAAGCTTGTTACTATAGTTGCCGCACAGATTTGCTAAAGCTGATTTTAAAAGGAGAAGGCTAATGAAGCTAGCAATGCTCATTATTGCGCTTATTCCGCTGATTGTAATCATTATGGGAATAATCCTGAGCCGGTAATTATATAGTTGCCGCTTCCAGGGTTTGCCGCTCTTAGTCGTACCGTGCCTAAGTCTTCGTATCTGAACATCAGGTAACTCAGGAGTTTTTCTTGGCATATACCCGCCATAAAGAATGTTGTAGAGACAGTAAGCGAGGTTATTGTAGGTATCAAGTTAACTCTGTTATTGCAGCGTTGAGGCTATGATTTTGTCGTTTTAAGTGATGGGAAATTACTGTCGAGTGGTACCAGTGGGCGGTAGAGAAATATCAATTAAATCAGTATTTTATACTTACATAAAGATGATACCTGCCTTAGTACCCGCCAAAGAACTAATTCTATAGTGCGTTTTACTCCTTTCAGAATGAGATGAGCAATCTCAACCTCTTTCTGTAAACTCAATCAAAATGCCCGAAACGCCTGCCGTAGACTTTCCTCTAGGGGAGGGGTTTCCACTGTTGGTTCAGCCAAGGGGTATGTCAGCTATTGCGGAACTCATACACAACAGAAACGCCGACCGGAATAAATAGGAAAATACTGACCTCATATGGCGACTACCTGAAATAGATTGTTTCCGACGTTGGGTGGAATAGGGAGAATAGAGCATATACTGGAAAGGTCGGCTAGAGGTTGATTTTCAATAGACAGAGGGAGAGTGTAGAGGGTCTTGTCAGGCTAGTCAGCGTTGCCGCGCTAATTTTGTGTTGTTAAGAACTATCTGATCCTAAGCGCGGTTTTAATCTGTCATTAGAATTTCAAATCGGTTAAAATTCGTACTGGATAAAGCACCCTAATTTTGATTTGATTGGGTGCGAATAATGACAGCTTGTGGGCAATCCCGGCACTTGCAATAACACACTAATCACTCAAGCAGTTTGCTAGTACCCAGAGACATTCATGCGATTGAAATGCATCAAACTAGCCGGCTTTAAATCCTTCGTTGATCCCACCACCATCGATTTTCCGACCAACCTCTGCTCTGTCGTAGGCCCTAACGGCTGCGGCAAGTCCAATGTCATCGACGCCGTGCGTTGGGTGATGGGGGAGAGCTCGGCGAAGAATCTGCGTGGGGAGAACATGACGGATGTTATCTTCAACGGCTCTGGAGGCCGCAAGCCTGTTGGCCAGGCCAGTGTTGAGCTGGTGTTTGATAACCACGACCACAAGCTCACGGGTGAGTATGCCAACTTCGATGAGGTGTCTATCAAGCGCAAGGTCGATCGCGATGCGCAGTCTACCTATTCTCTGAACGGCACCAAGGTTCGCCGCAAAGACATTACCGATATTTTTCTCGGAACCGGCCTCGGTGCGCGCAGCTATTCGATTATCGAGCAGGGCATGGTGTCACGCCTTATCGAATCGAAGCCTGAAGAGTTGCGTGTGTTTATCGAAGAGGCGGCGGGTATTTCCAAGTATAAAGAGAGGCGCCGTGAAACCGAAAATCGCATCAAGCGAACCAAGGACAATCTCGAGCGTCTGGAAGATATTCGTGAAGAATTGGGGCGCCAACTCGCGCACCTGCAGCGGCAATCTGTCGCTGCCGAAAAATATGCCGAATTCAAGCAGCAGGAGCGCGATACGACGGCGAACCTGAACGGGCTGCGCTGGCGCAGTCTCGATAATGAGTTGAGAGAAAATCAGGAAGCGATCAAGGGCCTGGAGATCAAGATCGAGGCGACGACGGCTGACCAGCGCGAGATCGATGCGAAGATCGAGGAGCATCTGTCTCACAACGCCGAACTCGCCGATGCCTTCGGCGAGGTGCAGGCGCGCTTCTATAGCCTGGGAAATAATATCGCCAGAATAGAGCAGTCCATAGAGCACCATATAGAGCGTGTAGATCAGCAGAAGCTTGATCTGTCCGAGACCGAAGAGGCCTGGTCACAAACCAGAGAAGAGTTGGATGTCGATCTGAAGAGGATCACCCAGCTCGACGCGGAAATGCTCTCCATAACACCGGCCCTGGAAGAGGCCCGTGCAGCCGAGCTGTCCTCCTCGGAGTTATTGGCTCAGGCAGAACAACAGTTAACGCAGTGGCAGCTGGATTGGGATGCCTTCAATCAGCGTGCGGAAGAGCCGCGGCAGGTTGCCGAGGTAGAACAGTCCAGAATTCAGCAGTTGGACAATATCGTCGAGCGTGGCCTGGAGCGTAAGCGCAAGCTCGAAGACGAGAGTAGATCGCTCTCGGAAGGGCCCGTCGATGACTCGGCGGCCGAGGCCTCAACCGAGGTGTTGCTGCTGGAAGAGAATATCAATTCGATGCAGGCGAAGAATCGCTCCCTGAATCACTCCATCGAGGAGTATCGTGCGGCTCTGAGCAAGGGCTCTGACGATCTGAATGAGATTCGTAGCGAGCTGCAGACCGCAAAGGGCAAGCAGGCATCACTGGATGCGCTGCAGCAGGCGGCGCTAGGGCAAGATAACGAGTCCTTGAATCAGTGGCTGGGCAAGCAGGGGCTGGATAATCAGATCAGGCTGGCCGAGGGCATTAAGATTACGGAAGGCTGGGAGCGCGCCGTTGAGATGGTTTTGGGTGATTCCCTGCAGAGTATCTGTGTGGAGGGCCTGGACAACATCGAGGCCATACTCTCGGAGTTGCCGCAGGGCAAGGTAGGGTTAATCGATGTGCGTGCCGCCAGAGGAGCGGCCGCCGGCGCTCAATTAGGTCTCACGCCTCTGACCGACAAGGTGAGCAGCGAATGGGGTCTGAGCGACATGTTGCGGGGCATCTATGTCGCCGATAACCTTAATCAGGCCCTGAGCCACCGTGGCGAACTGGGCCCGCAGGATTCGATTATCACCGCCGATGGCGTTTGGCTGGGTGCTACCTGGTTGCAGGTAAGCAACTTCAGCAAACAGGATTCGATCGTCGAAAGGCGTGGGCTGATTTCGGATTTATATAAAAAAATCAAAAAATTAGAAGAAGAATCTAATTCTTTGCATGAGAAACAAATCGAGACCAAAGAGGCGCTAAGTCGAGACGAGGCGGAGCGCGAGCGGCTGCAGAGCGAGTTAGCTGAAAAGACCCAGCAGCACAGCGAATTGAAGTCACAAGTCAGCGCCCAGATGGCCAAGGTGGAGGAGGCGAAGCTGCGTAAGGGGCGCATTCACCACGAATTGGTAGAGCTGAACCGGCAGCTGGCCGTAGAGCAGGAGAATACGGCGGAGTCCCGCTCTCGGCTGCAGGAGGCTTTGGACAGCATGGAGCAGGACGTCGGTGGGCGGGAGCGTTTGGAAGCACAGCGCGGAGAACGCCAGCTGTCACTTGAGTCATGCAGAGAAAATTCGAGAAAAGACAAAGACTTAGCTCATGAGTTGGCATTAAAGCAACAGTCTGTTCAATCGCAGTTGCAATCTACACGAGAGACCATGGACAGGATGGCGACGCAGGTTCAGCGTAGTCGCGAGCGCATGGATTCCTTGCAGGAGCAGATCGCCACCGCCGATGAGCCCCTAGCGACGATGCGCAGTGATCTAGAGGGCCTGTTACAGCAGCGCCTGGAAGTCGAGAAAGAGCTAGCCGAGGCCAAGGCCAAGGTAGATGCCAATGAGCACGCGACACGTTCTCTGGAGCAGCAGCGCAATCAGGTCCTGGAGCAGATCAACACGATTCGTGAGAGCTTGATGCACAAGCGTCTCAAGAGTGAGGGCGCATCGGTCAAGAGAGACGGTATTCTGGAGCAGCTGCAACAGGCGAAGTTTGAATTGGAGGAGGTTCTGTCGAAGCTCCCCGAGGATCTGAGCGAAGAGCAGTGTGAGCAAGAGCTGGAGAAGCTGGGCAACCGGATTCAGCGCCTGGGCCCAATAAACCTGGCCGCAATCGACGAATATGCCCAGCAGTCAGAGCGCAAGGTCTACCTGGATAAGCAGAATGACGATCTGGTGAAGGCTTTGGATACTCTGGAAAATGCGATTCGCAAGATCGACAAGGAGACCAGAACCCGATTTAAGGAAACCTTTGACAAGATCAACGCAGGCTTGCAGAACCTGTTTCCAAAAGTCTTCGGCGGGGGACACGCCTATCTGGATATGACTGGCGAGGATCTGCTGGATACGGGAGTGGCTATCATGGCCAGACCCCCGGGTAAGCGAAATAGCACGATTCACCTGCTCTCCGGTGGGGAGAAGGCGATGACGGCGATTGCCCTGGTGTTCTCCATATTCAGGCTGAACCCGTCGCCCTTCTGTATGCTGGACGAGGTTGACGCGCCGCTAGACGACGCCAACGTTGGCCGTTACGCGAATCTGGTGAAAGAGATGTCCGAGAGCGTGCAATTCATTTTCATCACCCATAACAAGATAACCATGGAGATGGCGAACCAGCTTCTTGGTGTAACCATGCACGAACCTGGCGTGTCGAGAATCGTCACGGTTGATATCGAAGAGGCTGCCGAGCTGGCAGCGATGTAAGCACCGCAGTCTTTCCCCAAAAAAGCCCGTTTAGATGCTAAAGAAATCACGGTAACTGTAAGATAACATTAAAAATTTTAACGTTTTTAAAACATTCTTATCAGATACTGTTGATTTCTTATGAGTGGACGCGAATTAGTCATCTTGTTGTTGGGTTTTGCCATAGTCGCTGTGGTCCTGCGCGGCCTGTACGTGGCCATTAATGCGCGGCGTGGGCAGATCAAATTAGCCATCTCTAAAAACATCCCCCAGGACGTGGACTTAGAGGCTCTGGAGCTTGCCGAATTGCCCGGTGGTGGCGCGAGAGTCGTTACCCGCTCACTGGAAGAAGTAAATCGGCAGAACAGTGCCCTGGACCTGGCCGAGACTAAGGCGAAGACACTCAATCTTGCAGATACGGAGAATCATGATCATATTCCAGTGCTCATGGACGCGGTTGAACTGTCACAGATCAACACTCAGTCGTCTATAGATGAGCTCTATAAAGAACCCCATGAAGAACCCCATGAAGAACGCTATGAAGAGCCAGCTCAGGCAGCGGAACTAGAAAATCAATTCGACCAGCAAGACCAGGTAGAAGCCTATTCGGCGCCTGTGATGGATGCGGCTACCGATTCGCCTTACAACGAAGCGCATGAAGAGCCGGCGGCACAGACCCACAGTGTTGAAGTTTTTAACACTCAGGCGAGTCAGGATCCCAGTATCGGTGAAGGTTGGGACGATGAAGATGACTATGAGCGTGACGAAGTAGAGGCCGAAGTCGAGGCGGGTGATAGCTATGCAGCGCAACAACAAACCGAGGCTGAGTATGTAGATGAGGGCGACACCGACTCTGCGCTTTTCGATTACGAGGATGACGATACTCAAGAAGAGCTCGAATCAGAAGAGCGCCTTGAGCACAGGCAGACAGACACTATGAGCTCGGTGGCGCCGGACTACGATGATGCCGAAGTCGACGATGCTACTGAAGACGGTTTTGTTGAGCAATCAGCTACCGATACGCCACAGGATGACAGTGCTCAATTTTCAGATGACGATGGTTATGCAGAAGACGAATTTGAGAACGATGTAGACGACTACGAAGAGACAGCAGAGGCAGAGCTTGAGGAAGAGCCTTCTCTATTTGATGCAGATAGCAGCGCCGATGGTTTTTCGATGACTGCCGGCGAGCGGATTGGTGGTAATCCCCCGATTAGCACCGAGGTCGAACAATCAGAATTGTTCGATGAGTTTGACGAAGATGATCGAGGCGCGATGGAGAAGCCTAAGAAGAGAGCCTCTCTGTTTTCTCTATTTGGGCGAAAATCGAAGGAGCTTAAGAAGAAGCCAAAAGAAATTAATGACGCAATTGAATCGATTGAAGAGCCTGTCGCGGCAGTAGTAGAGGAGGCCGAGGAATTAGTTCAGCAAGAGCTTGCCAGCGAGCAGTGGGACGAGCCGGACGATGTTCTCTTCGATGACGGGCAAGATGCAGTTGCCGCGGAGCCTGCCTATGATGAACCAGACTATGAAGAACCTGCCTACGAAGAAGAAGCCTATGAAGAAGAAATTGTCGATGAGTTAGATCAGAAGCGCGCAGAATCCTCGCAGCCTCAAGCTGCGGACCCAGCCGCAGCCGACGAATTCGAACAGTCCGAGGTGTTGGTGCTCAATGTCACGGCTAAGAACGGCAGGGTGTTTACCGGCGATGACCTGCTCCACGTCTTGATTACGTCGGGGCTGAAATTCGGCGAGATGAATATTTTTCATAAGCGCCTGAGCAAAGAGCATCAGGGCACGGTCATTTTTAGCGTCGCGAATATGTTGAATCCTGGCACCTTCGATCTTAATAATATGGACGAATTTACTACACTGGGCATCAGTTTCTTCCTCGCTCTGCCATCGGCCATTAATAACCTCGATGCCTTTGAGCAAATGTTAGGCGTGGCGCAAGATATTCGTGATACGCTTGACGGTGATCTGAAGGACGATCATCGAAATGGGATGACCGCGCAGACCATCGAGCATTACCGACAACGCGTACGTGACTTTGAGTTACGCCGCCTGAAGGCCGTCGCCGCCCGCGGATAGGCAGCCACAATCAGGCGTTAGTATTAATTCCCCAGAACTAACCCTATGGCTGTTTCTGAAAAAATCCTACGAGAAGTAGACAAGCTGCGAGAGCAGATAGAGCATCATAATCGGCTCTATTATGGCGATGATGCCCCTCAAATACCCGATGCGGATTTCGATGCCTTAGTTCTTCGTTTGGAAGAGCTTGAAGAAAAATACGATCTCTCTGACAAAGACTCACCAACACAACGTGTCGGTGGCGAGGCGATCGCCGGATTCACTCAGGTCACCCACGAGATTGCGATGCTTTCCCTGAACAAGGTGTTCGACGAAGCAGACCTGCAATCGTTTGAAGCGCGCATCAAGAAACGACTGGAGACAGAGTCGACGATTGAGTACAGCTGCGAGCCTAAGGTGGATGGCATTGCCGTGAGTCTGTTGTACCGTGACGGCGTGTTAGAAAGAGCAGCGACTCGCGGTGATGGACTTACCGGCGAAGATATTACCCACAATGTGCGCACCATAAGTAATATTCCGCTCAAATTAAAATCGGCCAAGAAGAACTCTGTGATTGAGATTCGTGGTGAAATCTTTCTTGGCAAAGAAGGTTTCAGGAAGCTCAACGAAACCTCGGAGAAAGCAGGAGGTAAAATTTTTGTCAATCCTCGCAACACCGCGGCGGGTGCCATTCGGCAGCTAGATCCGAAAAAATCCGCGAAGATACCACTGCAGATGTATTGCTACAGCGTAGGGTTGGTTGAAGGCATTGTGCTACCTGAAAAACTCAGTGAAATATTTGCTTTGATCGAAAAATGGGGCCTGCCGGTTAATCCGGATCGCAGCGTGAAGAATGGAATAGATGCCTGCCTGGACTATTGCCTGGACCTGTTAGCGAAGCGTAATGACCTCAGCTATGAGATCGATGGCGCCGTATTGAAAGTCGATAGTTTGGAGCTGCAGCAGAATCTGGGAAATAATGCCCGTAGCCCGCGTTGGGCTATGGCCTATAAATTTCCGGCCGAAGAAAAGTCCACCACGGTTATCGATGTCGATTTTCAAGTAGGTAGAACTGGCACCATTACACCGGTTGCGCGATTAGAGCCTGTGTTCGTGGGCGGAGTAACCGTCAGCAATACTACATTGCATAACATGGATGAGATCGAGCGCCTCGGTCTAAAGATTGGCGACAGGGTAATCGTGCGCCGCGCGGGCGATGTGATTCCCAAGGTTGTAAAAGTTATCCCCCATGAGGACGAGAAGACGTCGGCGAAGCAAAAGCCTGTTTCAATGCCAGGCAATTGCCCTACCTGCGGTTCGCCGGTAGAAAAGGATGGCGAGGTTCTCTATCGCTGTAGTGGTGGAATAATATGCCCGGCTCAGCGCAAGGAGGCTATCAAGCATTACGCCTCGCGCAGCGCCATGGATATTGAAGGCTTGGGTAGCAAGCTCATCGAACTGCTGGTCGATAAAGAAATAATAAAGAGCGTGGCCGATATTTATACACTCTCCGTCGACCAGCTCGCTAATTTAGAGAGAATGGGCGAGAAGTCGGCGACGAATATTATTACAGCGATCGAGAAGAGCAAACAGACCACCTTGCCTCGCTTCCTATTCGCTCTGGGTATCAGGGAAGTCGGGGAGGCGACGGCGTTGCAGTTGGTTACCCACATAGGAGATTTAGAGGACATCATTGCCGCGGATGAGGAATGCCTGCTGCAGGTGCCCGATGTGGGGCCTATAATGGCAGCGCATATTCGACTGTTCTTTAGTAACACAGACAATCTGAGCCTCATCCAGAACCTGCGAGACTGTGGTATTGCCTGGCCGTTGGTAGAGAGCGCGAGCGATGATGCTAAGCCCCTGCTGGGGGAGACCTACGTGCTGACGGGTAGTTTAGAGCTAATGCCCCGAAACGAGGCCAAGGCGAAGCTGATTGCACTGGGTGCTAAGGTAGCCGGTAGTGTGTCAAAGAACACGTCCTGCGTGGTCGCTGGCCCCGGTGCCGGGTCCAAATTAAGCAAGGCCGAAGAATTGGGCGTAAAAATTATCGATGAAGGGGAATTTATTGCACTTCTTGAGGATCTAACTTAGTGAAGCTGCTTTATCATTTAGATCGGAATAGAGGCTGTTTGGCAGACTAGGCCCCGTATAAGAATACTGTGGAAACAATGAAACCAAGCAATAACAAACTAGGCTGGTTAGGCTTGCTGATTCCGTTACTTGCGGCCTGTGCGAGCTCACCCCCCAAGAGCGTAGCAAACATCTGCAGCGTGTTTGAGGACCGCCGTGGTTGGTATAAGGCAGCTAAAACCGCAGAGCGGCGCTGGGGTGTGCCGATATCAGTCAATATGGCCGTTATCTATCAGGAGTCGTCTTTCCGATCCAGAGCCAAGCCTACTCGAAATAGATTTCTGTGGATATTTCCCGGTAGCCGCCCCAGCTCCGCATTCGGCTACGCCCAGGCGCTTGATGAGACCTGGCAGGAATACGAGCAGAAATCGGGTAATAGTCGGGCATCACGAGCCAATTTTCCCGATGCGATTGATTTCGTCGGCTGGTATAACGCAAATTCCTCTCGGATAAGCAATATTTCGAACAACGATGCCATGCACCTCTACTATGCCTACCATGAAGGCAACGGCGGTTATCAACGAGCTAGCTATCGCAACAAGCAGTGGCTGGTGGATGCGGCGGGCAGGGTGCAGGCGAATTCCAGCAGGTTTGCCTCACAGTTAGATGGTTGTAGACGAGAGTTAGACAAGAACTGGTTTCAGCGCCTTATTTCCTAGTAGACTTTCATGCCATTGAGCCTTCAAGCTAGCCGCCCGATGTCATCTGATACGGGGCGCAGGGTAATTTCAGTTAATTATTTTAGCAGTAGTAACGAGTAAAAATATGAGTTGGTGGGGAAAGGCAGTAGGCGGTACGTTTGGCTTTATGATGGGTGGTCCTCTTGGCGCAGTGCTTGGGGCAGCTCTGGGAAACTACTTCGATGGCGGGCTGGATGGCCTGGCCTTGGATGACTCGCTAGGGCTGGGTGCCACAGAGCGGGTACAGTCGGTATTCTTCACCACCACCTTCGCCTTGATGGGCTACGTGGCTAAGTCCGACGGGCGAGTGACCAAAGATGAAATTGCCATGGCCGAGAGAGTCATGGACCAGATGCGCTTACAGTCCCAGCAGCGCACCGTTGCGATTAACCTTTTTAACGAGGGCAAGAAGGAAGGCTTTCCCGTCCATGAAATTCTCGCGCAGTTCAAACGCGAGTGTTTTCGGCGCAGGAACCTGATTCAGGTATTCCTCGAGATCATAGTTGCCACCGCATTCGCCGATGGCAAACTCGATCCTAAGGAGAAGACTCTAATCGAGGGTATTGCCCGCGACCTGGGATACTCGAAGTCGGATTTCGATGCGCTGTTAAGCCGGCTATCGGGTCAGGCCCACTTCGTCGATGCGGGTTCGTCGCAGGAAAAGACCGAGTCTGCGTATGAATTGCTAGGGGTGACGCCTGGCTGCAGTGACGCTGAATTAAAGAAGGCCTACAGAAGACAAATGAATCAGCATCATCCGGATAAGCTAGTGGCCAAGGGACTGCCGGAGGAGATGATTGACATCGCGACTGAGAAAACTCAGGACATCAAGGCGGCTTACGACCTGCTTAAATCGCAGCGGTAATAAGTTTCCTAGCGGAAGGTGTTATTAATATCGTTGAGAGCCTCACTGCCGGGGCAAAGTTCCTGATTGCCCAAGCAGTTTAGAGGCTTGTCTACGGTTTCCTGTAACTCGTGCAGGTCCGATGTTGACTGGTTGATGTAGAGTAGGCCTGTCGCAATCTTCCCCTGATTCTTGTGTTCGTTAATATGGTGCAGAGCGTTCTCTTTATCAGTTGGGTCGTAGTTATTGTCGGTCTTGTGCAGATGGACCACCGAACCATCGTGTAGGGTAATCTCCTTTTCTTTTCCGGCCGCATAACTCGTTGTTATTTCTTCTCGCAGAGGCACAAAATCGACACCGCTCAGGGCGACATTATTTTCCCAGGTATTCTTATAGCCGTGGGTGGAAAAGTCTGTGTTATTGAAGGTGACGCAGGGTGAGATAACGTCGATAAAGGCAAAGCCCTTGTGGGTCAATCCAGCCTGGATTAGAGGAATCAACTGCTTCTTGTCTCCGGAGAAACTACGCGCAACGAAGCTGGCACCCAACTCGATTGCCAGGGTGGCCATGTCGATGTTATCGAACTGGCTTTCTTCGCCAGATTTGGTCTTCGAGCCCAGATCGGCCGTGGCAGATAGCTGACCTTTGGTTAGTCCGTAGGTGCCATTATTAGCGACGATGTAGAGCATATTGATTCTGCGTCGAACGATATGACAGAACTGTCCCAGGCCAATAGAGGCGCTGTCACCATCGCCGGATATTCCAATATAGTAGAGCTCCTTATTTGCGATATTAGCGCCGGTGGCAACCGATGGCATACGACCGTGTACGGAGTTAAAGCCATGGGCCTTGCTAAGAAAATAAGAAGGAATCTTGGACGAGCAGCCAATGCCTGAGATTTTCGCAACCCGGTGTGGCTCCAGAGACATATCAGCAGCCGCCTGAATGATCGCGGCGCTTATCGAGTCGTGTCCGCACCCGCCACAGAGCGTAGTTAGCGTGCCTTCATAATCTCTGCGAGTTAAACCAATATCATTGGCTTGCATCTGTGGGTGTTTGAATTTTGGTTTATTGATATAACTCATAATCTATCGCCATTCTATGCGGAAACTTTTTATGCGGACGCTTTGCCGCTCTCTTCCAATGTCTGCATGGATTTCAGGATCGATTTCTCAATGTGCTGTGCAGTGATAAGCACGCCATCGTAACTGAGAATGGATCGCATTTTTTCTTCATGAATATTGCATTCTATTTTCAGAAGGCTCTTTAGCTGCGCGTCGCGATTCTGCTCGATCACGTACACAAGTTCGTGGGCGTCAATAAATTCTGTGATGCTGGTATGAAATGGAAACGCACGAATGCGCATGGTATCCAGTGCGATGCCTTTCTTGGCTAGGTCATCGAGTACTTCGTTGATAGCGCTCGCCGTTGTGCCAAGATACACCAAGCCAAATCTATTCCCTGTCGACTCGGAAAATTCAGGTGCCGGCAAATAGTCGACCGCCGTTTTCATCTTCAGCGTTAGCCTGTCCATGACTTCCGCATACACCGCACCATCCTCGGTATATGCCGCATACGAATCATGAGAGCTGCCACGGGTAAAGTAGCTGCCTTTGCTAGGGTGTGTTCCCGGATAGGTGCGATAGGGAATGCCGTCTCCATCGGAATCGAGATAGCGGCCGTATTTTTCTATTTCTTCGAGTTGTTCCGCATTGAGAACCTTACCCCTATCGTATTGGCTCTTGTCATCCCAGTTAAGTGGCTCACAAATTTGCTCGTTCATCCCCAGCTCCAAGTCACTCATAACGATAACAGGTGACTGGATACGGTCTGCAATGTCGAACGCGCCCGCGGCGTAGTCAAAACATTCCTTTGGTGTGGCGGGAAACAGTAGTGCGTGTTTGGTGTCGCCGTGGGAAGCATAGGCACAACACAGCAGGTCGCCTTGCTGCGAGCGGGTTGGCATGCCTGTGGAAGGGCCTACACGCTGTATGTTAAAAAGAACTACGGGTACTTCCGAGAAGTACGCGAGACCGAGAAACTCCTGCATCAGGGAGATGCCCGGTCCACTGGTAGCGGTAAATGCTCTAGCACCATTCCAGCCGGCACCGATGACGATGCCAATGGCTGCAAGCTCATCCTCAGCCTGAACTATGGAGTATTTCTTCTTGCCGGTGCCTGCGTCTATGCGCAATCGCTGGCAGTATTTCGAAAAATTGTCGACAACAGATGTCGAGGGTGTAAGTGGATACCAGGCGGCTACCGTGGCGCCGCCGTAAACACTGCCCAAACCGGTAGCGGTATTCCCATCGACCAGAATCTTGCCCTCGTTCTTGTCGCTCCTCTTCAATTGCAGAGATAGCGGGCAGTCGAAGTTGTCACTGGCGTAGTGATGGCCTAACTCAAGAGCGTGAATATTGGGCAGTATCAATTTTTCCTTACCGCGGAATTGATCGCCAACCAATCCGGTTAGCACCTCGAAATCGATATTCAGAAAAGCAGAGAGAGCGCCAACGTAAACGATGTTTTTAAACAGCTGTCGCTGGGCCGGTTTTTCGAATTCTTCTAAACAGATATCTTTCAGTGGTATGGGTAGATAGTTTACGTCATCGCGTAACAATTCGTTCGCTAATACCTTGGAGGAGTCATAGAGCACATAGCCGCCGGGGACTACGGAGGCTATATCTTTGCCTATAGTCTGTTCGTTCATAGCAACGATCAAATCGACGCCTTCGCGTCGGCCCAAATAACCCTGTTCGCTGATTCTCACCTCGTACCAGGTAGGGAGCCCCTGTATGTTTGAGGGAAATATATTGTGTGGGCTAATGGGTATGCCCATACGGAAAACAGCCTTCGCAAACATGCTGTTAGCACTCGCAGAGCCGGACCCGTTAACGTTGGCAAATTTAACTACGAAGTCGTTAACTTTGGTCAGTCCAGCAACCTTGGAGCTCTGAATTAACTCTGACATGCATTTTCCGCTTTAGCTGTGTTGAATAAGTACTTGTGCATGTCCCAAGCATTAGTAGGGCAGCGCTCAGCGCATAGGCCGCAGTGCAGGCATAAATCTTCATTCTTCGCCATGATGCGTCCGGTTAGAAGCTTGTCCGACACGTACAGATCTTGCTCTTCGTTTTCCGCCGGTGCCAGCAGGTTTTTTCTTAATTCAGGTTCATCCTGATTCTGCGTGAAGGAGATACAATCTGTGGGACAAATATCCACACAGGCATCACACTCGATACAGAGTTTGTCGGTGAAGACAGTTTGCACATCGCAATTAAGGCAGCGCATCGTCTCATTGAAGGCGAGTTGCTCATCGAAACCTAGCTCCACTTCAATATTGATATCGTTAAGTGTTTTCTGCTTATCAGCATGGGGAACCGCAAAGCGAAAATCGGCGCTTATATCGTTGTCATAGGACCACTGATGGATTCCCATTTTCTGACTGCTTAAGTTAGTAAGCGGGTTAGGACGCTTGCTGATGTCCTGCTTTTCACACATCATATGAATAGATACGGCGGCATCGTGCCCATGGGCAACGGCGGTAATAATATTGTCCGGACCCAGCGCCGCATCACCACCGAAGAAGACCTTCTCGTGGGTAGACTGGAAGGTGGACTTGTTGAGAACGGGAACTTCCCATTGATCGAACTCGATGCCCAGGTCTCTCTCTATCCATGGAAAGCTATTCTCCTGGCCGATGGCGCAGAGAACATCGTCACAGGCTAATATCGCAGGTTCTTCGCCCGTTGGAACAAGCCTGCGTTTGCCGTCAGCATCGATTTCCTTGCGAACTTTTTCGAACGCCATCGCTACCAGTTTGCCGTTCTCGGTTATGTAGCGTTTCGGTACATGAAAATTCAGAATAGGGATGTCTTCGTTCATGGCATCCTCGATCTCCCACGGCGATGCCTTCATCTCATCGAAGCCGCTGCGCACGACAACACTTACCTGTTCGCCGCCGATCCGCTTCGAGGTGCGGCAGCAGTCCATGGCAGTGTTGCCGCCGCCAAGTACCAGCACATTCTTACCGATACTGGATATATGTTCGAAGGCAACACTGGCGAGCCATTCTATTCCTGTGTGGATATTGTCCTTAGCCTCATCGTGACCTGGTAGGTCCAGCCATTTACCTAGCGGCGCACCGGTGCCAACGAAAATCGCATCGTAGCCCTCGTCCAGAATGGCGCGCATGCTAGTAATTTCTTCGCCGAATCGGCAGTTGACGCCCATCTGAAGAATATAATTGAGCTCTTCATCGAGCACTTCGCCAGGAAGTCTAAATCTCGGGATCTGGGTGCGCATGGCGCCGCCGCTGAGTTTGTCCTTTTCGAATAGCGTGATTTCATAACCCAATGGCATTAAGTCCCGCGCTACGGTCAGTGAGGCCGGTCCACCACCTATAAGAGCGATGTGTCGACCATTCTTCTCTTTCGGTATTTGAGGCAGGCGATTTGCAATGTCAGATTTGTAGTCGGCGGCGACGCGCTTCAAGCGACAAATTGCAACGGGTTCTTCCTCTACTCGGCCGCGTCTGCAGGCCGGTTCACAGGGGCGGTCGCAGGTGCGCCCGAGGATGCCGGGGAATACATTCGAATGCCAGTTGATCATATAGGCATCGGTATAGCGCTTTTCAGCGATCAGTCGTATGTATTCAGGAACGGGAGTGTGAGCTGGGCAGGCCCATTGGCAGTCAACTACTTTATGGAAGTAGTTTGGATCGGAGATATCAGTCGGTTTCATTGCTAACCGGATTTCCTTTTTTGTCTATTATTCTTAGTTACATCCCGGTATTGACGACAGGTAGGCGTCTAGCACTAGTATAGGGAATTGCCTCTCGATTGAAAGTAAATATCTCCCTTGATGATCTAGCGGCACGTTCTGCAGAAGGTTAAGCATTACGCTCTACAGATTCATGTAATTTATTGAAGATGCGCAGCTTTACAATATGCTGTTCCTTGGCGATAGCGGTTTCCAATTTCTTTGCTGTAGTAGCAGATAGATCGTCTATATCAAGCACCAGGTCGACCTCGATAACACCGGCGAGATAATGCAAATCGATTCCGGCAATAGATTCGTCGTCGATTAACTCATGCCAGCATTTCTTCAGCGCGGCGATGACCTGTGGGCGTTCTGGTAATTCTGCTTCGAGATGACTGGTCTCAAACTCTTCATGGCGGACAGGGTCGACATGGATTAGAACCTCTGAGATATCTGCGAACTGATTGATGAGGGCCTTATTAACAAGTTCGCCCAGTTGGTGACCTTCCGATACGGATATGTAGGAATTGACCAGCAGTCTCACCTCCAGGATAATTTTTCCACCAGAAGATCTGCTGCGCAGTTCAGTAATGCCTCGTATTCCATCTACGCTCATAATGCATGACTCGAACTGTTTGCGCCGCTCCTTAGACACCGCGGTATCCACTAACTCTGTAAGGCTGTCCGAGCATAGCTCCCAGCCTATCTTTGCAATGATAAGCGCTACAAACATAGCGGCTACTGTATCCATCCATGGGTAGCCCTGGCGCGCGCCTATGATTCCTATTAGTACCGCGATCGAAGAGACGGCATCACTTCTACTGTGCCAGGCATTCGCCGTGAGTAGGTTCGATTTTAGTTTCTTCGCCACACGCATCGTATAGTGGTAGACCCATTCCTTTGCCGCTATGGATATGAGCGCGAGGACTATGCCCGAAGCGGCTGGTATAGGGAGGGGCTCGCTTAAGCGAAGACGGTTAATACTGTCGTAGATAATGATGGCTGCCGTGATGAAGAACACGATGCCCATCGCTATTGTGCCTAGGGTCTCAAATCGCCCGTGGCCATATTGATGCTCGGCATCGGCCTCGGAATGGGACACGCGCGTGACGATTATCACGAAGATATCGGTGCCGGCATCGGTCAGGGAGTGGATGCCGTCGGTGACCAGTGCGAAGGAGTTGGTTAGCGCGCCGCCAACGATCTTGCCTAGTCCGAGCACAATGTCGAGCGCCATGCCGACCAGAGTGACGTTGGTGGCTTCCTTCTTCGCTTGTTGTGCATCCATAGTATTTAGTGGGTTTATAGGTAACTAATTAATGCGAATCGCCAGGATAGCTGTCAGAGATTTAAAATAGTGATGTTCCGAAGTGTTAAAGCCGTCTAGGTAGAGCGATGAAGCCGTTATGGATTGATCATTTTTCGGGGTTTTGGAGCTGGAAAAAGAAAGCCCAACGACCGGAGGACGTTGGGCTCAATATACTATCAAGGGAGAGATAAATGAAACAAAACCCACAATTTTGTATTACATCTACCTACACTAACTCAGACTCACGGTATTTAGAAAAGTTCCCAATATTTAATCATCTTTTTTTTCAATATATTACCTTATAAAAATAGTATAACCAATTGTATTAATTAAAGAATTATAATTTCAATTCCCTCGTCTTTTAGGCTTTCTGCGGACTCTTTGTTGCTGATGACGCCGATACTGGCTTTCTCGGGAGACAGATAGAACTCTGTGACCCGCTGTAAATCCTCAACTGAGGTGTTTAGCACCTGTTTCCTGAATTCGGTTCTATGCTCCAAGGTTCGCCCAAATGCCTGATTATAGAAGGCCTGCTTTGCCTCGCCTGCTGGAGAAGCGGGCTTATCCAGGCTGGCAATCACGCCAAGAATAGCCTCTTCAAGCTGATGCGGCTTGTGCTGAGACGATAACACCCAGTCTATAGCCGCATCGAAGTCCGAGAGGGTCTCCTGAAGCCGGGGATCCCTGTAGGAAAAGAAGCGGAAAGATGCGGAATTTGCGTCCTGGCTAGCGCCTCCACCATAGGCGCCGCCTTGCTCGCGGATAGCTCTGTGCAGAAAACCATTGCGCATGAAGCCAGAGAGCACTTGTAAGGCGGCATTGTCAGCATGGCCAGAGGCAACTGTCGGGTAGGCCTTGGCGCAGAAGTTTACTTGAGTAGTTGTGCTCCAAGCCTGCCTTAGGTTCTCTCTGAGCGGGGTCAGCTCAAGCATATTCGTATTGCTGCCCTTGCTTGCATTACTCCAAACTTCCTCCAAGTCAGTGAGTAGCTGCGCTTGATGCTCAGGCTCCGCAATAACTAGAAATTCCTTCTCTGCCGATAGGATTTTTTTGTGTACGGCTTTGAATTTATCTAACAGCTCTTCTCTGCTGGCTTTGTCTGCCATCTGAGTTCTAAGCTCTTTGAGGAATTTGATTCCTTCCAGGCCGCCGGAACGATGCGCGAGTTGCGCCGTTGGGCTCATGCGACTGCTGGCCAGGCTCATGGCCAGGCTATGGCCTTGGCCGGTGATGCTGTTTTCCTTGCGGGCACAAATTTGCTCGATCAGTTCCTGCAGTCGCTTGTCCTCATCGAAGCGTACTTCGTGAATAGTGCTATGCAGTAATTCCGATATCTGGCGATGGTTATTACGTAGGCACTTCGAGGAGAATGAGATTAGCGCCTTACTAGACTGTACGTCATTGAGATCGCTGCGAATGCTGCTAGCGCAATTGATGCCGCCGCTGACTTCTGCCTGCCAGGCCTGAGTCTCGGCGTAGTCTCTATCTGCTACACCGAATTCTGTTAGACAGCTTGTGTAGAGAGGCAAAACATCCAGAAGCTCTTGCTCTAGCTGCGGTATCCCCATGATCACCTGCTGATAACACAGGCCATTGGTACCCTGACCGTAAAAGCTCGCGCGCTTGTCGTTAGCCAGTACTGAGTCTATACGCGTGGGCTCACTGATAGTCCTGGGAACGTCCTCTAAGCCAACCTTAGGCAACAAGCCCGGGTCGTCTTCTTCCATTTGCCTGGTGGCCAGGCTTTTTGCCTGCTCCACGATCGCCAGCTTCTCGTCATCCGCCAGGGATTTTTTAATCGCGGCAAGCTGGTCCAATTCTGCCTGTACCTTGCGCTGAGCCAGATCAGGGTCTGGATTGAGTGTGAGTCTCACTCTATGGGGGTTATCCAAGAGCAGTTTTTGTATCAGATTTGGAATGAATCTATCATCTTTTATCAGATTTCTTAGCTCGGCGAGCACAGGGTCAATATTGAGCAACTCAATCGGGTCGCCTCTATGCATCGCCGTAGAGAGGCCTGCTAGAATTAGTTGCAAACCGTAAGGGTAGCTGTCTCCTGATATTTCGCGTTGGTGCAATTCAAGCTGATGCAGTGCAGCTTCCACCTGAGGGTAGGGGATGCCGTTCTTTACTACGTCTTCCAGCGTTCTGAGAATGAGGGCCTCTGCGGCTTCGCTTGATTCACTGGTGCAGCCTTCCAGCCCTGCCATCAGGCTCATTTCTCTGTTGGAATCTTCCAGTCCACACATCGGCGATGGAGAGCTGCCTAGATCGCTGGTTTCCAGAGCTTTAAGCAAGGGGCTGGCGCTGTTGTCGAGAAGCACGCTGGATACAAGTTCTGCCCTGAAAAGCTCTCCCAGATCGGTGCTGCGACCCAGTAGCCAGGCCAGTACCACGTGACTCTGAGGCTTGTCGGATTGCTCGCTGGCATAGGACTCCTCTACGTGAATAGGGGACAGGTAGCGCTGCTCGTCTTTTACTTCAATCTTTACATCGAGCTTCTCAAATTCTGCAAGAGCCAGATTCTCGAATATTTCATGGTGTTCGAAGGCTGGAATGTCACCGAAAGTCATGAACACGGCATTGCTAGGGTGGTAATGGGTCTTGTAGAAGTCCAATAATTGTTGGTAGCTAAGATCGGGTATGTTTTCGGGCTCACCGCCGCTATTGAAATGATAGGTGGTAGTCGGAAAGACATACTTGCTTATCGTTTGCCACAAGACGCTATTTGTGGAACTCATGGCACCTTTCATTTCGTTATAGACGACGCCTTTATATTGTAGTTCGCTATCGGGATTTTCTGGTTCTGAAAATTCCAGGCGATGTCCTTCCTGAGCAAAATCCAGCTCATGCAGCCGTGCGAAAAAGGCGGCATCTAGATAGACACTCAATAGATTGTTGAAGTCCTTCTTGTTTTTGCTAGCGAAAGGGTAGGCTGTCCAGTCACTGCTGGTGAATGCATTCATGAATGTGTTCAATGATCGCCGAATCATCATGAAGAAAGGATCTCTAACTGGAAACTTCTTACTGCCACACAGGGAGGTGTGTTCGAGAATATGAGCGACGCCAGTTGAATCCATGGGCACGGTTCTAAAGCCCACTAAGAATACATTCTCTGTATTGTCACTGCTCAGATGGAAATGCTTGGCACCCGTCACCTTATGGACATATTCCTCCATAGTGATGTTTAAAGAGCTTATCTCTTCGCTTCTTTGCCATTCGAAAGCGGGATGTGTTCTTGAGGGATGGATGGGACTGTTTTGCTCGGTCTTGGAACTACTGACTGCGGTCATGCTTAGGATGCCTTCTGTAACTGTCTTGACTGGTTGTATATATATGCTCGCATAGTTTGCTGCGACGCCGCAGCCGATCTTACGTGGGAGGTTTCTCCAGGCTGAACTTTCCTAGTTTACCTGAGCGAAAGTCGTTTAGTAATATTTCTGCCGTTTTGTTCAGGTCCGCTTTCCCGCCGCGCCCGATAGAGCCTCTGAGTTTGGCGAGTTCATCAAAAAAGTGTTCGGCTCCTCTGTCCGACGCGACGTAGTCATATCTTGAGGCCAGGCGCTCAGGGTATTCCAGCATAAGCAGCTCTGCCAGAAACCAGGCAATATCGGCCACCTCTATAGCTGTATTGCGGATGGTGCCGGTCACGGCTAGTCGATAGGCGCTTTCCTGATCTTCCAGCTTGGGCCAGAGCATGCCGGGTGTATCAATCAGATACCACCCTTCTAGCAGCTTCACGCGCTGCTGGCCCTTGGTGACAGCAGGCTCGTTTCCGGTTCGCGCAACCTTGCGTTCAGTGAGTTGGTTTAGGAGGGTCGATTTGCCGACATTGGGAATCCCGTCTATGACTATCTGTCCCTGAATTAATAGTGTTTCATCTGTTTTTTTAATGAGTTTTTTGGCGATGTTGACGATGTCCGCGCGGCTGATCTGTGCATCTCGCCCATTAACGAGACAGGCGCTGTTGTCGAGTTTGGAGAAATAAGCGGCCCAGGCAGCAGTGGTTTCGCTATCGGCCAGGTCGGCCTTGTTCAGGATTCGAATGCAGGGGCGTTCCCCCCTAATTGTTGCCAATAGTGGGTTGCAGCTAGATTCGGGGATTCTCGCATCCAGAACCTCAATCACCGCATCTGTCTTGAGCATAATCTTAACCAGTTCTTTACTGGCTTTATGCATGTGTCCGGGATACCAGGAAATGGCCATGTAGGAGCTCCGTGAGGGCGACAGTGTAAACGAGGTGATATGGCCTAGACCACTTCATTTTATCGACAGTATTTACGTTATACTGAGCGCTGTTGAGACTGATGTAGATATTAATTCGGGGGTTTGGAAAGTAATGCTGGTACAAGAGTCGATCGAAGCAAAGTTATCGAAAGCGCTATCTCCTTCAATGTTGAAGGTAGAGAATGAAAGTCATATGCATGGCGGTCCGGCGACAGAGTCCCACTACAATATAACGGCGGTATCTGACGAATTTGCGGACTTGAGCTTAGTGCGAAGACATCAGGCCGTGTATAAGTTATTGGAACAGGAAATGGCGGAAGGGGTTCACGCTTTGGCACTGCATCTTTACTCGGCTCAGGAGTGGCAGGCCAGGCAGGAATCTTCGCCCGCTTCGCCGAACTGCAAAGGCGGTAGCAACTAGTTGCGAATTGGAAAAACTAAATCAATTTACCGGGCGTAACATCAAGTAGATTTTAGTAACGTGCTAGAGTTAGCTGGTATTGCAAGAGTAGATATTGACTGCGATTTCAGTGGCCTGTGTTGAACAGTTCATGCTTACTCAATATTTACTAATTTCTCAGCCCCAATAATTGCGTTTGTAAGTGCATTATTTTGGTAAAAATCTTTTGTGATTCATATCACTTCAAGTATCTTGCATAGAGATAATAATGAGTAATATTTTATCGTTGTCAGTGAGACCTGTAAGAGTAGCGTTATAAGAGGTGGGTAGTCTCAATGTCGATAGAAGGCGATATAACAATGGGCAAACGCAGGCTGGAGCTTGCTGTCGCAGGCCTGTTTTCGTTCGCACTTATCGGGCTTACTGTTGCCGTGACCACGCTCGCCCCCAGCCATGATGGCCGCTCAGAAATCGTGGAGACTCTTGAGCCCATAGTGGTGTTTCCAGACTTCGCGTCGATCGCCGATATCGACCTGAAAAAACTGCAGTTCTTCGATTTCCTACAAGACTATGTGCGCTACGAGAATGGCCTAATAAGCGAGTTGCGCCAGCAACTGCTGACGTATGCGGAAATAGTTGATAGTGGTATTACGCTAACCGGGCGCGAGCGGGATTGGGTGTTGGATTTAGCGATAAGCTATGACGTGGATAGCCAAAACATGCCGGACCGGGCACTGATTAACGAGTTATTAATAAGGGTAGATGTTATTCCTGCTTCGCTGGTCTTGGCCCAGGCCGCAAATGAGTCGGCATGGGGCACTTCGCGCTTTGCGCTAGAGGGGAATAATATTTTTGGCCAATGGTGCTTCGAAGAAGGCTGCGGCATTATTCCCAACAGAAGAATAGAAGGTGCTACTCATGAGGTGAAGAGCTTCGATACCATAGAGGCAGCCATCGAAGGGTATTTTCTGAATATAAACACCCATCACCTCTATGATGACTTCCGTGAGGAGAGAGCGAGGCTTAGACGTCTGGGTCGAAATCTGGATCCAATGTTGCTCGCCCAGGGCTTGGATCGCTATTCGCAGCGCGGTGAGAACTATATCGACGAAGTACAGACCCTTATTCAACAGAATAATCTGCGGCGCAGAGACCGGCGCTGGCTAGAAAACTAAGACCCAGGCCTAAACCCTTCTCAATTAGCCCTGCTGACAAGTGAAAGAATCAATCCGGATTTATCCACTGCACGGAATACCAATAGTAGCGACTCGACCCCGGATCGGGTGCGGTGCAGATATAGCGCCAGCGTCTGCCTGTGAAACTCTCGTGGGGCTTGAGCTCGACAACGCCTTGTTCCCTATCAATCCAATTCATAGCCAGTGGCTTGCTATTGGCGAAGCAGCCGATCTGGCTGAGATTATAGTCACCAGTCTCGAACTTTAGTGTCACCGAGGGACTGCGGCTTGTCGTGACGGGAGAATCTGGTTGCAGTTGATTGGCGTGGAAGGGCAGCGTGGCGAATTTGGTACGCGCCGTGTCCAGATTGGCATAGATGCTGGCAAGTGGAAACCTAGGCAGAGCAAGAAAATCCGACTCGGGACCTACTGCGCCCGAATTCTGTGCAAGTCCGACAAAGTTAAGTTTTTGCAGGATCGACTTGATTGCTGGATCGTACTCGCCGTAAGGGTAGGCTAGATAGCGGTGGGATTGCCCGGTTTCCTGTTCGATGCGCTGCTCTGCCTCTAGGAGTTCGGCGCGCAACCTGTCAAGTCTCTCGCTATCCGATTCGCTATCCAGCGACTCTAACATATAAGGGTGATCGACCATGTGGTTGGCAATAATCACGCCGGCATCGCTCATTTCCCTGATTTGATCCCAGTTCATGTAGTTGCGCAGCCCGCTGTCTATGGGCCCCGTGCTCAGAAACAGGGTGAATGGATAGCCGTAGGACTGCAATAAGGGAAATGCCTCGCTATAGATAGAGCTGTAGCCGTCATCAAAGGTAATTACCACGGATTTCTCAGGAAGCGCCTGATTCGAGCGCAGGCTATCCATTGCTTTATCCAGGCCAACGACGGTGAAGCCGTTGTCTTTCAAATAGCTAAGATGTGCCTCGAAGTCTGCCGGCGAAATTGTCGTAGAGGGCGGGGTGTCTTCGGCTACATGGTGATACAGTAAGATAACGGCGCCCTGAGCCGCCAGTGCTGCCGTGCTCAGCATCAGCAGGCAAGCTGTGAACAAGGTGCAGAAGGCAGCCTTGAAGACTGCTCTCGCGTGTCTAAAATTCTCTAAGCATCTGAACATAAGGTGATAATAACTCAATTGACCCAGTATTTGCTGCAAAGTAGGTGGCTTCTTATATAACTCTAGCGGGGCTATAATGGGCGGCTGCGCACCACCGTGCGGTTCATCCTAATTGGAGCTAAATATGATCTACTCAGGCAAGGCGCTTAGCGTCGATGTATTGCCTTCAGGCATAGCCATCCTTGTGTTTGACCTGGAAGGCTCATCAGTCAATAAATTTAACGAAGAGACCCTGCGGGAATTGCAGCAGGCGGTAGCGGCGCTGCAGACTGCAGACGTGCCTGGGCTCATCTTGTCAAGCGCAAAGTCGACGTTCATCGTGGGCGCCGATATTACAGAATTCACCTCGAAGTTTGTCGAAGGAGAGCAGGCCGTTTACAACTGGCTTGTGGAGGCCAATAAGATCTTCTCAGATCTGGAGGACTTGCCTTTTCCGACTGTCACTGCGATCAACGGTATTGCCTTGGGTGGCGGGTTCGAGGTGGCGATCGCTACTGACTATCGTGTTGCTACGGAAAACGCGGTCGTGGGCTTTCCAGAGGTCAAGCTGGGTATCTTGCCAGGGTTTGGTGGCACGGTGCGAACGCCTCGATTGCTAGGAGCTGATAATGCTAATCAGTGGATTAGTAGTGGTTCTCATATAAAGGCTAAGCAGGCATTTGCTGAGGGCGCTCTGGATGCAATCGTTTCCGAAGAGTTGTTAATAGCGGCGGCTGAAAAAATTGTAGAGCAATGCAATGAGGGAAAGCTGGACCATAAGAAGGTGCGAACACAGAAAACATCGCCGCTAACACTGACTCCCATCGAATTGAATGTTGCCTTCGAAACGGCGAAGGGCATGGTTGTAGCGGCGGCTGGGCCGAATTATCCAGCCCCAATTACGGCCGTCTCGGTCATGCAAGAGGCCGCGAGTATGGAGCGCGCCGCAGCTCTGGAGGTTGAGCACAAAGGCTTCGTTAAGTTGGCGGGTACGGAAGTTTCCGCAAACCTCGTGCAGATGTTCTTGAACGATCAATTTCTGGGCGGTCTGGCAAAGAAGCAGCAGGCGGCAGCAAGGCCAATCTCCAAGGCGGCTGTTCTCGGTGCCGGGATCATGGGCGGTGGAATCGCCTATCAGTCCGCTTTGAAGGGTACGCCTATCATCATGAAGGACATCGCTCAGGAAGGTTTAGACATGGGGATGGCAGAAGCCCGCAAGCAGCTGGAAAAACAAGTTGCGAAAGGGCGTATGGATGCCAATAAAATGTTCGGCATTCTTTCCGGCATCGAAGCTACTCTCAGTTATGACGATATCGACAAGGCCGACATCGTTGTGGAGGCAGTTGTAGAGAATCCGAAGGTTAAGCAGGCTGTGCTGGCTGAGTTGGAGTCACTAGTTTCAGATGACACTATCATCGCCACCAACACGTCTACGATTTCAGTAGATGAATTGGCTACGGTCTTAAAACGCCCAGAAAACTTCTGCGGCATGCATTTCTTTAACCCGGTTCCGGTCATGCCCCTGGTGGAAGTTATTAGAGGGGCAAGCAGTAGTGATGAAACAATAGCGACTACGGTTGCCTGCGCCAAGAAGATGGGCAAGACGCCAATAGTAGTAAACAACTGTCCCGGCTTTCTGGTCAATCGCATCTTGTTTCCTTACTTCGGTGCCTTCTCAAAACTTATCAGCGACGGCGCAAACTACAAGCAGATCGATAAGGCCATGGAGCGGTTCGGTTGGCCCATGGGTCCTGCCTACCTGCTGGATGTGGTCGGCTTGGATACGGCGGTACATGCGCAGGCTGTCATGGCGGACGGCTTCGATCGAATGAAGTTGGACATCGATACTGTGATAGACAAATTATTCGAGCAGAAAAATTTGGGGCAGAAGTCGGGAAGCGGGTTTTATCTCTATGAAGCCGATAAGCGAGGCAAGCCGAAGAAACTGCCTAATAAGGCGACTGAAGAATTGGCAGCTTCCATGGCGGCATCGCAGAAGCAATTCGAAGATCAGGAAATCATCGAGCGCATGATGGTAGCTATGTCTATGGAGACAATACGCTGTCTCGAGGACGGCATAGTGAGTACGGCTATCGAGGCCGATATGGGGCTGGTGCTTGGCATTGGCTTTCCCCCATTTAGAGGTGGCGCGCTGCGCTATGTCGATAGTCTTGGTCTCAGCCAATTTTGCGATATCGCGGACAAATACGCCGACCTTGGAGAGCTCTATCATCCGACTGAGAAATTGCGAGCAATGGCTGCATCCAAAGAGACATTCTATAAATAGTCGAGGCTATGAGTTAACAAGCTTATAAGTAATCAAACCTATTAGTAGTACAACATCTTCGGGCATCAAAGATGCCTCATAAAAGTTGTTAGGAGAAAACATGAAGTTAAATGCCAGAGACGCCGTTATCGTAGATGGAGTGCGAACCCCTATGGCGAGATCAAAAGGCGGTGCCTACCGAAATATACGTGCGGAAGAATTGTCGGCCAGATTGATAAACGCACTATTCGAGAGAAACGAAGGAGCGTTGCCAGCTGACGTTGAAGATGTGATCTGGGGTTGTGTAAATCAAACTCTGGAGCAGGGTTGGAACATTGCGAGGAACGCTGCGCTAATTTCAGTACTGCCACATTCGACCTGCGCGCAAACGGTGAATCGATTGTGTGGTTCGTCAATGTCTGCGCTGCACACAGCCGCGATGGCGATACAGAGTAACAACGGTGATCAATTCATCGTTGGTGGCGTGGAGCACATGGGGCATGTGGGCATGATTCATGGTGTGGATCCAAACCCCAAGGCATCGAAACATTTTGCCAAGGCATCGTGGATGATGGGTGTTACGGCGGAAGTATTATCGAAGATGCACGGTATTAGCCGTGAACAACAGGATGCCTTTGCTGTTCGCTCTCACGCTCTGGCGGAGCAGGCGCGAATAGCGGGTGGTTTTTCGAATGAGATCGTGCCGATCGAGGGTCACGATGCGCAGGGAATGAAGATCCTGCTGGAGGATGATGAGACTATTCGCCCAGATACCAACCTTGAGGGCTTGTCACAACTGCGTCCCGTATTCGATCCGGTAAGCGGCACGGTCACTGCAGGCACGTCTTCTCAAATTTCAGATGGTGCGTCGGCGATGTTAATAATGAGTGCTGACAAGGCGCAGTCTCTGAACCTTAAGATTCGAGCGCGGGTGAGGTCGATGGCCTATGCCGGTGTAGATCCTTCGATAATGGGTTACGGCCCGGTTCCGGCTTCGCTTAAAGCCTTGCAGAAGACTGGTCTGACAATTGACGATATAGATTGTGTGGAGCTCAACGAAGCATTTGCGGCGCAATCTCTGCCAGTGATTAAGGATCTCATGCTGACCGAGGTTGTGGAGTCAAAAGTGAACCTAAAAGGCGGCGCAATTGCCTTGGGTCATCCGCTAGGCTGTTCGGGTACTCGAATCACGACGACTCTGCTAAACAACATGGAAGATCAGGATTCAACGCTTGGCCTGGCTACCATGTGCATAGGGCTGGGGCAGGGTATTGCCACTGTAATTGAGAGAGTCTAGATAACATGTTTACTGAGGTGTCGAGCGAACCAGTTTCAATAAGCGCAGGAGCGGGGAAGAACTCTCCGCTCAATCGCTCGCGGAAAAATCTGCGGCGCGACGTCGGACGAGCTATCGGCGACTACAATATGATCGAAGATGGTGACCTGGTCATGGTGTGTCTTTCCGGCGGGAAAGACTCTTATGCGATGTTAGACATTCTTTTGAGTTTGCAGAAGCATGCGCCCATCAAGTTTCGTCTTCATGCGGTAAATTTAGATCAGAAGCAGCCAGACTTCCCGGAAGAAGTATTGCCCGCCTATCTTGAAGCACTTGGCGTGGACTATACGATAATTGAGAAAGATACCTATTCCATCGTTACCGATAAGGTGGAAGAGGGTAAAACATACTGTGGCCTTTGTTCACGCCTGCGACGAGGTATTCTGTATAACCATGCGCAGTCTATTGGTGCAAACAAGATAGCGCTTGGGCACCACCGCGACGATATTGTTGAGACACTGTTCTTGAACATGTTCTACGGTGGAAAGTTGAAAGCAATGCCGCCAAAACTACTGAGTGATGACAAGCGAAATATCGTGATACGGCCACTCGCTTATTGCAAAGAGAAGGAGATCGCGCGCTATGCCGAGCTCAGCAACTTCCCTATTATTCCCTGCAATCTTTGCGGCACTCAGGACAATATGCAGAGGCAGGCCATCAAGGCAATGCTACAGCAATGGGATAAGACCCATCCGGGGAGATTAGAGACTATCTTTCGCAGCATAGGCAATGTGTCTCTGTCGCAGTTGGCGGATACGAAGAATTTTCCCTTTAGCGAACTGCGTACGGCGGCACCCGATTCGCAAGAGCTAAATATCGTCGAATTGGTATAGGGTATCTTGTTGCTGATTCAACAGTTACTGCATGCGGGTATTCCGCAAACCCGGGCCCGCAGACTCTAGACTATGAATATACCGTATCAAGAATTAGAGGCCGAAACGCTAAGAGCTATAATAGAAGAGTTTATTAGTCGTGAAGGTACCGATTATGGGGCGCATGAATACTCTCTGGAGCAGAAAGTACAGCAGGTGAGAAATCAATTGGAGCGCGGAAATATCGTTCTTAATTTTGATCCGGAGACTGAGAGCTGTGACCTGCAGGCAGTGCATTGAGCGCAGCCAAAGAGTCACTATAGAGAATCACTATAGATAGAGAGTCATGTCCGATACAGAACAACAGTCAGATAGCGATAAAATAGATTCTGAGCAAGCCTTGGAACTAGATGCCAGGGGGCTATATTGTCCAGAGCCAGTTATGCTTCTGCACAACAAAATCGCCGACATAGAAGCCGGGCAGCTGTTGCGATTGATAGCTACCGATCCTTCTACTACTAGAGATGTCCCCAAGTTCTGTCATTTCCTGGGCCATGAGCTACTAGAGTCTGGTGAGCAGGAGGGCGGCTTTAGCTACTTGATTCGCAAGGTCGGTTCCTAGTGCCGCTCCAAGGGGCAGCTAAACTTTTGTCTATCTTGCCGCGAGAGCGATAGCTCATGTCTGCATCAGAAAAAAATACAAGTACCTACTACCTGGTCGACGGCTCGATCTACATCTTTCAGTCGCATTTCTCACCCTATGTGGAGTGCTTCGATGTCGAAGGAAATGATCTGAGTGCCGTCTATGGCTTCACTCAGTTTCTACTGCAGTTTCTGCGTCGTGTAAAACCCGAGCTGATAGCGGTTGCTTTGGACGAGAGCCTGTTCAGCGGCTTCAGGCACGATCTCTGTCCCAACTACAAGTCGAATAGAGAATTGCCCGATGAAAACCTCGCGATGCAATTAACCGCGTGTCGCGAGATCTGTTCTATCTTTGGCATGGCGTCCTACGCGAGCGAGAAATACGAAGCCGACGATATAATCGGCACACTGTCGAGCAGAATGTCGGAGCTTACCCCGGGCGATTCAGCGCTGTGTATAGTGACTCGAGATAAAGATCTTTCACAGTTACTAAAGACCGAGCGCGACCATCTTTGGGATTACAGTGGCAATCGCAAGCGCTATAGGGCAGATATCGAAACTGAATTTGGCGTTCGCCCTGAACAGTTTGCCGACTATCTTGGGCTGGTTGGCGACGCGGTGGATTGTATTACGGGGGTGCCCGGAGTTGGACCTGTGAAAGCAAAAGAGTTGCTTAGGAATTTTTCCAGTCTAGACGGCATCTACGAAAATTTGGATGCTGTGCCGCATCTAGCGCTTCGCGGCGCCTCGGAGCTAGCGAAAAAACTTCAGCTACATCAGACCGAGGCTAAGCTGAGTCGTGAGCTTGCGACAATTATCTGCAACGCGAATGACAGGCATGAGGGCTTTGCCAACGCTGTGCCCAGCTCCCTGGAACTTGGTGATCTAGATTTTTCTTCTTTCGAACAATTTCTGGGCAAGTATCGATTCAATGAAGATGATAGCAATCACCTGTTGTCCATAGCCGATCGATTCACTCACTCCTAGCAGGATTCCGATACTGGTCGTATGAAGATATTTGCTGACAAAAATATTCTAGCAGTCCAAGGTAGTTTTAGTCGCTATGGTGAGTTGCATCTCTTCGATGGGCGCACAGTGAAACAAGCAGATCTATTGGAGGCCGATGTTCTTCTCGTGCGCTCGATTACTACAGTCAATGAATCGTTACTAGGCGGCACTAATATTAGGTTTGTTGGTACTGCCACCAGTGGCGTGGATCATGTTGATACTGCTTATCTGGATTCGGCGGGAATTTATTTTGCCGATGCAAAGGGCAGCAACGCGAATGCGGTCGTCGATTATTGTTTTGCTGCGCTAGCCTTTGCTGCATTGCATAAAGGCTTTGAATTATCTGGCAGCACCGTAGGTATTGTCGGTGCCGGTGCCGTCGGTGGTTTATTCGCATCAAAGCTTGAGCGACTAGGAGTTCAGGTGCGTTGCTGCGATCCTTTTCTCGAGCAGGCGTCAGGGGAGCATCGTCAGTTCTTTTCTTTGGAGGAGGTGTTGGAATGTGAGGCGGTTTCACTTCATGTCCCCCTTAGTGACGGCGGCCTCTTTCCTACCAGGCATCTACTTGCTGCTCAGGAGTTGGCGAAGTTGCGCAATAATGTGGTGCTAATCAACGCCTGTCGTGGGAATGTTGTCGATGAGCGGGCGCTGGAAGAAGTCCTTGCCCATAGAAGTGATATCGTCACCGTCTTCGATGTCTGGGCAGATGAGCCCAATATAAACTCCCGTTTGGCTGCTAGTGTGGATATAGCGACACCTCATATCGCAGGTTATAGCCAGGAGGCAAAGTCTAGGGCGACAAGCATGCTTGTTGCCGCATTCGAGCGTTATTCTAAGTTTGATGCTGGAATGGATGCTGAGGATAAATTGGCCGCATCTGTCACGGTAGACATTGAGCCCGTATCGGAGTCGATGCCGCTGTGGGAAACTTTACTGGCAGTCTTTCCCCTAATAGAAATTAGTGAAGAATTTCTTCAGGCGCAGCTTGCCGGGGAGGGCGCGCGCTCCTTCGACTCTATTCGGCAGAAGCTACTGAGCAGGCATGAGTTTGAAAGCTGCTTATTGCATAGCAGCAATTACTCTGCCGAGCAGCTAGAGCGCCTAGCGGTGCTCGGCTTTCAATTTTAAGCAGTCTGGCGCATCAGCGCTTCAATCACTTTTTCGATACTGCTCTAAGACTCTCGCTATGCCGGAAATAGCAGGTATCAACTCATCGACTCGGGGTAAGAAAACCAGTCTTAGGTGATGCGTGTCTTCAATGTTAAAGGCGCTTCCCTGCACCAGAAGAATCTTTTCCTGTTCCAGTATGTCCAGTATCAATGCAACATCGTCGTCTATCTTAAAGACTTCTGAATCCAATTTGGGAAACATATAGATCGCGCCGCGGGGTTTAGCGCAAGTCACCCCCGGAATTTGCGTCAGTAATTCCCAAGCCGTATCCCGTTGCTGCTTGAGTCGCCCGCCGGGCAATATCAGTTCGTTGATACTCTGATAGCCCCCTAGAGCCGTCTGCACTGCAAATTGCGCGGGCACGTTTGCACACAGACGCATATTGGTGAGAATTTCCAAGCCTTCTATGTAGCTTTTGGCCTCACTCTTGGGGCCGCTAAGTATCATCCAACCCGACCTGAATCCTGCGAGTCTGTAGGATTTCGAGAGACCATTGAAGCTGACAATGAAAACGTCATCGCAAAGCGACGCCGCGGGAATGTGCACGGCATCGTCATAGACGATTTTGCTGTAGATCTCGTCAGCAAACAAAATTAGGTCATGTTTACGGCAAAGATCAATCAATTGCAGCAGGATCTCTCTGCTATAGACAGAGCCGGTGGGGTTGTTGGGGTTAATTATGACCAGTGCCCGGGTGTTGTTGTTGACCTTCGACTCGATGTCGGTGATATCGGGAAACCAGTCAGCCTGCTCATCGCAGAGGTAGTGTACAGCGGTGCCACCACTGAGGCTTACCGCAGCGGTCCACAGCGGGTAATCGGGAGCCGGCACTAGCACTTCGTCGCCATCGTTTAATAGTGCCTGCATGGCCATGGTAATGAGTTCACTGACGCCATTGCCCAGGTAGATGTCATCGATATCGATATTAGGAATATTGAGCCGCTGACATTCCTGCATGATCGCCTTGCGTGCGGAGAATAAGCCCTTGGAGTCACTGTAACCGGTTGCGGCAGAGAGATTGTGTATCACATCATGAAGGATTTCATCTGGAGCGTTGAAGCCGAATGGGGCAGGGTTGCCAATATTTAGCTTCAAGATCTGGTGGCCTTCCTCTTCCAGGCGCTTGGCTTCCTCTAGCACTGGTCCGCGGATGTCGTAGCAGACGTTGCCTAATTTGTCAGATTGATACACTTTAGCCATGCTTCACACTCTCTACTGCTGTCTGAATTGCTTATCTCTACCCAATAGTCGGCAGCTATTGCTTTAGAATAAACTGTTTACGCCAAAGAGACGCATCCAAGATGCCGCGAATTCTACAGGATGGCAGACCCTCGGCCAATTTCTAGTGTATTATCTGCTTTGAAAGTTCTAGGGGAGTACGGCGGTGAGTAAGATTGAGAAGACGGAAGAGCAGTGGAAGCAGGAGCTCGATAGCGAAACCTATAGAGTTACTCGACAGGCTGGTACAGAGGCGGCATTTTCCGGCAAATATTGGGATCTAAAGGCGGCAGGCATGTATAAGTGTGTCGCCTGCGGAGAGGCTCTGTTCTCGTCTGAGACCAAATATGACTCGGGTTCAGGCTGGCCTAGCTTCTATGCCCCCGCTAAAGAGGGTGTCGTTGGTGAGAACGATGATCAATCCCACGGCATGATCCGCACAGAGGTGGTCTGTAAGAAGTGTGATTCCCATCTGGGACATGTGTTCCCGGATGGTCCCCCCGAGACAGGGCTGCGCTATTGTATTAATTCTGCCTCGCTGCAATTTGATGAGAGCGATGGCGAAAGTGCTGAAGAATCTTAGACTCTTTCTGTCTT
>CAJQHM010000051.1 GCA_905478195.1 uncultured Pseudomonadales bacterium
CGGCAAGGTTTCTCGGCAAAAAGTTGTTTCCTGGAGAAACCGCCCACTACCAACCCAGCGTCTCTTTCACCAGGGGCACCGTCAGCTTGCGTTGCTGCTGCAAGGAACGGTGATCCAGTTCATCGAGTATCCGCATCAGGGCAGACAGGTTTCGCTCGGCGCGCAGCAGTATAAACTCACCTACGCTATCGGGCATATCCAGACCACGCTTCTTCGCACGCAGCTGCAAAGCCAGTAGCTTGTCTTCATCGTCAAGTTCCACCAGCTGATAGAGCAGACCCGACTGCAGACGTGAGAGCAGATCCGGCAACAATATTGGCAGCTGCTGCGCAGGCATATGACTCGCTGTTATGAGTTGAGCACCGGTCTGTCGCAGCGCATTGAACGCGGTGAACAATGCCGCCTCCCACTGCGCATCGCCGGCTATGCAGTCTATGTCATCTATACAAACCAGAGAAAGGGATTCTGCTCCCTCTAAGATTTGCGGCTGAAAGCTGGAACGCTCACGCAGCGGCAGGTAGATGGCCCCAGCGCCGTCAGCGGTGACCTTGTGACAGGAGGCCTGCAGCAGATGACTGAGGCCCGGCGCACCATTGCCCCAGATGTACAGAAAGGGCTCATCGCTACCACTGAGCAGCGTATTTACCAGAGGCCTATTAGCCTCACTGACAAAGAAGTTTTCGAATTGCGCGTCGTCGTCTAGACCAACACCTAGGGTTAGCTGGTCGAAATTAGAATTTGGCATCGACTAGCGCGTCCAGCGGTAATGTAACAACGAGGGCGGATTGCTGGCAGCGGCGGTGTCGCTTATAGGAAGAAGATCTCTATCCAGCGCGATCTGCTCAAAGAGCTGTCTGGAGTCTCCAAGCAGAGAGAGCTGTAGTTCGATCCGCTCTCCATCTACCTCCGCCGTGGTAACTGTTGCAACCAGACCGAGGCTTTCTACATAAGTTAGCAAGGATGAGTAGGCATTAAGATTCTTGATGCCGTCTATCCTCAGGCGTATGGTCTCCCCCGCAATCGATTCCGGAAGAATCGCAAAGTAACCGGCAAGCCTCGTTGTAATTCGATTGAGCGGGTCGTAGAGATAAGACTGTAAGTCGGTATCGAAGCCATCGAATACCTCGGCCTCCTCCTGAAACAGAAACTGCCACAGGCCGACCAATTCTTCGCTCGCCGTAAAGTGCAGACGCCCGGCTAAAATACTATCCGCGCCATAGCGTTCACTCGCAGCAGCTATGGCCTGCTCATCCAGATTCCAAACGATATTCTCCGACAGGCTTCTCCTGTCTTCAAAGTCCAATACGGGGAAGATAATCGGCAAGCCCCTGGCGGCGGCGAAGTCGCGCATGGCCTGCAGTATTTCCGGGTTGCTGTCCTCGGTTAGAAAGGAACGATCTCCTGCAGAGCTCTGCAACACCATCCACACCAACACGCTTGGGCGATTGCTGTCCCATACAGGAATATTGGCCTCAGCAAGCAACTCATCAATAAGGCTAGACGCAAAGTTCACGGAGATAACCCGCTGCTCGGCCGTGTAGAATCGCTCCGCCTGGACCTCATCAGACAGCGTATTGTCCTCCAGAGGCAGTTGAATGGATTCGCTAAAATAGCTGGTCGCTTCGACATAACTCTGCGCCTGAGAGATAGCCCTCTCGATAGTGGGGTCCTCCAACCAGCGCGGATCTCCGCTGACTTTAACTACCACGGCGGCCAGAGCCTCCGCAAAGGCACGATTGCGTTCCGCCTCGCCATCGTTCGCAACGGGTATATCCTGGCTATACAGTCCCGTAACCTGCAAGGCGAGACTGGATTGCAGCGAAATGAAAGACAGCGCAAGCGCCAACAGGCAGGTGAACAGATTTTTTCGGTGTCTAGCAAACATGGGCAGGATAATACTGTAAATTGCCCTCCAAGGCCTAATCTCGGCAGTGCGGCCGGGCCTATTAGTTTTTAGGGAGTGAGACCTGCGGCTCGTATTTAATGCCGATTGCTCCAATTTACTCCCAGTTACTTCCAGTCACTTCCATTTACTTCCAGTTACCTGCAGTTACCTCTAATTAATTTGTCTGGCACACACGGGCGAACGAGTATCACGAAGAATAGCTCGCTTGTAGAACATTTAGTCACTGACGTGGGCACAGCATCTTGATAAAATGCGCGCTTACTCGAGTAGTGCGACATCGAACGCGATTAACGCAGCAGCCAAGGAACCACGCAATGACATCAGGCGATGAAAACGGCAAGCCCGCCTCCAATTCCAAGCAATCTTTAAGCTACCGCGATGCAGGCGTCGATATCGATGCGGGCAATGCCCTGGTAGATGAGATTAAAGCTGTTACGCGCAAGACGAACCGGCCCGAAGTTCTCTCGGAGTTAGGCGGCTTTGGCGCAATGTGCGAGATTCCCAGTAAGTATCAACACCCCGTTATGGTGTCGGCAACCGATGGCGTGGGCACAAAATTGAAGCTAGCCATGGAGATGGGCAAACACGACACGATAGGCATCGATCTGGTCGCGATGTGCGTCAACGATCTGATTGTCTGCGGCGCCGAGCCGCTGTTCTTCCTCGACTATTACGCCACGGGCGGTCTCAATGTCGCTAGCGCTATTGCCGTAGTAACCGGCATAGGCGCAGGCTGCGAGCAGGCCGGCTGCGCACTAATCGGTGGCGAGACCGCCGAAATGCCTGGCATGTATTCTGGCGAAGATTACGACCTTGCCGGCTTCTCCGTCGGTGTCGTGGAGAAATCCAAAATCATAGATCAATCGAAGGTTGCCATCGGCGACAACTTGATCGGCCTAGCCTCTTCCGGCCCCCACTCAAACGGCTATTCATTGATCCGCAAGATCATCGAAGTCAGTGGCGCCAAGCTCGACCAGACGTTTGGCGATAGCACTCTGGGCGAAACCCTGCTGGAACCCACAAAGATCTACGTAAAGACCATTGCCGCCTTGGCCGAGTCCGTCGACCTCCATGCACTTGCTCATATTACCGGTGGCGGCATTACCGAGAACCTGCCGCGGGTATTGCCCGAAGACGCGCAGGCGCAGATTAGAGCCGATGCCTGGGACAGACCAGAGATTTTTAAATGGCTGCAGGAGAACGGCAACGTCGCCGAATCCGAAATGCTAAGAACATTCAACTGCGGCATCGGCATGATTCTCTGTCTGTCACAGCAGCAGACAGAACTGGCACTGGAGATTCTCAAAAAAGAATCGCAGCAGGCTTTTCTGCTAGGCAGCGTAGCCAGTCGCGAGACTGCCGACGACGCCTCAGTAGTCATGCTCTAGAGACGAACAGACTACGAGATGCACAACAATGATCGCTCAATAGTTGTCTTAATCTCCGGTAACGGAAGCAATCTACAAGCCATCATGGACAACAGCGCCAATGGCAACTACAGAATCAGCGGTGTCATCTCCAACAAAGCTGACGCCTATGGATTACTCAGAGCGCAGCAGAGCAATATTGCTACGCAGGTAATAGACCACAAGCAGTACGCCAGTCGCGATTTATTCGATAACGCTCTCGCTAAGGCAATAGACGCATACAATCCCGGCCTTGTCGTTCTTGCCGGCTTCATGCGCATTCTTGGCGCCGATTTCGTCAAACACTATCAGGGCCGCATTCTCAATATTCACCCCTCCTTGCTACCGGCCTACCCGGGTACTAACACTCATCAGCGGGTTCTCGATGCCGGAGAAAAGCAGCACGGTGTTTCCGTGCACTTCGTCACCGAAGAACTGGATGGCGGCCCGGTCATCGCACAGGAATCCATCGCTATAGAGCCGACTGACGATGCCGACAGCCTTGCCGAGAAGATTCATCAGAAAGAGCATATCCTTTATCCTACGGTCGTTTCCTGGTTCGCCGATGGCAGGTTACGCCTCGATGGGAACGACGCCTACCTGGACGAACGCCTGCTTCCCGAATCCGGCGAGCGACTGAGCTGATCATGAAAAAT
>CAJQHM010000052.1 GCA_905478195.1 uncultured Pseudomonadales bacterium
CCGAATAGTGTTAGTGCCGCGATTAGGGGGATGGCGACTCGAAAGATTGATCCGTTTGCTTTGCTGCTCATAATGGCTTACTCCTTTTCCAAACTATATGCTTAGGTTACCGCTAACATGAGCCGGAAAAATTGATTCTGGTCAGTATTATATCGTATAGATTTACCAATTAGTTAGGTGGAAATTTTAGAACTAACGCGCACGCCCAACCTGAAACAAATCAATGATAGCAGCGATGCGCAAAGCATCATAATCAAGAGTGGGTAGACGGTACCGTTAAAGATAACAGCGACCATTTGCGCCGCCATGGCGGAGAAGAACATCTGCAGGAACCCGGTCAGGCCGGAGGCGCTGCCTGCGAACTTAGGAAACTCGTTTATCGCTGCAGCCTGTGCATTGGGGAGGGTAATGCCGTTGCCCATAACCGCTAAGGCCACGGGTGCGAATAGGGCGATGGGCTGATGGAAGCCAATGACTTGCAAGAGGATCGCCAGAGCTATTCCGCCAACGCCTATGCTGGCGCCCAAGGTAATCATTCGGTTCAGTTCGATGCGGCGTCCGTAGTGTCGGGCGAAATAGTTGCCTGTCATGAAGCCCAGCGGAACCATGACAAAATAGTAGCCGTACTCCGTAGGCGGACGATCGAGAACCGACACCATGATCTCTGGTGCCGCGGAAATAAAACTAAAGAAGACTACCGAGACAAAGGTAACGCAGAAGGCATAGCCGCAGAACGCTCGTGACTTGAATAGTAGGCCATAGTTCTCCAGCATCGCTACGGTGCCGGTAAACGGTACTGGCTCCTTGAGGGTTTCTGGCAGGCTTTTGCTTAGTAGCAGTAGAATCAAGATGCAGGCGAGGGCGATTAGTACGAATACGTATTCCCATCCAATCCTGTGCATTATCTCACCACCCAGTGCCGGGGAAAGCATGGGTATTACGACCATAATCATCACTAGGGTCGCGATGACTCGCGCGGCTTCCTGTGCGCCATAGACGTCTCGCACTATAGCGCGCGCCAGCACCAGGCCCACGGCACCGCCAAAGGCTTGAATGAATCGGCCAACGATTAGCAGCTCGATGGTGTTGGCGAGAAAACAGAAAATGGAACCGACAATCGTAATGAACAGGCCAAGCAGCATCACTGGTTTGCGGCCGTATTTGTCTGAGAGGGGGCCATAGAACAGTGTGCCAAGTGCAATGGCCAGCATCGAGAGACTTAGAGTTAGCTGCGCAACTTCAGTGCTAACCTGAAACGTCTCTTTGATAACGGGCAGGGCAGGCAGCAAGATTTGCATGGCAGCGGGACCGAGCGCGGAAGTCGCTGCCAATAAGACGATGAGTGTCTTGGAAAGAGATGTTCGTGTAGGCAAAACTATATTCCATCAATGGTCTATCAACATTGATGAGACCTCTACGCAGTTGGAAACTGTGAGTGCTAGATTAGCGATCCAGTACGGTTTCTCTATTGCGCTGCATAGAACTGTCGTTCTGCGAGCTGAGGATGACGCTTGATCCCATCAGGATGGAACGCTGAGCCTGACTAATATCGTAGCCTAAACCGAAGGTCTGGGTATGAAACATCTTAGTCAGTTGTTGAGCATTCCACGTGCTGCTCTCGTTCTCGGCAGCGACCATAGTGTAACACGACAGGATGGTACCCGTTCTCGTTTTCAGGCAGATGGAGAGATCGGGTGTAGTGATTGCTTCCAATACCATGCCATTTGAATTCTGCGAAAAGCGCGGAGATTTTGCCAGATAGCCGCTCACCTGCTCGGAGAAATCGGTGTCGTCATTGGTGATGTCCACGGGTAGGCTTATGTTCAAGCGGCGCAGTATGCTTGGGTCTTGCTGGTAGGCAGATTCATAATAGCCAAGGGCTTCGCCAAAGTCGTTGTCTTGCCAGGCTGCTGTACCGAGGTGTGCGGCCAGGCGAGCGCGCAGTAGTACTTCCTGCGAGGGTAGCTGACTCAGTGCGGCTGCACCCTGTGCCAGAACAGCATCGCGATCATTTTCCAGTGCAGCTACTTCTGCCTTATAGGCGTGGTAGTAGCCCGCGTTTAACATGAAGGCGCCGTTGCTATTAGCCTGCTCGATAATATTATTCATGACGCCGGTGCCGATGCTGCCAATGATTTCCGGCTCTATCCATTCCGGGATATGAACATCGAGAGGCGCATAGGGCCGCAGCCTGTTCTGTAGTACATCGAATTCGGCAAACAGTGCAGCGGCGCGCCGCTCTGAACGCCAGGCGTTGATCTGAAAATTAGTGGCATCGATCCGGGCGGATAGAGATTCAAAGAAACCCATAGTGGCGATCTGTTCCAGACGAATCTGGTATTCGAGGCGGTTCGCCATCATGTTGATCAGCGCGGCCATAGAATCTTTCTGTGCATCGTCTGCGCTGTAGGATCCATTGCGGTCGGGTTGGTTCAGTGCCGTGGTTGTGAGCTTGATTGCGTCTTCGCTATAGCCGGCAAGCAGGAACAAGCTTGCGGTTGCCAGAAAGTGTTCGGCGCGGTTCATAACATTGACTATGGGCTCTTGCGCCTCGCGCCACACTAGCATGCGATCGAGTGCCTCGCGGGATTCGTCGAAGCGGCCCTGATTCATGAGCAGATACAGTTTGTAGATCCAGGGGTTGGCCACGCTGTCGGCGTTCAGATAGCGAGTGGCACGATTTAGATACTCCTCGGCCTCGTCTATCTTTAACAGGCTCAGTGCGACCTCCGATGCATTGCTCAAGTAGACCGTGTCGTAGTCGTTCATCGAATCGATGCCGTCTCCATCCTCATCTATGGTGCGGTCGCAGGCAACCATGGACTCTATGGGTTGCAGGCTTGCCAGTTCGACGGCGCAGAGTGTATTCCAGGCCCGGGCGCGCTCTCTGGAATCTTCACTGTCTTGCAATACCCGGTTGGCACTACCGCGAGCCGCGTCGTATTGCTTTAGTTTGATAAGAGGCCAGCCGCGAAAAGACTCCACATCCTGCCCATAGACTTCTTCCAGGCGATCCAGGTATTCCAGCGAACGAAGCTGATCACCCATGAGTTGATGCACATAGGAGAGTTGGCTCAGCGTCAGGTAGTGCCATTGCAGGTTTCCCGATTCGAGTGCCTCGGGAATGGTATTGTAGTTGGTGAGTTCTTCCGCACGATTAAGATGGAACAAGGCCCTTGGCATATTGCCTTCGATAGTGAGCAATACTTCGGAGAGGGCAAACTGTGCCGCGGGAGAATTGGGCTCGGAGCGAACCCATTGCTCACTTAGTTCGCGCGCTTTAACATTTAGATCCAGATTCAAGGCATCACAGACAGCCAGAGCCTGAGGATCCTCGACATCGGCAAAGCCGAAACAGAGCTGGCGCTGAGCCTGGGGTATTTCTATATTATCTAGGGACAGAGGGTCGTCGTCTTGTGCGAAGCTATTATTCGCAGCGATCAGAATTGTAGTCATGATGAGACTCGCGAATAGTTGTCGCGAGTACTGCCTGAAATTTTGATGGAGCATTAGGCTAGCGTGCCTCTGGCCAACTGTTCCATCGGCCCGCGCATGGCATCGAGCAACACTTTGTTCATGTCGGCTACGCCGGGAGCTAACTCGATGCGGTGGCCGAGGACGCGTGGTAGCAGTAGTTCGATATCCTCAGCGCTTACGTAGTTACGCCCACGCAATGCGGCGGCAACCTGCAAGGCAGGCAGCATGAGCACCATAGAACGCGTCGAATTGCCCTGAAGCACGCGCTCATCCTCGCGCAGGTTGCGAGAGATATCGACCAGAGCCGATTTTACGCTAGCGCTAATGGTGACGGCCGCATCGATCTGTTCTCTGGCAAAGAGGACTTCGTCACGAGTGACGGTGATTTTTTCCTGCTGCAGGTCCCTGCGCTGTTTATAGCTGTCCAGTACATCGAGCTCGGATTGGCGATCGATGTGATCCATCGTTATCTTGAATAGGAAACGATCGAGCTGCGGTGTGGGCAGCGGATAGGTGCCTACCAGATCCAGGGGATTCTGCGTTGCAATCACGAAGAACAGATCGTCCAGCGGATAGGTGACGTTGTCTACGGTAACCTGTTTCTCGCCCATGGCCTCGAGCATTGCCGACTGCACCTTGGGTGAGGTTCTATTGATTTCGTCGGCGAGTACGACGTGGGCGAACAGGGGGCCGTGACGGAAATGGAAGGCGTTGCTGTTGCTATCGAAAACCGGAACGCCAGTTACATCTGACGGCAACAGGTCGGGGGTAAACTGAATGCGGCGAAACGGCAGAATGAACTCATCCCGGTCACTGTCTTTACCGTCGTCGATAATAGCCTCGCCTAGTGCTTTCGCCAGGGTGGTTTTGCCTGAGCCGGGAAAATCTTCAAGCAGTACATGGCCGTCGGCTACTAATGCGATCAGGGTTAGTTCGATTACATCGTCTCGACCCAGGACTTGTTGTTTGACGGCTGCGGTGAGTCGATTAAGTACATCGATTGCTGCAGTGATTGGGCTAGGGGTGTTCGCATCCTCAGTATCGCTGGCCGGGATTGGCTCAGTAACTTCGGTGATACTGTCAGGCGTCATAGTCTACTCCACTTCAATTTTTGTTCGGCTCTTCTAGTGCTTTTTTGTTAGCCAGATAGCCTCCGCCTAAGCAGAGACGGGGTGATTATTTGCTCAGTAACCAGGAGAAAGGGTTGACCCAGGCGAGGACTCGCTTCCATGTCTGTGTGTTGAGGCTTATTTCTTCTGCAATCTTGTTGCGCAGCTGCAACCACTTCTGTGGATCAGAGCTGTCGTCTTTCCTTGCGCCCAGGGCGGCGGCGAGATGTTGCTCGGTTAGCTGCTGCATAGTGGGTGCAACGTCCTGCACGCGCCTAGCGAATTGTTCCCGGCTCTCGCCAAATTTGCGATGCAATCCGACGGCTGCGAGTTGATCTAACATCGCCCTATAGCTTAGCCGGTACTGCTTGTCTGCTGCGGCTCTGGATGGGATCCAGATGCGGTAGAACTTGACCGTATAGGCGCTCAGTAACGCCGCCAATACTAGCGCGTAGAGTGTGTTGAGAATGAGCTGCAGGTTGATCATCGACGTCTGCTGCGACTGCATGAAATCATCGAAGGATGCGTCGTTGCGCAGCATGTCCCCCAGCAGTTGCTGCAGGTTGTTCTGTGGATCGGTAGTCATGTCTACGAGGGTCTGCTGTGGAGCGGGGTCGACGATAACCCAGCCAATATCGCGGAAATAGATTTCGGGCCAGGCATGGCCGTGGACGGCCTGAATCAAGAGCGATGAGCCTCCGGCCTTGTTGCTTGCGGGAACCGAGTAGCCGATGCCGACTCGCGCAGGGATGCCCAGGCTGCGGAACATATAGGTTGCTGCGAAGGAGAAGTGCATACAGTAGCCGGTCAGATCGCCGAACAGGAATGAGGCGGCGGGGTCGGTCTCATAGGCATGATCGTTCTTAAGGCTGTAGATGCCGTTCTCGTCCAGATAGGTCTTAACAGCCCATGCCTTGGCGAAGGGGTCATCGGCATATTCAGGCTTTAGGTCGGCGATGAGAGACGCGGCCAGTTCCGTGTAGCGGGGGTCATCGGGTAGTTCCAGATATTCGTCCCAGACTTCTTGCGACCAGTCGGCTCTGCCAAGCTCGCGACCTAGAAGGTAGTTGAAGTCATACTCCGGTGCCAGGGAGTAGGCGTCATAGGTGCGCTTGAAGCGCAGGTTATTTGGATTGGCGGTGTTCTCGTAGGCGACGGGGCTCTCCAGACCAAACGGTGTGCGATGAGAGATCAGCATGCCGATGCTGGCGCGAACCGGAGTGCGTTGATCTTCTGCTCTGGGTAGCTGCCTGGCGTCTATGCGCGTGTTGGTGAAGTTCGCGATTAGGTCCTGATCCATATCGCTACGGGTTGTAAAGTCGAGCATGGTGCCGTTGAACTGAGAATAGGCCGATTCACGAAAATAGTAGGAGCCATTCAAGGGCTCGTAGTCATCGCGGAAAACCACGACAGCCACAGGCGCTTCTTTATCTTCGGCGGTGTTTTCGCTATCTCTGAAAGGGTTCTCGCGCTGGGCACTGTTGCCTGCCTGCTCTTGCCCGGTTAACCCCAGATCATCTGTTAGCTGTGGAGTGGGAAGACCGAACATGCGCACATAAAAAAGAAGTGAAAAACACAGCAGCCCCAGTACAGTGAAGTGATAGGGCAGGCGGCGATGATTGTTCTCGATCATTAGCAGTGCCGCCAGAGAGAGCACCGCGCCGCAGCCGAAGGCCATCAATATAGACGAGGGATCGATGCCGCGGGTTAGCGCATAGTCACCGATCACGAAAGGCCTGTGGATCATGCCGTTACGATGCGCCGATAAAGTAATGACGAAGGCTGTTGCCACGAACAATATTTCGATTACTGCGCCGTAGCTAGTCCGCTGGGCGAGAACGCGCAGGCAGACGGTGAGCGAGGCGCTAATTGCAAACCACTTGATAAACTCGCCGGTGTTGAATGAGGCCATGGGCGAGCTTAGGTTAGACAGAAGTGAGGTGCTGGTAACCAGTGATGCAAGCAATAGCCCCAGCAGGAGAAAACCAAGGCTCATTAGATTGATGGTGAAGGAGCGTAGCTGCTTCATCGGCGGGCGACGTATGCCGATGTCGATAAGATAGCAGGCAAACAGACAGCCTATGAAAGAGGCAACTGAGCCGCTCACGACAGTCAGGGAAAGGCTGAGCAGCCAGTAGCTGCTGGCGATAATGGCGGCGCGTAAGCTGGTCGGCAGGAAATGCGGGGCCGTTGTTGCCTTGGTGCTTGCCTGTCTCATCGTCATCGCTCTATTAGTAAATCTATATTATTCAATAGGTTATACTTTTCTCAGGTTCTGATCGAAACTGAGACCGGTTTTTCTATCTACAACTATGGTTGATTCTACTAGCTGCCCCAGAGCGGTCAATAACTTAAGTAAATCGGCTCTGGAGCCGGCAGACTCCTGCTCCTGAGAGACTGTCTTGTCGTCTTGTATAAGCAGGCGCTGCCACAGTTTCTTCGGCTCGCCGTCTGAGAATCCGTCGGTGGCAAGCACCAGGGAGAAATGACCTGGAAATCGAGCAATTGTCTTCTTTAGTTGTTCAAACCAGGGTGCAAACTCAGCCCCGGCGAAGAGGATACAGTGGGCGCCGGTCTGGCCCACACTTTGGCTTAGGAACTCATCCAGTCCGTAGCTGAGCGTCGAGTCGATAGCGCGAGACTTTGCGATGGCGTCCAGCGCGGAGGGCAGCGTATCGGCAGGGGTTTCCGATCCATCGGCGGAGAACGCCCAATCGTCGCCCAGTGCTCCGGTTTCCAACGCGACGCGAGCAACGGCCGCAGCGGCTTCATCGTTGTCGCTGCTAAGCAGATAAGCCACCGTACGATTGCTATGGAAGACGCTCTTTTCCGCGAGCCTAACGTTCAGTTGTCTGCTGCGCGCAAAGACTTTCCACATGATGTTACGTACGGAGTCGCCAGGCACATAAGGGCGAATCTCCATGCGGTCACCATCGGGATCTCCGGAGGGATTGGGTATGCCATCCTCGGCGGTCAGTGAGCGCAGCAGTGGAAGAGGCTTCACCGTGTTGGTTCTTGGCAGTGCGGTACAGGAGATGTCTTGTTTCTGTAGCCAGGAGTAACGGCAGAAGCCCAGCACATCGCTTACCGTAAATTGGCGCGTGACGCGGTCGGTCTTGCAGCGTTTATCCGGCACGATCTCTTCGAGTAGTTCGCCGTCCGGGGAGACGCGTAGGCGAGTCTCGACATGGTCAGGGTAGATCATCTTCCAGCTTAGCTTTATCAGTGGAAAGTAATTGAGCGCCGGCAGGGTAAACCCAGTCTCGTTTGGATAACCCGCCTCTACGTTTATAGGCTCGACCCTGGCCAGTTGCTTCAGGCTGGTGCGTACGCGCCGCTGAATGAAGATGCCGCTGATCACGCAACAGAACAGGCTGAATATCAAGATGGCTAGCGCGCAGATCGCCAGAGAGAACACAACCAGATCCATGGAGCCATAGCCATAGACACGCAGCGCGTAGGCGGTGAGTAGCAAGGTTATTATGCCCTGCAAGGTAAGCGGGAACAGCCCGGCAAGCCGCCTGAGCAGAGCAACCAGCAGTGACTTATTTGGATGAAATTGAATTTTGAGTCCGGATTGCATGGCTGGTCTGTGGATTCGAGATGCCTCGTTGCCTAGCTGTGGTGATTAAGACCCTAGTACTCTCGCCATTCTTACACAGAACGGCGCGAACTATCAGGCATTCACGATCGTCATGCCCTGTTCGTTGTAGCGCGTACCCTCAACCCGGTCAGCCAGATCATCAAGCGAGGCGATTGCCTCTGGGCTGAGAGTCAATTCCATGGCGGCGAGATTTGTTTTTAAATTGGCGAGTTTAGTGGTGCCTGCAATTGGCAGGACGTTATGCTGCTTCGCGATTACCCAAGCCAGAGCAACCTCGGCAGCACTGACGTCTAGCGCTGCAGCAAGACTGAGAATGGTATCGACTAGCTGCAGATTGGCGGCATAGGCATCGCCGCTAAATCTTGGCTGGGATGTTCCTCGGAAATCTGTTTCTGAGATTTGGCTGTCTTGCTTGAAACTGCCGGTTAGCATGCCGCGACCCAATGGAGAGTAAGCGACTAGACTCGTTCCGGTTTCTTTGCACACTGGCAGTACATCTTGTTCGATCTCGCGACTGAATATTGAATATTCTGACTGCACTGCGGTAATTGGGTGAATTGCCTGTGCGCGGCGCAGAGTCTCACCCGAAACTTCGGACAAACCTAGTGCTCCCACCTTGCCTTCGGCGACGAGCTTGGCCATCTCGGTAACTGTTTCTTCGATAGGCGTATTCGGGTCGACTCGATGTAGATAATACAGATCGATGTGATCGGTTTGCAATCTGCGCAGAGACCCTTCCGCAGCCTTTCTGCAATTTTCTGGAGAGCCGTCCAGGCCCAGTGGTGCGCCAGTGTCCGGGTCGCGAAGGAAACCAAACTTGGTGGCGATGCGAACTTTATCGCGTCTATCGTTAAAGGCCCTGCCGAGCAGGCTCTCGTTTCTGCCCACGCCGTAGGCTTCAGCGGTATCAAAATGATTCACACCGAGGTCGATGGCCTCGTGCAGAAGTTTGATGGCCGCAGATTCTTCGGTAGGTGGACCATAGAACTCAGAAAGACCCATGCAGCCCAAGCCGATCTGGTTGAGCATGATATTGGTTTGTCCCAGTTGTTTCTGCGCCATGGTGTTTCTCTCGTCATTGGTAGTAGCAATTGTTAATAGAGGCTTCGTGCGGCTTGTTGAGTCTTTACGGCATTAACGGTTAGCCCTGTTCTCGATGAGTTGCTCGACGACGGCCGGGTCTGCGAGTGTGGTGGTATCCCCCAGCGTATCCAGTTCGTTCGACGCGATCTTGCGTAAGATGCGACGCATAATCTTGCCGGATCTTGTCTTCGGCAGGCCCGGTGCGAATTGAATTACCTCGGGTCGTGCGAAGGAGCCTATCTCTTTGGCGACAAATTTGAGCAGCGCCGCACGCAGGTCTTCGCTGGCCTCGGTGCCGGCCATCAGGCTGACATAGGCATAGATGCCCTGGCCTTTGATGTCATGGGGGTAGCCGACAACAGCGGCTTCCGCAACAGCCGGGTGCAGTACCAGCGCGCTCTCTATCTCTGCCGTTCCAAGTCTGTGCCCGGAAACGTTGATTACGTCATCGACGCGCCCGGTAACCCAATAGAAGCCATCCTCGTCCCGGCGCGCACTATCGCCGGTGAAATAGTAACCGGGGTAGGTGGTGAAGTAAGTTTCGATGCAGCGCTGATGGTCGCCGTAAACGCTGCGAATCTGACTTGGCCAGCTATTGCAGAGCACCAGGTTTCCGGTTGCTGCGCCTTCTATCTCGTTGCCATCAGCATCCAGAAGAGCAGCCTTCACGCCAAAGAAGGGTGTCGTTGCAGAGCCAGGTTTGAGATCGGTTACGCCAGGGATTGGAGAGATCATGATCGCCCCGGTTTCTGTTTGCCACCACGTATCGACGATAGGGCAGCGAGAATCGCCTACTATGTGGTAATACCATTCCCAAGCCTCTGGATTGATTGGTTCGCCTACAGAGCCTAACAAGCGTAATGAGGACCTTGAGGTGCTCTTAACCGGACTGTCGCCGGCTGACATCAGTGCGCGGATTGCCGTAGGCGCAGTGTAGAAAATATTCACTTGGTGCTTGTCGATAACCTGCCAGAAGCGCGATGCATCCGGATAGGTGGGTACGCCCTCGAACATGAGTGTGATGGCACCATTGGCGAGTGGTCCGTAGACAATATAGGAGTGCCCAGTAACCCAACCTACATCGGCGGTGCACCAATAGACGTCACCCTCGTGATAGTCGAATACGTACTTGTGGGTGATGCTCGCCCCCAGTAGATAGCCAGCCGTTGTGTGAAGAACACCTTTGGGCTTTCCGGTCGAGCCCGATGTATAGAGAATAAACAGTGGATCTTCGGCGTCCATGAGCTCCGGCTCACATTCGCTATCCGCCGCCTCTGTGGCTTTGTAGTAGCAGACATCACGGTCCTCAAACCAGGGGACATCGGCATTGGTGCGGCGTACTACAAATACGGAGTGTACATTTGGGCATTTTTCCAAGGCTTGGTCTACATTCGCCTTCAGGGGAATCATGCGAGCACCGCGTACGCCCTCGTCGGCAGTGATAACCGTCTGGCAGTCAGAGTCCAGTATTCGGTCTTTGATCGATTCGGGGGAGAAGCCGCCAAACACTACAGAGTGAACGGCCCCGATGCGGGCGCAGGCAAGCATCGCATAGGCTGCCTCTGGCACCATGGGCATATAGATGCAGACACGATCGCCCTTGCTAACGCCTCGGCTTTTTAGTGCATTTGCCAGTTTGCAAACCTGTTGATGGAGTTCGCGGTACGTTATCTTCTTATCTTGATCGGGTTCATCACCCTCCCAGATAATCGAAGTCTGTTCGCCGCGGCGTTCGAGATGACGATCGATGCAATTGTAGGCGACGTTTAATTTCGCTCCCTCAAACCATTTGGAATCTGCCTTGGCGAAGTCGCCACTAGAGACTTTCTTCCAGGGTTGATGCCAGTGCAGTAATTTTCCAGCCTGCTCTGCCCAGAAGTCTTCCGGAGCCTCAATGGACTGCTGATACATTTGGCGAAATGTGTCTTTGTTCAGATAGCTCTTGGCAGCACTTGATTCTGTGACTGGATAGATTTTATCTTCTGACATGAAAGAATTCCTTATCGGATGTTTTGTAGCCGAATCGCTGTCTGTGGATAGGCGCGTTCTGTGTATGGGGTAGGGCTGGCAATACCTCTGTTAAGACTGCTGGAGTCGCTGCGAGTGGCAGCGCTAATAACGGGTAATTAGTATGCCTCAAAGCGTCTTTTCGGGCAACCGGCTCGACGCTGCAGCCCTTTATTGGCGGGGCAGAACACGGGGAACGAGCGGATATGGTGGAGGTTTAGCTGCGCTTGAATCGTATATTGTCTATCAGTCTGCTCTTGCCGATATAGGCAGCGGCGAGAATGGCGAAATGTGAGGTAACAGGGCTTGGGGGCTGCAGTGTGTCTGCATCACAGACCTGAAAATAGTCAGGTTTTAGCGAGACTTTCTGCAGCGCCTTCTTCGCAGTTTTTTCGAGTTGCTCGAATTCGCTGTTACCCGCAGCAATCTTCTCGGCACAGTCTTTGAGACAGCTATAGAGGTTGGCAGCCTGCTGCCTTTGCTCTTTGCTTAGATAGTTGTTTCTTGAGCTCATCGCCAGACCGCTTTCTTCTCGATGTGTCTCGATGCCATGAATTTTGATATCGAGGGCCAGGTCTTGCGTGAGTTTCTGAATGACTAGAAATTGTTGATAGTCTTTCAAGCCAAAGAAGGCGGCATCAGGCTGGACCATATTGAAAAGCTTCGTCACAACTGTTGCGACACCATCGAAGTGGCCAGGTCGACTACTGCCGCAGAATTTTTCGGTTAGACCCGGCACCTTGATAATGGTTTGCAGTTCGAGGTTGTCGCCGTAGATCTCTTCAACGGAGGGAAGGAAGAGGCAGTCACAGTTTTCAACTTCCAGACTTTCTCTATCGGCTTCCAGTGTGCGCGGATAGGCGCCCAGATCTTCGTTAGCTCCAAACTGTAGCGGGTTGACGAAGATGCTGCAGACCAGGAAGTCGTAACGGTCTCGCGCCTGCCTGATCAGTAGTAGATGGCCTTCATGCAGGTTTCCCATCGTGGGGATCAGGGCGATCGATTTTCCCTGCGATCGCGCGGTCTTTACAGCCTGCCGCAGGTCCTTGATCTTCTTCTGGGTTTGCATCTTACGTAGTGCCTATTTAACAGCAGTGTCCAGTAAAGCGACTTAGTTAAAACAGTGCTCATCGGCAGGAAAAGACTGTGACTTCACGGCCTTTACATAGTGTTCGATGGCGCCAGGAATGCCATTGTTGGAATCATTCAGGAAATTCTTAACGAACTTGGGTGAGATTGGAGAGACGCCCAATACATCATGCAGCACCATAATCTGACCCGTGGTGTCGGGGCCAGCACCGATGCCGATTACCGGGATATCCAGCGAGTCGGTAACGGTCTTGCCCAGGCTGCGGGGAACACATTCGAGCAGCAGAGTGCTCGCGCCAGCTTCTTCAAGCAGTTTTGCTTCGGCGATGATGGCGTCAGCCTGCTCGGTATCGCGGCCCTGTACGTGAAAGCCTCCGATCCGATTTACCGACTGTGGCGTCAGCCCCATGTGCGCGCAAACAGGAATGCCGCGCTCGGCGAGTAGTCTGGTCGTATTCTCGATCCAGGCGCCACCCTCTAGTTTTACCATGTGGGCGCCAGCACGCATTAGGGCAGCTGCGTTTTCGAGTGTTTGTGTCTCGGATGAATAGCTCATGAATGGGAGGTCAGCTATAAGTAGTGCTCCCTTGTTACCCCGTTTCACGCATTGCATATGGTAGATCATGTCATCCATCGTAACCGGCAGCGTACTGTCGTGACCTTGTAGCACCATGCCTAGTGAGTCACCCACAAGAATGACTTCGACCCCGGCATCACTCAGAATTGAGGCGAAACAGGCATCATAGGCGGTCAGACAGACAAACTTTTCCCCACGTTCCTTTATCTTGAACAGGGTGGTCAGGGTGACGTTGCCACTTTTTGCTTGTGTGCTCATAGGATCTTCTTGTTATTGAGTCTGCGCCATTGATCGGGAGAGGGATAGTAAGGCGAGAAAAGCGCGTATTCAAGCCAAACCTGCGCTATTTGGTCTCTCGCCTTAATGGTGCGCAGCGGTGCGAAAGTCTGCAGCATGCCATCGGTACGCTAGGCTCGACTCAAGCCTGTTCCATAGCTATTGTGTAATCGTACCAATCGACGATCTTGCCCTCCCTGATAAAGAAAACGCCGACGCCGTGCCAGGTCTTCAGGGCGAAGTCCGAGAAGTAGTCGATGCGTTCATTGATGACCATCGGTCCTCGTGCAAAGGTGTCGAGCACATCGAAGCGGTCGACATTGTTGATAATCGTCTGGATGCGCTCCGATACGGCGTCGCGTCCATCGGCAAGCGGCGTAGTCTCGGTCATCCGGTAGGCGCCATCGTCGGCAAAAAATGCCATGATTCTATCGAGATCATGGCTGGGCCATGCTGCGCAGAAATCATTTACCAGTTTTACATTGGCGGCCTCATCGGGCGTAAGCTCCGCTGCTCTGGCCGAGGTAGTCATGCTGGCGAGAGCTATCGCTCCGGCTCCGGCTGCCAGGAATCCTCTTCGGTTCAATTCTGGTCCTTTTATTTTTAGTATTTCTGGTATTTCTGGCTCTTTGGTTTTCATGGTCTCCCCTCAATTCTCGGTATCTATTAATTTGTTCGATGTTGAATCTGAAAAATTCGCTGTGCGCCCTGTAGCTGGTGTTAGATGAGTGAGGGGCGCGGGTTGAAATATTGGGTTCCGGCGCCGGGGGACACGATCCGTTTTACGAGCTGCTCGTAGTCATCTTCATTGCTTACCAGGTCGATATCTGCGCTGTTTACGATGAGAAGCGGCGATCTGTTGTAGTAGTGAAAGAACTCGGCATAGGTTTCATTCAGGTTCTCCAAATAACTGCGTTCGATGAGTTGCTCGGCATCGACGCCACGTTTTTGAATTCTGCCTAGCAATACCTCGGTGGGAGCCTGCAGATAGATAACCAGATCCGGCACCGGAGCATCGATAGTAAGATGGCGGTACACATTGAGGTAGAGCTCAAACTCATCGGGTTCAAGATTTTGCTGGGCGAACAACTGATCCTTGTCGATCAAAAAATCGGCTACCCGGACCGGTTCAAACATGTCGTTCTGGCGTAGGTCTTGAATCTGTTGGGCGCGTTGAAAAAGAAAGAAGAGTTGCGTTGATAGGGCGTGCTGCTTTGGGTTCTGATAGAAGCGGTCGAGAAAAGGATTGTCCTCGCTTTTCTCAAGTAATAGCTCGTAGTTGAAAGTGTCGGCGAGGCGCTTCGTTAGCGTGGTCTTGCCTACGCCTATAGGCCCCTCTACCGCAATGTAGCGAGGGGCTGCTCTGCCAATATCGCCAAGTGTCATTGTCGTTGTGGGCTTCCTGATTTTACGGGATTAGGCTGCGGGCTTGGGTTTTGGTTTCCGTCTGCGTCGCCTTTTCTTCGGCACTTCGCCGTCGCTATTAACATGCTTAATATCTTGCTTTGTAGCACCGATTTGATACTCGGTCCACCATGCGCCGCGCCCGCCCAAATCTTCCCCGGCATCTTCGCGCAGGAGCAAGAAATCATAGGCAGCTCGAAATCTGGGATGGTTAAACGCGCCGTCTATGCTGCGTCGATTGTCGCGCATGAGGCGTGACTGTAGATCCCATATCTCTTTCGTGGCAATGGTAAAGCGCTTCGGCACGGCGGTGTATTGTATCTGTTCCATCAAGACTTCTTGTGCGGCTTGTTGGAATAGCTGATGTTGGTTGGCCTCGTTCGACTGCAGCGACTGTAAGCGTAGCTGCAAAACAGGCCATAGCAAGGCGGCGAAGAGAAATGCGGGGGTTACAGACTTGCCTGCAGCCAGCCTTGAGTCTGTGTTTTCCAGTGCCAGATCTACCAGTTTACTCGGTGGCCCGGAGATTTTTTCCAGAGCGCGGAATGTGGGCGCGAATAAGTACATGCCCGGTCGATAGCGTCTAAGCAGTTCGAAGGTCTTGACGGCATGACCCCCGGCCATCAGTTTGATGGTTTCATCAAAGAGCCTGGCGGTAGATATAGACTCCAGCAGATGCGCCAGTTCGTCGATGGGCTTCTCGGTCTTTTCTTCGATACTGAAGCCCAGCTTCGCGGCAAAACGAATCGCTCGTAGCATGCGCACAGGGTCTTCTTTGTAGCGCTCGGCAGGATCACCGATCATGCGTATCTGCTTTGACTCCAAGTCTTCCAGGCCGGTGCTAAAATCCAGAATCCGAAACTTGTCTATAGTGTAGTACAGGGCGTTGATGGTGAAGTCCCGGCGCAGCGCATCTTCGTCGATGTTGCCATAAACATTGTCACGCAGAATCATTCCCGCGGTAGAGTGTGCGGAGTCCTGATTCTGAATTCGGCGTCTGGGTACGTTATCTGCAATCTTGTTCTCGGTGTCATGAGGGGCGCGGAAGGTTGTAACCTCGATGATCTCTCTACCAAAGCGTAAATGAATAATCTTGAAGCGGCGACCGATTATTCGGGCGTTGCGAAACAATGACTTGAGTTGCTCCGGCGAGGCATCGGTCGCAATGTCGAAGTCCTTGGGGCTTTTCCCCAGGAGCAGGTCACGTACACCGCCGCCCACAAGGAAGCCATGGTGCCCGGCTTCGGCAAGCTTGTAGAGGACTCTTACGGCGTTGGGGGAAATCTGCTTACGAGAGATAGGGTGGTGATCGCGCTCCAGCAGAGTCGCTTTTTCGATGCCCGCCAGTGCTGAAGTGGAGGAAGAGGTAGTCGGCTGATTCATCGCGGCTCACACTCCAACGCGTAATTTGGCTGCGAGGCCAGGTTGTATAGTACGAGAATAGGGAACTTGGTCACGGCTAATTTTCTTTGCAATTACAACTTCAAGTCGCAGATATGCATCTATCGCATTGGCTGGACAAGCTTGTAGAGAGGGTCTGGTTACCAATCATGAATTGGCATGATACACGGAACCGGAGAAAACTACAGGCGGCGAACGGGCTGAATGCAGTAGTGGCCAGCATGTGGGGAAATTTGAAAGTTTAGGGAAATATTATTGGGGGGTGAATACCACCCCCCATAGGAAGCTAATTGTAATTATTATTGCTATTAGATCTATATTTTTAAGTGCGTACCCATGTCGGTACTGCATAAGTATTAGGTGGTGAACATGAAGCTCGATGGCAAATGCCAAATTAACTACAACCCGACCTTATTATTATTTATTGCACTAACCTTAGTTTTATAACTCAGTAATGCTATTTTTGTTTTTATTGAGAATTATT
>CAJQHM010000053.1 GCA_905478195.1 uncultured Pseudomonadales bacterium
AACATGATTCGATTCATCCGATTGCTCCTAGTCTTCCACCAAGGCTTCAAATTCTTTTCTTCTGGATTCAAGCCAGTTCTTCATGGCGTAGGGATCTGGTATCAAGTTCTTCATTTTTTCTGCGGCTAGAAGGTGGGCGTAATTTCTCTGTTGAAATATTTGCATAGCATGGGCCTTGCTCATTTCAGCGATTTTCTCAATGCTCTCTGCCGCGAACGCCTCGTCACAGGCTCCACCAAGCTGCTCACAAGTCATCGTTTTCATGGTCTCGTACCTTTCCATCATTCTTGAATTAGTAGGCAGCGATAATCTTTTGCGTTCACTTCGTCCAGAATCCGTGGCCTAGGTATTTCGACCAGTCGCAGCCTTTGCTGTTATTTGCGAACCAAATCAGTATCTTACTGAATTAGCGGGAGTTCTAGCTGCTCGGTCTGGCAAGCGAGTGATCGCTGAGGTACTGCGAATGCAGTTTTGCTCCCACAGCGACTCTCACCCTCTTGCCATTGTGCTCTATACTTCCGCCCATGCAATCCGAACATCAAATAGCTTTAATAGACGAGGCGGCCACGCTGGAATTTGGCTCCAGGCTAGCAGTAGCCACGTTTCTTGAGCCTGGTGATAGTGCTAACGTCATCCCGCAAGGGAAAGGCGTTGCTCACCTTGGCGTTATGATCTTCCTGAATGGCGAGCTGGGCGCGGGCAAGACGACGCTGACTCGCGGGCTCATGCGCGCCTTCGGCTATACCGGTGCGGTTAAGAGCCCTACCTACACCCTGGTCGAGCCCTATGAATTCGAGCTCTGTAACATCTACCACTTTGATCTCTATCGCCTGGCAGATCCGGAAGAAGTGTCTTATCTCGGTGTGGATGAGTATTTCTCTGCGTCGAATCTTTGCCTGGTGGAATGGGCTGAGAAGGGCGCAAAATGGCTGCCTGGAGCGGATTTGCTGATAGATATAGCCATCGAGGGAACAGGAAGGCGTCTGACTTGTCAAAGTCTCACCAACAAAGGCGCCATAATTGCCAAAAGATTATGGCCTTAAGGCCGTTGTAATAGACAACGTGAAGTATGTCTAAAAGAATTTGTAATGAACCCTAAGCGCAATACAGGCAGTACCTCAGGCAGTTACCGCTGCATCGCTCTCGTTCTAGCCGCTTGTTCGCTGCTGGCCAGCATCGCTGTGTCTGCGGCCGAGGTGGAAGAGGTCAGATTGTGGCGCGCGCCGGACCATACGCGACTGGTCTTCGACCTGTCGGGCGAGGTGCAATACAAGCTCTTTACCCTCTCTAATCCCGAGCGCGTGGTTATCGATGTAGAGGGTTCGTCATTTACTGGCGACCTATCTCTGGTCGATTGGGAAGACAGTCCAATTAGTGGCATGCGCAGCGCGATACGAGATGGCAATACCCTGCGTATGGTTATCGATCTCGCCGCGCAGGTCGAGCCGCGTAGCTTCACCCTCGCACCGAATAGCGAGCTGAGTGACCGCCTCGTCGTCGATCTCTACGATCAGGCGCCTTCTGTAGACGCAGCCAGAAATAGTAACGCCGCCGCTTCCAGTTTTAACAGCCCGCCACGCAGCGATGAGCGACGCAATATCATCGTCGCGATCTCCGCAGGGCATGGCGGTGAGGATCCGGGAGGCATCGGCTTTGACGGCAGGCTGAAAGAGAAAAACATCACTCTCAAGATTGCACGCGCACTATTCGATCACCTGGAGAGAATGCCGGGCTTTACGCCGGTCATGATTCGTGACGGCGACTATTATGTAGAGTTGCAGCGTCGTTCGGAAATCGCTAGAGAGAAACGTGCCGACCTTTTTGTTGCCGTGCATACCGATTGGTATCGCACGAGTAGAGCCAACGGATTGACCATCTATGCCCTGTCCGGTGATCGTGCCGACCGCGAGAATTCTCGCCGCGTTGCGCAGAAGGAAAATAACTCGGACCTACTAGGCGGCGTAGGCGGCGACCTGGATCTCAGCTCCTGGGATGACGATGTTGCGCTTACTCTGGTGTCTCTGCAGATGGCCTGGAGCATGGAACAGAGCCTGATTGCTGGAACCCGTGTGCTGGAAACCCTGGATGGTGTGACGCGGCTGCGTCGGGACAAGGTGCAGCAGGCCTCTCTGGAAGTATTAAAGTCACCGGATATACCTTCGATGCTGATCGAGACCGGCTATCTCACCAATCCCGATGAGGCGCGCAGACTAAACACCTCAGCCTTTCAGCAGAAGCTGGCGCGAGGTATTGCTCAGGGAGTGATGAACTATTTTTATGATGCACCGCCCGAAGGAACGCTTGTGGCCTATCAGAAGGCGAATGGCTTCATGCCCGTGCCGGACGCCTACATGGTCAAGCGCGGCGATAGCCTGTCGGTAATCGCGCAGCGTTACAAGGTGAGCCTCGCCGAACTGAAATCCGTAAATGGCATCTCCTCTAACACGATTCGTGTCGGGCAGGAGCTAATCATTCCAGGCGTCGGTGCGGCGGAACCAGAAGAGCATACGATTCGTCGCGGCGAGACACTCTCCGAAATAGCGCAGCGCTATCGCGTCAGTCTCGGTAGTTTGCGTCAGGCAAATAATCTCTCCAACGATCGCATCATGGTCGGCCAGGTCTTGAGGATTCCTAACTCCTAAATTCTCGCGTACCTTAAGTTATTCTCCGCTCAGTAATTCACTAAGGACGTTCACTATTTTTGCGCGCGGTTGGTGCTACAATGCCATTTACACTCTCATTAGTATTACCTGCCAATGTCACGTATCAATCTTCTCAGCCAACGCCTCGCAAATCAGATTGCGGCGGGCGAGGTCGTCGAACGTCCTGCCTCTGTCGTCAAGGAGCTGATGGAGAACTCTCTGGATGCCGGCGCCAGTCGTCTGGAGATCGAGGTCGAGCAGGGCGGTACCAAGTTAATCAAGATTAAAGACGACGGGCTTGGGATTCACAAGCAAGATTTGGAGCTAGCGCTAAGCCGTCATGCTACGAGCAAGATTACAGACCTCGAAGACCTGGAAAACATCGCCAGCCTTGGTTTTCGCGGCGAGGCCTTAGCCAGTATCAGTTCAGTCTCAAGACTTACGATGACATCGAAGTCCGCTGACGATGTGGAGGGTGAGAGCGATAACAGTGGCTGGAAGGTCGTTGCCGAAGGGCAGGAGATGGATGTGAAGCTTTCGCCTGCGGCCCACACCCGTGGCACCACGGTCGAAGTTCGGGACTTATTCTTCAATACCCCAGCGCGCAAGAAATTTCTTAAAACCGAGAAGACCGAATTTTCGCGCATCGATGAGATACTCAAACGTATCGCACTGAGTCGTTTCGATGTGCAATTTTCGCTGACGCACAATCAGCGCGCGATACACAAATTGCTGCCAGCAAAAAGTGATCAGGAAAAACAGCGGCGCGTAGCCATGGTGTGCGGACCTGCCTTCGTCGAAAGTTCTGTCTTCGTCGAAATGGAAGGGCCGGGCCTGCGCCTCTGGGGCTGGGTAAGCCTGCCGACATTTTCGCGCTCGCAGGCGGACCTGCAATATTTCTACGTTAATGGCCGCATTATCCGCGACAAACTAGTTACTCATGCGGTGAAGCAGGCCTACCGTGACGTGTTGTTTCACGGCCGCCATCCAGCTTATGTCTTGTATCTCGAGCTGGCACCCGCCGCTGTCGATGTCAATGTTCATCCTACGAAGCACGAAGTGCGTTTTCGCGATAGCCGTATGGTTCACGATTTTCTGTTCAGCTCATTGCACAAGGCCCTGGCGGAACTGCGGCCTGCCGATCGACTCGCGGATAGCGAGCAGGACAATAATCCCTATGCACCCTTCGCTGGAAGTGATGGGGCGAGTAGCCCGGCATCCAGCCCAGGTTCAAATTATTCGATTGGAAATTTCAGCGATCAGAGCAGGCTATCGCTGGCTGAGAATACCTCTTCAAACTATGCCTATAGGCCAAATACGGGGCAGCCCGACGCTAATGCGATACACAGTCAGCTTGAAAATTTTGCGCGGCTCACGGCTGCAGATGCGGAAGTACCTCCGCTGGGTTATGCCATAGCACAACTGCATGGAATCTATATTCTCGCACAAAATAAGGAAGGTCTGATTACCGTAGACATGCATGCCGCCCACGAGCGCATTACTTACGAGCGAATGAAGACGGCCTGCCAGAATGAAGAACTGAAGATGCAGCCGTTACTGGTGCCACTGTCTATTGCGGTGAGTCAGGCAGAGGCCGACTGCGCCGAGACCGAACAGGAAGCCTTGTTAGGTATCGGTATCGAGCTGGAACGTGTCGCGGCAGAATCCATTGTAGTGCGGCAGGTGCCTTCGATTCTGCGTAACGCCAACATCGAACAGCTGGTGCGCGATGTGCTCTCGGATGTTCTCGAGTACGGCAGTAGTGATCGTATTCAGGAGCATCAGGACGAGCTGCTTTCTACGATGGCTTGTCACGGCTCGGTGCGTGCCAACCGCCAGCTCACAATTCCAGAAATGAATGCTCTGCTTAGAGACATGGAGGCCACCGAGCGCAGCGGCCAGTGCAACCATGGCCGGCCAACCTGGGTCTATCAGAGCCTCGACGAATTGGACAAACTCTTCCTGCGGGGGCAGTAAGTCCACGACCCTGGTATCGAGCTAGAGTATCGCCAACTATCTCCCTCACCTTCATAAAAAGCCGAGTACAATCATTCTCTATGAACGCCTCAGCCAACAAACCCAATGTGATCTGCCTGATGGGTCCTACCGCCTCGGGCAAGACCGCCCTCGCTATCGATCTGCTGCAGCAGCATCCCTTTCAGATAGTCAGCGTCGATTCTGCGCAGATCTATAGGCAGATGGACATCGGTACGGGCAAGCCCGATAAGACAACACTGGCGCGGGCACCCCATAGGTTGATCGACTTTATCGATCCCGCAGTACCCTATTCGGCTTCACAGTTCCGCAGCGATGCCTTTCGTGAAATTGACGAAATACTCGCAGTTGGCGACACACCTCTGCTCGTTGGCGGCACGATGCTGTATTTTCGTGTTCTTAGGGATGGCCTGGCGCGGATGCCTGAGGCCGATCCACAGGTGCGCGCCGAGATAGAGAAGCTGGCAACTGAGCAGGGCTGGATTGCTGTGCACAGGCAGCTAGAGGCAGTGGATCCCGCCGCGGCGGCCAGAATTCACCCCAACGACCCACAGCGATTACAGCGCGCACTGGAGGTTTATCGGGTGTCAGGGCAGTCCATGACCAGTCTTCACGCCGAGATGCAAACGCGACAGGAGGCGGAACTTCCCTACAATTTGCACTTTTTCGCGATCCAGCCAGAAGATCGTGGCGTATTACATAGTCATATCCAGAGACGATTCCTGCAGATGCTTGAAGAGGGCTTGGTAGAGGAGGTGCAGGCCTTGCGCTCTCGCGGTGATCTCAATAACCAGTTTTCCTCAATAAAATCAGTAGGATACAGGCAAGTTTGGCAGTATCTGGACGACGAGATTGACTATGGTGCCATGGTAGAAAAGAGTATTATTGCCACCAGACAACTCGCCAAGCGTCAGCTTACATGGCTGCGCAGTTGGCCAAGCCTGCAAAGTTTGAGGGATTCATCCACTCAATCAGTACATCATGTCTTGAAATACATGGATGCCACCTCTATATAAGCTATACAGAGCACGTATAGAGACTGTTAATTATTATAGACAAGATCCGCAGATCTTAGAACCGCTCAGCCAGTTCTCGAAAGTGAGACGTTGGATACCCGGCTTTGTAGATTGTCGATTGAAGGAGAACAACTATGTCTAAAGGACATACATTACAAGATCCATTTTTAAACGTGCTTCGCAAGGAGCGCATACCGGTGTCTATTTATCTGGTTAGCGGAATTAAGTTGCAGGGTCAGATCGAGTCGTTTGATCAATTTGTCATTTTGCTGAAGAACGCCGTGAGTCAGATGGTCTACAAGCACGCAATTTCGACCGTCGTCCCTGCACGCATGGTCAAAATTCCAATGCAGAACCCAGGCGAAGTAGCTGAAGATGACGCTGGCGAACTCGGTAACACGGTTTAATTAAAGCTTCAGTGAGGTAACTTATTGTTTTTTGACAGGCCCGATACCGGCGAAGTCTCTATTCTCGTTCACCTTGCTGTCGATTCAGAAAGTGAACGAGAGGATCCAACTGAATTTGAAGAATTAGCAATATCCGCCGGTGCGCAGCCGGTGGACTTCATTACCGGATCACGCAAGCAGCCCTCACCCAACTATTTTGTAGGCTCCGGCAAGCTCGAAGAGATTCAATCCGCCGTGCTCGCCCATAAGGCCGAGCTCGTCCTCTTCAATCACTCACTCTCCCCGAGTCAGGAACGCAATCTCGAACGCGAGCTTAAGTGTCGTGTGCTTGATCGTACGGGGTTGATTCTGGATATCTTCGCGCAGCGCGCGCGTAGCCACGAGGGCAAGCTGCAAGTAGAGCTCGCCCAGATGCAGCATCTGAGCACTCGCTTAAAACGTGGATGGACCCACCTCGATAGACAGAAGGGGGGTATCGGTATGCGCGGTGCGGGTGAGAAGCAATTAGAACTCGATCAGCGTATGATTGGGCAGCGTATCAAGGCTATTAACAAGGGCCTGGCGAAGGTGCGCGGGCAACGAGATCAGGGCAGACGTTCGCGACGCAGAGCCGAGGTGGCTACGCTGTCTCTGGTGGGTTATACCAACGCGGGCAAGTCATCGCTGTTTAACAAGATGACCGAATCCCATACCTATGCGGCGGATCAATTGTTTGCGACTCTCGATTCGACACTGCGACGTATTAATCTGAAAAATTATGGCCCGGCTATCGTTGCCGATACCGTAGGTTTTATCAGCCACCTGCCGCATCAACTGGTCGAGGCATTTCGCGCCACGCTGGAAGAGACTGTGCAGGCGGACCTGCTTCTCCATATTGTAGATGCAGCCAATGAATTTCATCCGGAGCATATCGTCGAGGTTGATAAGGTCCTGGCCGAGATCGGAGCGAAGTCAGTTGAGCAGCTAATCGTATTCAACAAGATCGATCTACTTCCTGACGTTAAGCCTCATATACAGCGCGGCGAGAACGGCAAGCCCAGCAAAGTCTGGGTATCGGCTAAAACCGGGGCGGGGATGGATCTGTTGCATAGCGCAATGAGTGAGTTATTGGCAGGCAGCATGGCGCATGAGACTCTCCGAGTATCACCGCAGCAGGCTAAGCTGCGCAGTCAATTGTATGCGAGCGGGTTTATCGAAGAAGAACATATAGACGAGCAAGGCTACTTTGAACTGCGGGTCAAACTACCCCGTACCGACCTCGATCGTATTCTGAAACAAAGCGGTACAGAGATTATAAGTCACAATATTGCAGTGAAGGAGCAGCTAGAGCAGGCAACTGTAGAGAAGGCGAAAATCGCCTGATCCCAACAGATCACCGTCTCGAAGCGCAAATTGCTGTGTAAATGAACAATTATTAGCTAAAATCGACCCTCTGCGTCTTTAGAAAGCTATGGAGAAGCCAATGGCTTGGAATGAACCTGGAAATAACGGTAACGGTAACGATAACGACAAGGACCCTTGGGGTAGCGGTCGTAAGGGCGGTGACCAGGGGCCCCCTGACATCGATGAGGTTGTGCGCAACCTGACCAAAAAATTTAACAGCCTGTTTGGCGGCGGGAGTGGTTCCGGTTCTACTGGGTCTTCCTCCAGCGGCGGCGGTGGCTTGTCTGCAGGACTAATCGCCGGTCTCGCGGTCGTCGTGGCCGTGGTCTGGGCATTTATGGGTGTCTATATTGTCGATGCGGCGGAACGGGGTGTGGTGTTGCGCTTCGGTAAAGTTCTGGATGCGACAGTGGGTCCGGGTTTGCACTGGAACCCACCGCTTATCGATGAAGTGAGCCTGGTGAACGTATCCGAGCTGAACGCCAAGACTTATGAAAATCGGGCGATGCTAACAACGGATGAGAACATCATTGATATCGCCGTCACTGTTCAGTATCTGATTCAGGATCCGGTGAAGTATGTGATCGCAGTGCAGGATCCGGAACTCAGTCTGGATAATGCCTCCGAATCAGCCATCCGTCACGTAGTCGGCGGTAACTTTATGGATCAGATTCTGACCACCGGCCGCGATCGAATCGCAGCCGATGTACAGGAGCGCCTGCAGAATTATATGAATGTTTACAATACCGGCATTCTAGTGAGTCAGGTAAACGTCGTTGATGCGCAGCCACCCGATGCCGTGCGACCTGCCTTCGATGACGTGATTCGTGCCAGAGAAGACGAGCAGCGAGTGCAGAACCAGGCTCAGCAATACTCGAATCAGATTATTCCTGAGGCACGCGGTGAAGCGCAGCGGCGCATAGAGTCTGCGAATGCTTATAAAGAGCAAGTTGTCGCGCAAGCCACTGGTGATGCGTCTCGTTTCGATCAGCTTTTGACTGAATATGTAAAGTCACCTGAGGTGACTCGGCAACGACTGTACATCGACTCTATCGAAGACGTGATGACTGCTAGCAGCAAGATCATGGTGGACGTACAGGGTGGCAACAACATGCTATTCCTGCCACTGGACAAGCTGATGGAGCAGAGTACTTCGAGCATCGATGCAAACAGCAGTAACAACGATCTTAGAAATCTTGCAGATCAGTTGGCGCCATTTTTACCGGCACCGAATAGCGCGAATAGCATAGACCGTTCACGACTGCCTGTAACAGGGCGAGGGAATCGACCATGAAGAATTTTATTGCAGTAGGTTTCATTTTTCTTGTTGTCGTAGTCACGGGCAATGCTCTGTTTGTTGTGAAGGAAACCGAGCGAGCTGTGATGCTACAGTTTGGTGAGCTAGTGCAGGACAATATCGAACCGGGTCTTCACGTCAAGATTCCTTGGGTCAACACTGTGCGAAAATTCGACGCCCGTATCTTGACCGAGGACGCACCGCGACGTCGCTTCTTGACTTTGGAGCAGAAAGCATTAGAAGTCGATTCCTATGCTAAGTGGCGCATCGTAGATGTAGGTCAATTCTATGTCTCTACTCGCGGTAGTATTACAACTGCGGGCAGTCTGCTTGCGGAACGTATTAACGATGGTCTGCGTGACCAGATTGGTAACCGTACTCTGGCAGAAGTGGTTGCTGGAGAGAGAGACCAGTTGATGCTGGCCTTAACCGCAGATCTGAATGAGACCACTGCGGCGGATATCGGTATCGAAATTATCGATGTGCGAGTAAAACGTATCGATCTACCGGAAGATGTACGTTCGTCTGTCTACGAGCGCATGATTACTGAGCGAAACAGAGAAGCACAAGAGTTGCGTTCATTCGGTGAAGAGCTCGCGATCGGTATTCGTGCCGACGCAGACCGTCAGGCGACGATCTTCCGTGCCGAGGCCTACAGAGATGCAGAGCGCCTGCGCGGTGAAGGCGACGCTACCGCAACTGCCATCTATGCCGATGCCTACAATAAAGATCCTGAGTTTTATGCTTTTACTCGAAGTCTGAATTCTTATCGGGAAACATTTAGCTCGAAGAGCGATGTGCTGCTACTCGATCCAGATAGTGACTATTTCAAGTATCTGAAGAACGGGATTTCACAGTAAGCTCCGCTCAAGCAGTGGCATAGCTAAAAATCAGTAGAGTTAAAAAACCGTAAACCTGAATCGCGTTCAGCGATTCAGGTTTACTTTTTTTGTTTTGTGAATAGCTGTTGCAATGGGCTAGCTACAAGAACAGAGGCAAGACTATGTGGCATGAATTGGCCGTAGCATTTTGTCTGATGCTTGTGATAGAAGGAGTGATTCCCTTCATCAGCCCGGGCAGGTGGCGAAAGATGCTGCTGATGTTGGATCAGATTGATGACAACACCATGCGCATGATTGGATTAGGGAGCATGTTAGCCGGCACGGTCTTGCTTCTGATTATTAATTAAAAACGTATAAATCTATTAGATTTGCATAGTGAAAGCTGAATAGACATGACTTCTGCAAAACGTTGGTTACTTCCAGATGGTGTTGAGGAAATTCTCCCCTTAGAGGCTAGCAAGCTGGAATACTTGCGCCGCCAGCTATTGGATCTCTATGAGTCTTGGGGCTATCAGCTGGTGATCACGCCATTGATTGAATACCTGGATTCTTTGTTAGTCGGTTCATCTCACGATTTAGACCTGCATACATTCAAGATCACCGACCAGTTAAGCGGTCGCATGATGGGCATTCGTGCAGACATCACTCCTCAGGCTGCTCGAATCGACGCGCATTGCATGAATAGAGATGGCCCGGTGCGGTTGTGCTATGCAGACAACGTACTGCACACCAAGCCTCGCGGGCTATTGGCATCGCGAGTTCCCATTCGTGTTGGTGCAGAGTTATACGGTCATGCCGGTGTCGAATGTGATATTGAACTGATCTGTCTTATGTATGCCACGCTGAACGCGGCGGCAATAGATGATGTCTACATCGTGCTGGGGCATGTGGGCATCTTTCGTGCCCTTGTTAAAGAAGCGGCGATAGATTCAGACACTGAAGCGAAGCTGTTCGATGCCGTGCAGCGCAAGGCTTATGACGAAATAGATGCGGTTCTAGATGCCTCCGTAGAAGATGCCTCGTTGAATGCTATGTTAAAACAACTCACCAGATTAAGTGGCGATGAGTCTGTGCTGCAAGAGGCCTTGAGCGCTTTCGAGAACGCGTCCAATGCTTTAATGAAAGCACTACTGGAATTGGTATTGATAGTAGAAGGGGTCAAGCAGCGTCATCCCGAAATGAATATGTGTTTCGATCTTTGTGAGTTGCGTGGCTATGAATATCATACGGGAATAGTGTTCGCTGCCTATACATCGAACTATGGCCGTGCAGTGGCAAAGGGTGGTCGCTATGACCACATCGGTGAGGTCTTCGGCCGCTCGCGACCCGCTTCTGGGTTTGACAGCGACCTTAAGACGATCGCCAGGCTAAGCAGTAGGACATTTACGCAGAAAAAAACAATAGTAGCGCCTAGTGGTAATGAAGTAGAGCTATTAGATGCGATAGCGAAATTACGGGCAGATGGTGAGATAGTGATTATCAATCTTTTGGCTAGTGAGCTCGCGGCTGAAGAACTACAAGACTTGAATTGTGATCGACAATTGCAGCTAGTCGATGGCGAGTGGACGGTTAAGAATTTAACGTAGCGTTTAAACTAGCGCTAAGGAATTGAGTAGAGGACGATGGCAAAATCAGTAGTAGTACTTGGCACCCAGTGGGGCGATGAAGGTAAGGGAAAGATAGTTGATCTCTTAACGGACCAGGCTAAGGTTGCAGTTCGCTTTCAGGGTGGTCATAACGCAGGGCATACGCTGGTAATTAACGGGAAGAAAACTGTATTGCATCTATTGCCGTCAGGTATTTTACGCGAGAGCGTAGACTGCGTGATCGGTAACGGTGTGGTAATAAGCCTCGAAGCCTTGCTGAAAGAGATCGAAGGGCTAGAGAGCACCGGAATAGAAGTGCGCGACCGTCTTAAAATTAGCGGCGCCTGTCCTCTTATCTTGCCTTCACATATCGCCCTGGATCAGGCGCGCGAGTTTAAGCAGGGCAGTGCCAAGATAGGCACCACCGGCAGAGGAATAGGTCCGGCTTATGAAGATAAAGTCGCACGACGCGGCATACGCCTTGCCAGCATACTCAACGCAGAACACTTCGCTTCGAAGCTTGCCGAACTCATGGAATATCACAACTTCATGTTGAGTAATTACTACGAAGTGGCGACCGTTGATTATCAAGAAACTCTAGATCAGTACTTACAGCTGGCGGAGCGAGTTCGACCGATGGTGGCAGATACAATAGACATTTTGCATAAGCACCGTAAGAACGCAGACAACATACTATTTGAAGGTGCTCAGGGCTCGTTGCTGGACATTGATCATGGCACTTACCCCTTCGTTACTTCGTCCAATACCACTGCGGGTGGCACGGCGACAGGTAGCGGCTTTGGTCCGCTCTATCTGGATTATGTATTAGGTATTACCAAGGCTTATACCACACGTGTCGGTTCCGGGCCTTTCCCCACAGAGCTGTTCGACGACATCGGCAAGCATCTGGCGACAGTCGGGCACGAAAAGGGCGCTACCACAGGGCGCGATCGACGTTGTGGCTGGTTCGATGCCTGTGCCGTTAAGTTGGCCATGCGTATTAATAGCGTATCGGGTATATGTCTAACCAAGCTCGATGTGCTTGATGGGCTGGATACAATCAAAGTCTGTACGGGCTATGCTGGTGTGGGTGACAACACCTCGGGCAGCTTGATGGATATCGAAAGTTACAAAACTCTCGAGCCTATCTATAAAGAATTGCCTGGCTGGAAAGAGTCTACAGTAGGTGCAAAGGGTCTTGACGATCTGCCGCAGAATGCTAGAGACTATATTCAGTACATCGAGAAGACAGTAGAGGTGCCAGTTGACATTATTTCGACCGGCCCTGATCGTGAAGAAACTATAGTCTTGCGACACCCTTTCAACGTATAAATCCGATACTCGATCTTTAGTCGAGAGGCCAGAGACAGGCGGCACCGATGGCGCCGCTAGCATCGCCAAATTGAGGTGCCGATAGCTCTGTCAGCATATTTTCTGTGAATACATGCTCACGCATGAGATCCGGAACCTGCACATAAAGCTGCTCAATGTTCGATAAGCCCCCGCCCAAGACAATCATTTCCGGGTCAAAAAAGTTCACTACGCTAGAGAGACATCGAGCTAACTGCTCGCAGTAGGTCTGTATAGTTTTGTTCGCGCGACTATCACCGCTAGTCGCTAAGCGCGCTATTTCCGTGGCTTCTAGCTCGACTCCGCTCTCTTCGAAGTGGGTCTGCCTAAGTCCTCGGCCAGAGAGAACAGTCTCGTTGCAGTTCTGTCTGCCACAGTAGCAGGGTCGATCTTCAGCAATCAGTTTGCGAACCGAACTGGGAATGCAGTTGTGTCCCCATTCGCCAGCGATGCGATTCGGGCCGGTGTGTAACCGCTTGTCTATTACGATACCGCCGCCTGTGCCAGTACCCAGGATCACACCGAAAACTGTCTTGGCAGATCTGGCTGCGCCGTAGCAAGCCTCGGAAAGTGCGAAACAATTAGCATCGTTCTCAACTCTGGTCTCATAGCCTAGTCGTTTCTCGATATCGAGCTTTAACGGTTCGCCATTGAGGCAGATCGAATTGCAGTTCTTCATTAGCTCGATGTTATTCTCATTCTTTGTAGATAAAGCGCCAGGAGTCCCAATTCCAACCGTACATTGCGCTAGGGGAGCTTTTTGCTGAAGCTCTTCGACCACTTGGCACAGCGCCTCGACTGTATCTGAATATTTTTCCGCTGGTGTATCGACGCGAATCTTTTCTATTACCCCACCATTGGGTGCAAGCAATATCCCCTCGATTTTCGTACCACCTAAGTCAACTCCGATTCTCATTACTACCTCAATCCCTATTTCATCACTGTTGTGTCACTGCCACTTTAACACTTTTTAATTTCGCCTTGCATAGTACTACAAACCCTCTAAAATCGGCGGTCCGCTTGCATTTTGTCCGAGCTATAAACGGCGGGCAATTTCGACCAAAGCAAGAACAACAACTGGAACAAAGCGATATAGCAAACACCGATGACCCGAGCCAGATACCAACAAGTGTCGCTGCAAGATACACCTTATTATCATTGTATCTCACGCTGTGTGCGCCGCGCCTATCTCTGTGGCGACGATCCTGTCAGCGGAAAAAATTTCGATCATCGTAAGCAGTGGCTAGTGACGCGAATCAAGACCTTGGCAGCACAGTTTTCAATCGATATCTGTGCCTATGCCATTATGAGTAATCACTACCATCTGGTCTTGTTCGTCAACGAGCAGCAAGCGAAAGATTGGGATGAGGCAGAAGTAGTCAGGCGATGGACTGCACTATTTCCGCGCAATGCCGCCTTGATAGCCACCCTACAAAAAAACAAATCGAGCAAGGCGGCGCAGAAGCGCCTGCAGCAGCAAGTGAATCTGTGGCGGGAGCGGCTCATGGATATTAGCTGGTTCATGCGCTGTGTGAACGAAACCGTCGCCCGTCAGGCGAATCGAGAAGATGCCTGCCGTGGTCGTTTCTGGGAAGGGCGGTTCAAGAGTCAGGCCTTGCTAGATGAGAAAGCTCTGGTAACGTGTATGGCCTATGTGGATCTAAACCCTGTTCGGGCAGGTGTTACTGATTCACTGGAGGGCAGCGACTTCACTTCGATCCAGGAGCGACTGATCAATCATGCGAAGAAAGTGAAGAATCGAAGTAACCGGCAACATCGTCTTCTCACGCGCCGTAATACGAAACACTTGGTCGGTCGTCAGGCCGGCGATAGACAGGCTAAGCTGCGCCTAATGTCCGAAATAGGAGGGGCTAGTGAGGCGTCATACCGCCCCTTGGCAATTACTCCGCAAAGCTATTTCGATTTGCTGGAGACAACCTGCAAGGCACTTCATCCCGAAGAATATAATGCCCACAGGATCACAGATACCCTGGATGAGAAGAATAGACTCCTTAATGACTTGGGCATCGATGGCGAAGCCTGGATGAAGAGTGTCACCGGATTTCATCACCACTACTCCGTGGCGGCAGGAACCGAATCGGCATTGGTCCATTTTCATGAAAGTCGTATCAAGTCTGGAGTGAGTTTGAAGCATCCGCATAAATGGGTAAGGGGAGTTCATTCTTCTCGCTCGTTATACGGCAGCGCCTAGACCACCTCTGTCCTAATCTTGGACTAGAGCCCAGAATCACAAAGTCATCGTCTCTCGATATCCTCTATCGACGCATCAGCGTGCTTAATACCTAGAAAGCGTAGATTTACGTCACGATAATCTGGACGCGCAGATAATTCTTTGATCAAAAATCCATCACTTGGCTTAAACCTATGACTGATGACCGAATTCTCAGGAAATTTAAATTAATTGGGTGTCCTTTATATTTGTTTTGGGTGTCTTTTATTTGTTGGTATATGGCAGGGCCGTCGAGCGCCTAAGTATCAGAAATTATTAGAATTATTTGCCTTGTAATGCAGTGACACAAGGGCAAGGGGGCAGATATACCTTTTATATTCTGGGTCAGAAATGGGCTCTATAAGCGCTTGAAAGCACTAGATATTGTTTGACTTCGGCCGACTTACACTATATGTTGCGCTCCATAGATGTAGCTAAATTACTGATTTTTAAACGTAAGAAGCGCGATTATAGTCGCGGAAATTGCAGTACGAGCGACACAATCCGGCAGTAATTTAAAGGGCTCTTTTAAAGAAGAGGCCAAAAAACGAATAAAAGCCGACACATGGCATGGCTAGAAATCACACATGCTGTCTGTTTCAAATTGACCGGCACTATGAAGTTGGATGCAATAGCTGGAGTTATAGCGAATGAACAAATCTGCTGAAGCAGCAATAGACAAGCCAATAACCGATGCAATCCAGGAAGCCATCGAAGAAGCGAAAGCGGATAGCGATATGAGCTTTTTAAAGAAGCAGAAAGAAGAAGAAATTAGGATGAAGCTCGATCAATTCGCCAAAGAACTCTCTCAGGTGAAGAAGCAGCGAGACCAGCACTAGGCGTTTAATCCTTAAGCGCCTTCGATAGTCATCACCGCAGTTCCTTTTAGCAACTACCCTTTTACCACTGACAAACGTCTCACGCGTCAAAGTGTCGCGGATACCATTCTTGCGATGAATTAGAGTGCCTAAAGGGTTACACTTCGACCCTAAAAGTTACTTCAGTAACTGCACAGTAAGAGAATTCATTGACAGCAAGTCAGTAGAAAATCACAGAGGAATGTCCAACATGCCTGGCCGCAGAAACTTCAGATCACTATTAGCTATCGTCGCTATTGCAGTTACTCTTATAAGCTGCGTCGGCAGCAGCGAGCCCACTCCATTTTTGGGGGCGGAGCCTGCTGCGGATTCAGTGTTGAATCGAGCTCCGCGTAACCTGCGCCTCTATTTTAATGCCTTGCCAGATGTGCCCAATAGCAAGATTAGCCTGACAGGCCCGGATGGCAACTACGACCTGCGTGGCTTCCACACCATGGGTGCCGATGATCTCATGATCGAAATCACCAATCCGTCTATTCCAGACGGAGATTACATTGTGCAATGGACGGCGGTGGTTGCAGAAGACCCTGCGGTTTACGAAGGCTCCTATAGTTTTTCTGTGGAAACAGATCGCTAATTCTAGAAGTAGATAGAGTCTACCTTCGATAAGGCTATGGCGGGGGCAGGACTCCTTGAGGTAGATCAAGGAAGCTTGTTGTGGCCTGAGTATAATCTGCCCCGTCGAAGCAAACTGTGCACAGTTTACTGGACTTCCCAGGGTTTGCTAGACACCAAATAGCGTTAAAATGTAACTCTATGAGAGGTGTTTATGAAAGGCAAACGT
>CAJQHM010000054.1 GCA_905478195.1 uncultured Pseudomonadales bacterium
GGCACCGTTTCAGAGAAGGTGTACCACGTATTAACTTTTAACCCCGAGCCCGTCTCTAGGCTAAGTCCGTTGTCAAGATTAAAGAACTTAAGGTTACAGCCGTGGTTGCATAGTTCGTCAATTTCGATACGGCCACTGAGTGTAACAGTCCTCGTAAGATCAAATTTATAGACTGGGAGGTCGGAGGAGATGCCACAATAATTCAACATCCTGTATCGCACGCCGCTGCCATCGGTATACTCCATCCTGGCACAGGAATACGGCAATTCGATCCTCCCGCCTGCGTCGGTAGTATAGCGAGAACCATCTCTGTAATCAGTGACCTGTTGGTAGGCCAATGGTGCCCCGTCTAGCCTTAGCTCTATCGTCCCGCCTTCCAACGCTGTGGTTGCGGTAAGTGCCGCTAAAATAGAGAGACACAAGCATGATAGACGAGTTGAAAGAGATGTTAGTCGAGTCATTGGTTTTGTATCATAGAGATTACAGAGTGATATCATGGTATGCGATTGTGCTGGTATGTAGCCTGATTATAGTATGTTTTCTATCAGCTGGCTTGCTCGGCTTCGACCCTAGATATGAGCGCCCAGAGCCGGGCACCGACCCCAAAAATGAATCGCTATCATTTCTGAGATGATAGTAATCCACGCGCTTTATGGTATGGGTATCTATACTGCCCAGTTTGCCTTAACTGTAGTTACATCGATAGACGCTGATCGGCAGCATCATAGAATCAAGCTAGCAAATTAGAACGTTCTATTCGTTTAGCTTCTTTACCTGCGAGTCGTTCAAGTATCTGGCTACTGCTTTAGGAAATGGGTTCGGTTTTGACACCTTTGAAGACCTGCTCAAGGGTTGGCGCGAAGAGGAGGCGGGTGCTCATTCGAGTGGGGCAATACTCCCGAAGTTGCGAGAGAGGATTATAGTTGCTGAGTTTCAGGTCTCTTAGCCATCTGTTTCTCCGAGCCTCGGTCTATCGCCTCTGTGATTAACTTTGATGCAGATCTTTACTCCTCAACAATTTGTGCGCCAATTTTAGCGAAGTCGTTATTAATAGTCATACGATTCTGATCTTCGATGAATTCACAGTTTAATGAGTTTTGAGAGTAAGACGAGTCAAGGCGCTCGATGTATTTCCGTGACTAATCAATGCAGCTTCGAAGTGCTAGCGGTTTCATTTTTTACAAATCAAGTAGCGATAAAACTAGAGGGCATCTGAGATCGCAATAGGCGATACAGGTCGATTAACTTACAATGCCTATTAGAAGCTGTGCGCCGCCGGCTTCTATCCTTTTCTTTTTTTTGGTAGATATAAGCAACGATGAAGCTCTTCGCAGTAAAAAGCATACCCATAGTGTCTTGGAGTTCCGATAAGGCGCTGAATTTTCGGCCACGACTTTCTACGCTCTGCGTATTATGTGCAGGGCTAACAGTGTTCGGCCTCGGTGAGGCGGTATTGATTGCCTCGGCAGCGGGTAACAGTCCATGGACGGTTCTGTCTCAGGGGATTTCCCAGATTAGTGGCTGGAGTATAGGCGTTACTACCTTTCTCACCAGTCTAGCCGTATTACTGTTGTGGATACCTCTTAAGCAGACTCCGGGTATAGGTACAATACTGAACGCCGTTATTATCGCTATCGCCATAGATTTATCCTTGCCGTATCTGCCGCAGACAGACGTCTTTCTATTGAGAGTCACAGAGGCAGTTTTCGGTATATTGCTAGTCGGTTTTGGTAGTGGCCTATATTTGATAGCGAATCTTGGGCCCGGGCCTAGAGATGGGCTTATGACAGGCTTGCAGCGCGTCACCAATCTGCCTGTGGCGCGAGTGCGTACAGCGATTGAAATTACTGTCGTATTCTTCGGTTGGTTGCTGGGCGGTACGCTGGGTCTTGGCACATTGATGTTCGCCTTTGGCATCGGGCCGGCGGTGTCCATGGGGCTGTATCTGGTTAATTATTTCTCCACACGGTCGAATTAAGTGATTCATGGCAGCTGATCTAGATACTCCCAAGAGTGATGACGAGCGCTGGATGCAAGAAGCACTGCTGCTCGCACAGCAGGCAGCAGATGTCGATGAGGTGCCGGTTGGTGCTATTGTGGTTCAGGGCGAGCAGATTATAGGCTCAGGTTTCAACCAGCCAATCCGCAGCTGTGATCCAACGGCACACGCCGAGATCGTTGCCTTAAGAAGTGCGTCACAGTCTCGTCAGAATTATCGTCTGCCGGAAACAACACTCTATGTTACGCTCGAACCCTGTACGATGTGTCTGGGAGCGATGATTCATGCTCGTGTAGGAAGGCTAGTCTTTGGTGCGGCAGAACCGCGTGCCGGAGCGATAGTGAGTCAGGCCTCGCTGGTCGATGCCCAGTATTTTAATCATCAGTTAAGTTATACGCAAGGTGTGTTGCAGGATGAATGTTCTGCTCTATTGCAGAGTTTCTTTAGGAGCAGGCGAAAAGGCAGTTAGCTTGCGAAAATTCGGAGTAGCTTGTATAAGTCTTCTCTGCTGCCGATGTGAAAGGCTTACTAATCTCTATGACCATCACTATATCTATGCGCAAAAAGCTCTTATTTTCTTTGCTGCTATTCTCGTTAGTGGCATGCACGGCACCAGCTCCCTATAAAGCCTATTTCGGTGATCCTCGTGCTGATATGCAGCTTTCCACTATTGAAGGCGGGAGTTTCGTTCGCACCGATTTGCTGAATCGCTACATGGACACTATCCGCTTCATCGAAGTCGATGACTTTCCGGTTATAAACAGCGATCAACATCGGTCCATACAAATAGCCCCCGGTTATCATGACGTAAAGGTCTACTTCTATTGGGACCTTGGCGGTCAGCGAGGCCTGGCTCCGGCTATGGTCGACTATGCTCGAGCCCGGGATAATATAAGCCGAACTTTGCACTTCAATGCGAGGGCGGGGGAAACCTATAAGGTCTTGGCGAATCCTGTGTTCGATGGAGATAGACACGACATAACCACCCTGTCCCATGTGGATTTTTGGCTGGAAGACGAAGACGGTAACGAGATCGTTTCAAAAGAAGCCGGGCGCTACAATCCTCAGTAGTATTCGAGTGATTGCAATTCACTCGACAAATCGCGCAAATTACTGCACATTTTTCTGAATTCACTGCCCAAATCAATTATCATTGCCGCTCCATAATATAGCGGTCTAGCCCAAGCTATTCGCGCCACAAATTGGGATACCATCGATGCAGGTAATGTTTGGAGCGGCGGCTCTTTCTGCTTTTAAATCTTCCAAATTACTACTTAACCTCCAGGCCAGACTTCCCCAGGTAGAAGCGTTCAGCGCCCAATTCGCGCACTTCCTCGATTGTACTGAGGAACTGACGAATCACGATCTAGAAGTTATACATGCACTGTTGCTCTATGGAGCAAGCTTCACGTCGTCCACCGAATCTGAAAATACTGTCTCGTCGCTAAGCAGAGTCGTGGTGCCACGTCCCGGTACAATCTCACCCTGGTCCAGTAAGGCTAGTGACATACTTCATAACTGCGGCTTGGCAAAGGTTGAGCGCGTTGAGCGTGGCACAGTTTTCACAGTGCAGCTGAGCCGGCCATTAGAGACTGCTGAACTTGCCATTCTCGATGACATGCTGCATGACCGTATGACTCAGGCGATACTGAGTGATGTTAGCAAGGCCAGTTGCCTGTTCCGTCACGCCGAGCCGCAGGCGATGGCGTCTGTAGATATATTGGGGCAAGGAAGGTTAGCGCTCAGTGCTGCGAACAGCGCGCTTGGTCTGGCTTTGGCAGAAGACGAGATCGACTACCTGTTTGAGCAGTTCAGCGAACTGGGCCGTAATCCCAATGATATCGAGTTGATGATGTTTGCTCAGGCTAATTCCGAGCATTGTCGGCATAAGATATTCAATGCCGATTGGACTATAGATGGTCAGGCGCAAGAGCATTCTCTATTTGGCATGATCCGCAACACCCATAAGCAATCGCCAGCGGGGGTACTTTCGGCCTACTCCGACAATTCGGCAGTGATGCAGGGGCATGACAGTGCGCGTTTCTTTCCCGCCTCCGATTCCAAGCAATATGGATTTGTCGAGGAGCCTATTCATATTCTGATGAAGGTGGAGACGCACAATCACCCAACGGCTATCGCCCCATTTCCCGGCGCATCGACAGGCTCGGGGGGTGAGATTCGTGATGAGGGTGCCACAGGCACAGGGTCCAAGCCGAAGGCTGGTCTAACCGGGTACAGTGTTTCCAATCTGAAGATTCCAGCGTTTGTCCAGCCCTGGGAAGAAGAGCTAGGCAAGCCTGCACATATCGCCTCGGCGCTGGAGATAATGCTAGAAGGGCCTATAGGCGGAGCCTCGTTTAATAACGAGTACGGTCGCCCGGCGCTATGTGGTTATTTCCGCAGTTTCGAACAGGCAGTGGTGAATGAGGCTGGCGAGAATCAGGTGCGGGGTTATCACAAACCCATAATGATTGCGGGCGGAATCGGTAACATCCGCGAGCCCCATGTACACAAGAGTGAGATTTCGGTTGGTGCCAAGCTGATCGTCCTGGGTGGGCCTGCTATGTTAATCGGCCTTGGTGGCGGTGCCGCTTCCTCGATGGCCTCGGGTTCGGGGAATGAAGATTTAGATTTTGCGTCAGTGCAGCGAGAGAACGCCGAGATGGAGAGGCGTTGTCAGGAAGTCATAGATCAGTGCTGGCAATTAGGGGATCAGAACCCCATAGCCTTTATCCATGATGTGGGTGCCGGTGGTCTGTCCAACGCGCTTCCTGAACTGGTCAAGGATGGCGGCCGCGGCGGTGTATTTAATCTGCGCGATATCCCGAATGCCGAGAGTCAGATGTCGCCACTGGAGATTTGGTGTAACGAGGCGCAGGAACGCTATGTTATCGCCGTGGACCCAGAGCACCTGGCGCAATTCAAGGACATCTGCCAGCGTGAGCGCTGCCCGGTTGCCGTTGTCGGTGAGGCCACCGCAGAAAAGCACATACGCCTGGATGACGCGCATTTTTCGAATAGTCCAATCGATCTGCCTATGGACTTGCTGTTCGGCAAGCCACCCAAGATGCACCGTGATGTAAAGTCCGGTCAACTTGCCGAGACCGTTTTCGATACCTCAGACCTTGATCTGGAAGAATCTATTAGCCGTGTGTTAGCACTACCCACTGTAGCGAGTAAGAATTTCCTAATAACAATCGGCGATCGCACGATTACCGGTTTGGTTCATCGAGATCAGATGGTTGGGCCCTGGCAGGTTCCAGTGGCGGATGCCGCAGTTACCGCCAGCGCTTATTGCGGCCATACCGGTGAGGCCATGGCCATGGGTGAGCGCACGCCTCTCGCTCTGTTCGATGCGGCAGCGTCTGGCCGCATGGCTATTGCTGAGTCAATTACCAACATAGCCAGCGCCTCGATTGAAAAAATTGGCGATATTAAACTGTCCGCGAACTGGATGGTTGCGGCAGGACACGGCAGTGAAGATCAGAAACTCTTTGAGACGGTAAAAGCGATAGCGATGGAGCTGTGCCCCAAGCTTGGGATTTGTATTCCCGTTGGCAAAGACTCTATGTCTATGCGCACGGTCTGGAACGACGCAGACGGCGAGAAAAGTAATACGGCGCCGCTGTCGCTTATCGTTTCTGCGTTTTCGCCGGTGGATGACATTCGCAAGACGCTTACTCCTCAACTACAGACCGATCGGGGCCAGAGCAGCCTGCTTCTGATCGAACTGAGCAGGGGTAAGAATCGTCTGGCCGGTTCCGCATTGGGTCAAGTCTATAACCGAATGCAGGGTACGGTGCCCGATCTGGATGAGCCTTCCGATCTATTAGGACTGTTCGAGTTCATCAACCGCTGCAGAAATCAGAGTCTGTTATTGGCCTACCACGACCGATCCGACGGCGGTCTATTTGCCACGCTCGCCGAGATGGCGTTCGCGGGACACTGTGGGCTTGATATCCAATTGGAGAAAATAGCGACAGAGTGCTCTGTGATACCGGCCTTATTTAACGAAGAGTTGGGTGCGGTAATTCAGGTTCCCAAAGATCAGCTTACACTTGTCATGGAGTTCGCTCAGGAGAGCGGATTGGGCGACTGCGTGCATGAGATAGCTCAACTGAACGAGCTGGGAACGCTGACTATAGCGCTAGGCGAGAAGCAGCTGTATGTACAAAGTAGGGTAGAGTTGCAGCGCCAATGGTCTGCGACCAGCTACCACATGCAGAGTATTCGTGATAATTCGATCTGCGCCAGAGAAGAGTATGATCAGATTCTCGATGCTAAAGATCCGGGCATTTCGATCGCGCTGACCTTCGACTTGAATGATGATATTACGGCCCCGTATATAAATGTAGATGCACAGCCGCGTGTTGCCGTATTGCGCGAGCAGGGTGTTAACGGTCAGATCGAGATGGGTGCCGTTTTTGATAGGGCGCGCTTTGATGCTATAGATGTGCATATGACAGATTTAATTAGCGGCAGGGTGAAACTGGATCAATTTAATGCCTTGGTAGCCTGTGGCGGATTTTCCTATGGTGACGTGCTCGGAGCAGGAGGAGGGTGGGCGAAGTCGATTCTCTTCAATCCGGATCTACGTGCGCAGTTCGAAGCCTACTTCACCAACCCCGACACCCTAACTCTTGGTGTGTGTAATGGCTGTCAGATGATTTCCCTGCTGCACGATTTGATACCCGGTGCAGACCATTGGCCCCGCTTTGTCCGTAATCGATCGGAACAGTTCGAGGGGCGTCTAAGTCTCACTCGAGTCGAGGCGAGCAATTCTGCTTTTTTGCAGGGCATGGAAGGTTCCCGTTTTCCCCTGGCGGTAGCCCATGGAGAGGGAATGGCCGAATTTGCGAATTCCAGCGACTTGCAGAAGCTGCAGTCGGCCGGTGGCATTGCGCTGCGCTATGTTGATAACTACGCAGAGCCGACCCAGCGCTATCCGGCGAACCCCAATGGTTCTCCCGACGCGATAGCAGGAATATCCAGTGTCGATGGTCGTGTGACTATTATGATGCCGCATCCTGAGCGCGTATTTCGCGCGAGCCAAAATTCCTGGCATCCAAGTGACTGGCTAGAAGACGCTCCAAGTATGCGTATGTTTCGCAATGCGAGAAAATGGCTGGGCTAGTCTCTTGCCTAAAGGCAAATTTCAGCTAAGGTCGGGCTCTGGTCAGAGGTTCGTAGGAATATTATGAGCAATAAGCGCTTACGCAAGATTGAGTTCTACGTACCTGAAGAGCAGTTGGAACAGGTAAAGCAAGCTATGTTCGAAGCGGGCGCTGGCAAGGTTGGTAATTATGATTGCTGTGCCTGGCAGACAGTGGGAGTGGGCCAGTTCAGACCCGGGGCTGGGAGTAAACCCTTCGCGGGTGAGAGAGACCGCTTAGAGACTCTGAAAGAATTCAAAGTAGAGATGGTCTGCGCCGAAGAGCTAATCGTGAAGGTCATAGCCGCTCTGAAGTCGTCACACCCCTACGAGGAAGTGGCTTACGCGGTGCTGCGTATCGAATCCTTCTAAGGATTGCTAACACATAAATCGAATCTAGAGGCCTACTCGAAGTCGCTGGCGCTGATGAGGCTGGTGGTGAAGCTTCTGTCTTCCCCATGGTGCACATCGAACATGCGGACCGGGAATCGATTTCGTCTTAGATCCTCGAAATAGTGTTCCAGGGTGCTCTTCACCACCGGGAACGCGATCTCCTGCCAAGGAATTTCTTGCTCTGTAAAAAGTGCTACCTCTTCCGATTCCAGTCCCGCAGCATAGTCCAGGTTCGCCAGCTCGGCGCGAAAAAACATATAGACCTGATTTATCTTTGGCAGATTAAACAGAGTGTAGAGGCTGTCGTTCTGAATAATGACAGAGGCTCCAGCCTCTTCCTGTGTCTCACGGATCGCTCCATGGAGGCTGCTTTCGCCGTTTTCCATAAAACCGGCCGGAAGCGTCCATTTCCCAATGCGGGGTTGAATGGCACGCTTACACAATAAGACCTTGTCTTCGAAGAAGGGAACCGTGCCAACGACGTTCTTCGGATTTAGATAGAAGATACTGTCACAGGCCGTGCAGCAGTGGCGCGGTTTATCATCACCCTCAGGTACACGAAGAATTAGGGGCTCTGCACATTGATGACAATATTTCATGAATAACACCGATTATTGTTCGCAGACTTTTGGTCGCTGCGAGCTGTTGCTTTAAACTATTGGTTCAAACGAGGGTGTCTTAGTGTACTGCTTTAAGGGCCCTGGGAAAACCAGAGACCCTTCCCGTAATAGAGGAGTTAGGAAGGGGGTAATCAGATACGGTTGATTTCGCAGTGTAGGCGGAATCTTTTCGATGTCATATAGGCTTCTATCTCGCGAAGGCGCAGCTCCATGGAGTTATAGATCTCGGTGCACTTG
>CAJQHM010000055.1 GCA_905478195.1 uncultured Pseudomonadales bacterium
TCCCCTCCATACCATGTAAATGGGTGCCAGCCGTCGATAAGTGGCTCACTCGTTCGCAGCATCCTGCTCCAGTCGGCGCGCGCCGGCGAGAATACCCGGTAGGGCATGATTGCCTTCATGGCATGAGTATTCATACATGCCGTCAGAAGGGCGCATGGGCATTTCGCCTGTCCAGGGCTGGGTGTAGAGATCTGGATCATCGATGGTGAAGGAATACAGAACTGTCTCGTCGGCGACGCGGCGGAAGCGCTCGGTGACAACTGTATTGACCGATGGGCTGATGCCAAAACCGTTGGCTATCTCCCAAGGGTTAAAATTCTTTGTGACCACTACCAGTGTGTCATCTTCGTAATAGCCTACCGAATCACCCAGCCACTTGTTATAGGGCAGGTCGCGATGTTCTTGGTCAATTTTGACGATGCGTGCATCATGCACCATCTCTACTACCAGCACGACATGATCGGGGCTCTGCACGATCTGCATATTGTTGTTATACACGCTGCTCAGAAAAGGCGTGCTCGAGGAAAACGCCTTCAGACAGCGATCCGACAAGGCTCTGCCCTCGGGGCCGTCGCTGCGGCCCAACGCTGCCGGGAAGTCATAGACAGTCTTTGCCAGCTGCCGTCTGGTGGCAGAGGCCTGTTCCTTGAACGGTATCTTGCCATTGGCAGGGTCTACAATGATGGAGGTTCGATACTTGCCGTCAATGCGTGCCAATGTATCGCCGATGCTAAAGTAGGCAGGGTCGTATCCGCCTACGTTAGTATCATCGTTCCGTCTATTGGTGCCGAAGTTCTGATAGTCATCGAGAATCTGATCCGTCGGTTCCAGCGTGCTCAGCATGGTGGCTGCGTCAATTTCCAGCCCGGCCGCCTCATACTGATCTGGCCGTTGCAGGCCGGTGCGGGTTTCATAGCTCCAAACACCCTGTAAATCCGGTGCGCCAAAACTCAAGCGCGGCGCGGTATAGTCGGCCCCCTGAGCAGCGGCGAGCGAGCTCAGTGAAATTAGCAGCAAGCCCAGAATGGTTTGGGCCTTGAAGTTGTTTAAGCTACACATGTCATTCTCCTAACGGTGCGAATAGCTATTTTGTGATTCGATGGATTCGATTCTACGGCCATTGTGGCTACTAATCAAAGAGGTCAAACGCAGTAGGCGAGCAAGAGGATTCAGAGGGATTTAAAGGAACTCAGAGGAATTTAAAGACACATTTATAACTTAACAACCTCACGGTAGCAGCCATCGCTTGTTAAGCAATGAGTATCTCTGCTCCCTGTCTAATTTACTGGCTTCTCGATCAAAGGACCTCGAAGATAAACACCCTGGTAGCGGCGCTCGGGATGTCGCTACGGTGTACCGCACCCTGCGAGACAAAATGAACATTAGGCCGAGTGTCGGCATCGAACCAGACCACCACGGCATCGTGGTCATGGTAATGCGCTGAGCTGTCAGCGCTTGAAGCATTAAGGAGGCCCTCGTCGTATTCCCACACTCTAACCCGTTCGTTCGAGCGGCGCTCCAGCGGCGCATCGCTAGGGAATCGAGGCAGTGATGAGGCAAGTTCACTGTCACCTGCAATCGGGCGCTTGATCTGAATAAAAACGGCACGCAGTGGCTCATCACTAATGCCGGATTCGGTGTGAGTCACGCCTGCAAGTTGAAACGAAATACCCCACGCCGGAGTTTGCACCTCGCGGGCCTCGCCCTCGCTCGAGGTGATTATTCGCTCACCCGGGCTGTAGTACACGCCGGTATGGTCATAGCGATGCCGGTGAATGGGATAGTCCTGCTTCAACCAGCTAATATCCCAGACAATGACGTGCTGGTTCTCCAGCAGCTTGGTTGCCCCCTCACGGGGATAGGCCGGCGGTGCATCTACTTGCGCATGAGCCAGAGGGAAGACGCAAATGAGCAGAAACAGCACAGCTATTCTCATGACAGCGCTCTCATAATGGCTCTCTCGTAATAGTTCTCCCATAACAAAACAGGAGAACGGGATGAAAAGTGAGAGTGGAGTAAAGATACAGCACTTTATCTTTACTCCACCCCCTGTATTAATCGACTAGCGCGCCATACACCAGTGCAGCCAGTTGGCCACGGATGGCGCCTGTTCCAGGCACCGCCATGTGTTGTGTCATGCCGACCACAACCAGGTCTTCTTCGGGGTCGATCCAGAAAGTGGTGGCAGCGGCCCCGCCCCAGAAGAAGGTATCTTCACTTAGTGGAAAGCCAAGCTGTCCATTGTCATTGACCACGGCAAAACCCAATCCGAACCCGGTTGCCGCGCTGAAGATCTGCGCTTCAGTGAGGTGATTAGACGCCATGAAATCCACGGTTCGCGGGCCGAGAATTCGCTCGCCGTTGAGTATTCCCCCATTCAACATCGCCTGGGCGAATTTCCAATAATCTTCGGCGGTGGATAGCAAGCCATAGCTGCCGCGATTGAAGCCATGGTCAACGGTATAACTATTCACAGACCAGGGTTGTACCAGCACGCCACCTGCGGGGGCGCCATATTCCTGATCGATAGGCACTAGTTCGCCATTGCGCATCCAGTGCACAGGGCCCAGTCGCGAGGCATTGTCGGAATCCGCCCAATAGCCGGTGTCTGGCATCGCCAGTGGCTCAAACAGTTTCTCCGCCAGGTATTCATCGGCGCGCATGCCAGACAGAACTTCCACCAGGCGCAAGGCCACATCCGGGCCCACGCTGTAGCGGTACTGTGAGCCGGGTTGATTCATCAGCGGTAAGTCAGACAGCAGTGACATCATTTCAGCCAGCGAGGTGTCGGTATCGAATACGCCCGAGCCGACAAAACGCTCATCGTATTCGCTAGTGCCCAGGCCGTGGGAGAGACCGGCGGTATGACGCAGCACGTCCTGTACCGTGGGTTCTCTCTCCATCGCTACGGTCTCGTCCAGGGGCCCGTCTTGTGTGCGTAACACGCGCAAGTTTGCGAATTCTGGAATGTAGCGTGAGATTGGATCCTGTAGCTGAAACCTGCCTTCCTCATACAGCTGCATCAATGCAGTTGAGGCAATGGCTTTGGTCATGGAGTAGATACGAAAGAGAGAGTCGGTATGCAGGGGTATCTCGCGCTGCACATCCAGGTAGCCTACCGCGCTGTGATGGACAATCTTGCCATGACGCGCCACTAGGGTGACGATGCCGGCGAGTTCCCCGTCATCTACCTTTTGCTGGAAAAATGTGTCGATGCGCTTTAGGCGATCGGCATCGAATCCAACTTCTTCCGGTGCCACCACAGGCAGGTGGCCGTCGGCATAGGCCGGAAAGCAAACTACTGCGAATAACACGATTGAACTGCTTAGAAACCGTTTTAACGACATGGCTATAACCCTCATTTTTCTTATTGGCACTGCTGCCATTAGGTAGATGTATCTTCGCTCTCCACCGGAATTGGCAATCTTGCAGCAGGAGTATCCCGCCATGCAATGTGTCTCCGGTGTAGGAGGGGAAGGGTGGCTACTTCTCGTTCCTTTCTGTCATCTTACTGGATAATAGCGTTCGCCAATAGATAGGGGCAGGCTGATTTTCAGTGATTTTGGCGGTTCTGGAGATGAATGCGTTGTGGGAGTAAGCAGGGCCAGAGAAAAAATAGAGGAGTTCTGGCGGCATGAGGGCAGGATAGTAAACCCCGGTCTGCTCTCTGCTTTCGCTTAACAAGGTTAGTAGGGGAGATGTGAATTTCAGCGCACAAAAAAGGGCAGCAATTTTTGCAGCCCCTCCTTCTGTCCTTTCTCCTGAAACCACTGAGCTTAATTTTCTAGCTTAGATTTCACAAAGTACAGATGTCCTCTGCTAGGCAGCTTGATGAGTCTTCTGTAATTGACCAGTTCAGTGTGCCTCCGCTTGTAGCCATTGCACCGTACTGAATGCTCGCGCGAGAGCCAGAGGATAGCATCACCGTTTCGCTATATAGTCGAACTTGCGTCCTAATTGGGTCCACGGGGTAAATGCGAACAAGCACATCTGGAAGCCCGCTAATTGCGCTGGCAATCTCGCCATAGGATGTGTCACAGGTTTTCAGATCTCCCTCTAGCTCCCAGCACAGCTCCAAGGCAATTTTCAGAGCATCGAAGTCTTCTATCACCTGAGCGAATTCGGCGCGTTTGACATAGCTTTGGTAATTGGGCAGTGCCACGGCAGCCAAAACGGCTACAATCGCAAGCGCATCAGCACCTCGATAAGGGTAAAACCTCGGGAATTTTGCTTCATAATAAAATCTCAATCCAATATTACGGAAAAGGCACCTTCCAATCCGGCCTTTGTCCAGTTTAGAAGCTAGGGGACACTAACAATTTAACAACTTAACAAATCCCTCTAAGCCGAGTTTTTCCAAAAAGCTACTAAGTTATCAGTGTCCTCTCTATCCTTTGCTCCCTACATTAGATAGTGTCCCCTAAATTAAATAATCACGTACCACAAAAAGTTTTGTAAGGTGCTAGATCAGCCGATGGCGGAAGCGCGTATTCTTCAAGCCCTTCTCGTGCAGTATAAGGATCGGATAACACGTCCATTAGTTTTTCTATGGGCGCGTAGTTAGCCTCTTTCTCGGCTGCCTGCAGTGCCTCTTCAACGATATGATTTCGTGGGATATAGAGTGGGTTTACTCCATTCATCAAAGCGATTCTTTCTTCGTCAGGCAGTGTCTCGCGAGCCAGGCGCTCGGACCAGGTCGCCAGCCAGCGCTCGAACGGTGCGGCTTCCAAAAATAGGTTTAACAGACCGCTCTTATTCTCCTGTAGCACATCTGCCAAGCCGCGAAACAACAAAGTAAAGTCGATACTTTGTGCTTCCATCAAATCAAACAATTCAGAAATAATTACCGGATCATTTTCCTCGCATGTACTCAAGCCTAGCTTGGCGCGCATTAATGCTAACCAGCTTTCCCGATAGTGCTCGGCAAAATCGTCCAGGGTTTTGCTTGCAAGCCGAACGGCTTCTTCGCTATCTACATCAATCAAAGGTAATAAGGCTTCGGCCAGTCTGGCCATATTCCACTGGCCGATATCAGCCTGACTGGCAAAGGCGTAACGTCCCTGGTGATCGATCGAGCTGAATACCGCTGTCGGGTCGTATTTGTCGATAAACGCACAAGGGCCATAGTCGATCGTTTCACCAGAAATTGTTACGTTGTCGGTGTTCATGACTCCGTGCACAAAGCCAATACTCATCCATTTAGCGATAAGCAGGGCTTGTCGTTTAGCCACTGCGCGGAGAAATTCGAGATAGGGATTGTCGGCCGTTTGCACTTCCGGGTAATGGCGGGCAATCGCATAGTCGGCCAATTGTTTAACTTTATCGCCTTCTTTACGATTAGCGAAAAACTGAAAAGTACCAATGCGTATATGGCTGGACGCAACACGGGCAAGTACCGCACCCGGAAGAGGTTCGTCGCGCATAACCTCCTCGCCGGTTGCAACCGCTGCCAGTGCACGCGTTGTTGGGATATTAAGCAGGTGCATCGCCTCACCGATAACATACTCACGCAATATCGGCGCAAGTGCAGCTTTGCCGTCGCCACCGCGGGAAAAAGGCGTCGCGCCAGAACCTTTGAGTTGAATATCTTGGCGGTTTCTATTTTTATCAATTACCTCGCCAAGCAATAATGCCCGCCCATCGCCCAGTTGCGGGTTGAAGTGACCAAATTGATGGCCCGCATAAGCCTGTGCTATTGATGAACCACCTTTTACGGTAATACCGCCCGATAAAACTGCTGCCAGCTGATCAGCTGGCAATTTATCCAGATCAAACCCCAAGCTGTCAGCCAGTGAACGATTCAGGTAGAGAAGTTTTGGAGCAGGCGCTTCATCGCCTTTTACTTGCACATAGAAACCTTCCAGTTGCTCCGCATAGCTATTATCAAAATTCAAACCAAGATCAATCATGTGCTCTGGCATTTACATTCCCTGCGCTAGATATGTCGGTGGCCCTATTAGGATCAATCCCACCCGGAGAGGGCAGAGTAACTTGATCGGCTTGAGTGTTCAAAGGATCAAGCTACTGCGCCTACTTAATCCAGCAACTTGTGATGGTGCAAAGATGAAAAATGCGCAGGCTCTTTGAATAAATAGATGTCACCAAAAGCTGGAGAAAAAGAAAGAGGAAATGGAGAGGGAAAAGGCGCGCTCATAACTTAAAGCGTAGTTGAAGCACGTGAGCTAAACGGGTTTCTAATGTCTCTTCTTCTGCCACTGTTCTATTTCAGTCATAACGCCGGTAATTTTTGGCACTTTTTGGTCAATGGACTTCCCA
>CAJQHM010000056.1 GCA_905478195.1 uncultured Pseudomonadales bacterium
GTAAAGAGCTTCATTGATGAGTTGCGATCTTAAAAATTAAATCTGCAGTGGAACTTAACAAGCAAAAAACGCCGCGAACCGAGTATCGGTTCGCGGCGTTTTGAGTTTCAGCACAAGCTACGTGTCTAGCTTAGTGCTTCGGTGAGTATCTTGTGGTGTTGGTCGGCTTCGAGTCTGGGCCCAAAGCTTGAGACTACGGTAGCCGATGCCAGGCTCGCTAGCTTGCCCGCCGTTGCAAAATCCTTTCCCTGGGTCAGCGCGTACATAAACGCACCCGCAAACATATCGCCGGCACCGTTAGTGTCTACTGCCTTCACCGAGTGTGCCGCGACGTTGATATAGTCCTTGCCGTCGTAAAGAAGTGCGCCGTCGGCGCCGCGTGTTATCGCGAACTGCTTCGCCTTGCTCTTCATCTTCTCGCAGGCCGCATCGAAGTCGTCGGTCCCGGCCCACAGCTTGGCTTCCTGCTCGTTGCAGAAGAGCAGATCGACGCCTGTACCAAGAACATCATTCACGTTGTCGAGAAAATACTCCACCATCGCCGGGTCGGAGAATGTCATGGCGGTCTTGATGCTGTTCAACTCCGCGAACTTCTTCAGCTCTACCACGGCGTCTTTGGCGCTGGGAGAGGTGACTAGATAACCTTCTATGTAGACATACTCGGATTCTTTAACCGCGTCGAAATCGATCTCGTGCCCGGACACCGTCTCCGATACGCCGAGGAAGGTATGCATGGTGCGCTCTGCATCGGGGCTTATCATGACGATGCAGCGGCCCGTGGTGCCGTCTTCGCGCATGCTCTCGTTGTTCGTCTCTATGCTCTGATCGCCCAGCTGGCTGATATAGAAATCACCGGTCTCGTCATTCGCTACCTTGCAGCTTAGGAAGGCATTGCCGCCAAACTGGCTCAGTGCATACAGGGTGTTCGCTGCAGAGCCGCCACCGGCGCGCTTCTTGATGCCGTATTTGTCCGTCAGCAGATCCAATAACTGTTGCTGCTGCTCCTGACTCACCAGAGTCATCAGGCCCTTCTCTATGTCATGCTCTTGAAAGAAGCTTTCGTCGACTTCGAACTCTTTATCGACAAGGGCGTTGCCTACTCCGTATACATCAAATTTCACTCTGTATTCCTCGTTTGATTTGCTTCTTTGTGTGTCTTTTATGTTTACTTGGGAAGCGCCGCGAAGGCTTTCTCTGCGGCGTTCAAGGTGAGTTGAATTTCCTTCTCGCCATGGGCGCTGGACACGAATCCGGCCTCGAAGGCAGAAGGCGCCAGGTAGACGCCATTATCCAGCATGGTATGAAAGTAATGCTTGAAACGTTCGACATCGCAGCTCATTACCTGGGAGAACTGAGTCACCTCTTTTTCTTCGGTGAAGAAACAGCCGAACATCGCACCGACCTGGTTGGTCGTAAAGGGGATGCCCGCTTGATCGGCGCGTTCCTGCAGGCCACTCATTAGCGAGGCGGTACGCTGGGTGAGTTGCTCGTGAAAGCCGGGCTCGGAAATTAGATTCAGTGTCGTCAGGCCTGCCGCAACGGCAAGCGGACTGCCGGCCAGGGTGCCAGCCTGATAGACACCGCCCAGCGGTGCAATCATATCCATGATCTCTTGCTTGCCACCAAACGCGCCTATGGGAAGCCCGCCGCCTATGACCTTGCCGATGGTAGTTAGGTCAGGCTCAATATCGTAAATGGACTGGGCGCCACCCAAGGCGACTCGAAAGCCTGTCATGACTTCGTCGAAGATGAGTACCGCGCCATGCTTGCTGCAGTGCTCGCGCAGTGCCTGAAGAAAACCTGGTGCGGGCGGTACACAGTTCATGTTGCCGGCAACGGGCTCGACTATTACGCAGGCGATTTCGTCGCCATTTTCGGCGAAGAAACTTTCCAGTGCTGCGCTGTCGTTATAGGGGAGCACATGGGTGAGGTCGGTATAGGCCTTCGGGATGCCCAGTGAATCGGGTTCGCCCAAGGTCAAGGCGCCGGAGCCAGCCTTGACCAGAAGGCCGTCGACATGGCCGTGATAACAGCCTTCGAATTTCACGATACGATCGCGACCGGTGTAACCGCGCGCTAATCGAATCGCACTCATGGTGGCCTCGGTGCCGGAGGTTACCAGTCGTACCTTTTCGATGGAGGGCATCAGCTCACAGATCTTGTCCGCGATCTGCACTTCAGCCTCGGTAGACGCGCCAAAGGCGAGGCCCTGTTGCAATTGATTGCGCAGTGCCTCGGTGACTCCCTCGTGGCAGTGCCCCAGGATCAGAGGACCAAACCCGCCAACGTAATCGACATAGCGATTGTTATCGGCATCGATCAGATAGGCGTCCTGACCAGCCTTAAAGAAGAGGGGATTCCCGCCTACGCCTTTGAAGGCTCTAACAGGAGAATTTACACCACCGGGGATATGTTTTACTGCCAGGTCGTAAAGATGCCTGGAATTTTCATTGCTCATGTTACCGGAACCTTCTGTTTGCTACTTTCTATGAATTGCTCACTGCTGCGTTAAAAATCACGCATTCGTCTCTTGTGTCTGTTTTGCTACATCGGCGCGGCCAGGCGCGCTGTGAATTACTGCTAATCTGTCTGTGGCGGCCTCGATAAGCGAGGCGCTATTTTGCGCATTGAATCGGTTAATAGCAACTATTGGCAGCCGCCGCCGTTGTTTCGTTTCGCCAGCGATGAAGCGTTACAGGGTGGGTTTGACCACGATCAGGATTACTATCGCCACCAGCAGTAGCACGGGCAGTTCGTTGTAGACGCGAAAGAACTTGTGACTGCGAAACTGCGCATCTTTGCGCAGCGCCTTCATATACCACCAGCAGTAATAGTGATAGCCGATCAACAGAGCGACCAGGCCCAGCTTCGCCTTCATCCACCACCAGGCCATGAAATAACCGTGATTGGCGATAAGCAGCCAGGCGCCCAGAACGACAGCGAACACCGCCGAAGGCGTCATGATGGCCCAGAACAACTTTCTCTCCATGATCTCGAAGCGATCCTTGCTGATCTGATCTTCGCTCATGGCGTGATAGACGAACAGGCGCGGGAGATAAAAAATCCCGGCAAACCAGCAAACTACCCCGATAATATGAAAGGCTTTAACCCAAAGCATACTGCACTCCTAAACGCTTGCAAGAGAAGCTATCACAGCTGAAAGTTGATGTCTTGATGATAGCAGGGATCGTTCCTAAGCTGTTGATTTTACGTAATGAAATGCTCCCAGATATTGCATTCTAGGCATTGAAGTGTAAGATACTCCGTCCGGCATTTCAGATCAGCTGGAACGCAACTTTGCGTAAGCAAAAGCGCTGCATCTGATCCACCCCGCTGTCTATTTTGAAAACCGACAGCATCGATGGAGTCTATTTTGATTAAAGTTGGAATAATTGGAGCTACTGGCTACACCGGCGTCGAGCTGCTCAGACTGCTCGCCCTGCGCAGTGACGTGGAGATTTCAGTCGTGACCTCGCGCGAGCTAGCGGGCGTGGCTGTCCACAGTCATTTTCCAAACCTGCGCGGCCATGTAGACCTGCTGTTTTCTGGGCCCGATTCGGACCTGCTCGGTGAATGTGATGTGGTCTTCTACGCGACCCCCCATGCCGTCGCCATGAATACAGTGGCTGACTTGCTGGCGAAGGGCGTCAGAGTCATCGATCTGTCGGCGGATTTTCGCATTCAGGATATCCCGCTTTGGGAGCAATGGTATAAAACGAAGCACGTCTGCCCCGAAATCGTGGCAACCGCCGTCTATGGCCTGCCGGAAGTAAATAGAGAAAAGATCAAAGGGGCGCAGCTGATTGCCGTGCCCGGCTGTTATCCAACGGCGATTCAACTGGGCTTCTTGCCCCTGTTAGAGAATTCCCTGGTTGAAACAGACAGATTAATCGCCGACGCCAAGTCCGGTGTCAGCGGAGCCGGCAGGAAGGCGGTTGAAGACTTCTTATTGTGTGAGGCTACAGAATCTATAAAGGCCTATGCGATCTCCGGCCATCGTCATCATCCGGAAATCTGCGAGAGTTTGAATCGCTATAGCGAGAGTGAGATCAGGCTTACCTTCATTCCTCATCTAACACCCATGATCAGAGGGATTCTGGCGACACTGTACGCGCCGGTGAAGTCAGGCATCGAGGTCTCGGTAGAGCAGTTGCAGGAAGTCTATGAGCGACGCTATGCCGATGAACCCTTCGTCGATGTGCTGCCCCAGGGTGAAGTGCCAGCGACCAGAAATGTGAAAGGGTCGAACAAATGTCAGATATCAGTAGCCTATTCTGAGGACACGAATACGATCGTGGTTCTATCGGCAGAAGACAACCTGGTGAAAGGCGCGGCCGGGCAGGCCATTCAGAACATGAACATCATGCTCGGTTTGGATGAGAGCACAGGATTGCAAAATATCGCCTTGCTGCCCTAGGCTCTAAAGGAACAGGGCAGGCGGGCAAGTTTAGTTGTACCGGAGATTTCTGGATGCCAAATGTAGTGAAAGGCAGTAAGCAAGAGAAAATGGTGGTGGTGCCGCATAGGCCCGGCCGCCGTCTCTTGCTTGTTATCCTGCTGACACTAGGCGTGGGAGGAAGTGCGCTAGGTGGCTTTATGTTTGGCTATGCGAACACGCAACGCTCCCAGCAGAGCGAACAGGCAACGCGGCAGGAACTGAGTGGACAGCTGATCAGCGCCGAGACCGAGAATGCAGAGCTGCGCCGACAGGTTGCGATACTCGACAGATCCAGTGTGATGGATCAGCGCGCGACCGAAGAGGTGCAGGGAACCATTCGTGGCCTGCGGGACAGGGTGGCGCAACTTGAGCAAGACATCGTCTACTACCGGCAGGTCGTTTCAGACGAAACCGAAGACACGGGTTTGATAATTAGTCAGCTGGATATAGATGCGACTCGCCAGTCGAATCGTTTTCGCTACAAGCTGGTCCTGCGTCAGCAAGATGCAGATGGCGATACCTTCCTAACCGGTCATGTGAATGTGAATCTGGTAGGCTCGCAGGGAGAGGAGCAGCAGATCTTGGCACTGCGCGATCTGTCTGCAGAACAGGATCAGCTCGATATTCCACTACGATTTAAGTATTTTCAGAATATCGAGGGAGAACTGGTTCTACCGGATAACTTCGTGCCCGATCGCCTGCAGATCGCGGCGGTTTCAGACGAACCGATAGAGAAGAGTATCAATCAGAATTTCAGTTGGGTCGTTGAACGCTAAGCGATCGGAATACATTATTTAGCCGGTTCAACAGCACAGAATCGACAGGAGACAGGGCTATGTTTAAGAAGGCAATAGTAGAGACAACATCTACAGGTCCAGCGCATACGCTGATATCGAGATCCACGGAGATCGTCGGTGACATCCATTTCAGTGGCGAACTCATTATCGAGGGGCGAGTGAAGGGCAATATCTACGCCGATGATGAATCACAGGCGCTTATCCGTATCGCCGAGAAGGGCTCGGTAGAGGGCGACGTCTGTGTACCCTCCGCCATCGTGAACGGCCTGGTGCAGGGCGACTTGCGCTCCTCTAACCATCTCGAGCTCGCGGCGAAGGCGGTCGTGGTTGGAAGTGTTTACTACAACCTGATCGAGATGGTGATGGGGTCAGAGGTAAATGGCAATCTGATGCATATCAGCACGAGCCAGAACGAGAACAAGCGCCTGGCGGCCGAAAAGAAGAAGCTACCCTTCGATAGTTCGGTGATTCAGAGCAGCTAGTGGCCGTGTGTTCCGATGCGAGAGAGCGGGTCTAGATAAGTCAGGGTAATAATTGACTAAATTACTTGGTTATTGCGATAATCAGCCCTAAGCTTAATAGGTGTGGGCTTTCCATCTGATGCACTTTGCGATGGGTGGCTCTACGTAGTAATCAGCTTTTCGATCAACTGAGAGACAAAATGTCAGCAGTACAAACACAAGAGCCTATCATCATGTCCTTCACCGATAATGCGGCGGACAAAGTGCATACCCTGATTTCCGAAGAGGGTAATGACAAGCTTAAGTTGCGGGTTTTCGTAACTGGCGGGGGCTGCTCTGGTTTTCAGTATGGCTTTTCCTTCGATGAAGAGGTCAATGAAGACGACACTATCATCGAGAACAAAGGCGCCAGTCTTCTGATCGACCCTCTCAGCTATCAATATCTCGTGGGTTCCAAGATCGACTACGTCGAGGGACTGGAGGGCTCACGCTTTATTGTTAACAATCCTATGGCCACCACTACCTGTGGCTGCGGCTCTTCGTTCTCTATCTAAGAGACGCCTTCTCACTCCACTAGTAGTTTCCTGCAGTCAATGTCTGTCTGTGCTTCCATTGAATGGAGGCTAGTTGTCAGGCTTTGTAGATTCCGCCAAGAACGGTAGCTTGCTTCGCTCCAGTGAACGGGCTGCTGTCGATGGTGTGGCCTTCTATAGTCTGCTTCGCCATCCAGGCAAAGGCGATCGCCTCAACCCAGTCGGGGTCTATGCCTAGCTCTGCGGTGGAGACTACTTTGCAGTCACGCAGACGCGCCTGCAAACCTACCATGAAAGCATTGTTATGTGCGCCGCCACCGCAGACATAAACCTCTGTGGGTGCGGCTGTCTTGCGAATCTCTTCGGCGATGCTGTCGATAGTGAAGTGCAGTAAGGTTGCCTGCACATCGGCGATGAGGAGCTCCATGCCCAGACTATGTAGCTTCTCTTCCAGCCAGGGGCCATTGAACAGTTCGCGCCCCGTGCTCTTCGGTGTAGCCTTTGCGAAATAGGGTTCGTCCAGAAGCAGTTTAAGCAGGGTCGGAATTACTGTGCCGCTTGCCGCCCAATCGCCATTCTTGTCGAAGTTTTTCTGTTGATGCTTGCCTATCCAATAATCCATCAATACGTTGGCAGGCCCGGTATCGAATGCGAGGCAACTGCCATCCTTGTTCAATACGGTAATATTCGCGATGCCACCCACGTTTAGCACGACACGGTCGGTGCTTGCCGATTGAAAACAATTGCGATGCAGCAGAGGCGCGAGAGGAGCGCCTTCGCCACCGGCTGCCATATCTCGTCTGCGGAAATCCGCAACGGTGGTGATGCCGGTTCTCTGCGCAATGCTATTTGGGTCGCCCATCTGCAGTGAGAAGCGCGTGTCGCCTACTGGATGATGAAAGACGGTCTGGCCATGGCTGCCAATGGCCAGAATTGAGGATTTTTCAACAGTTTGTTTAGCGAGCAATGTCGCTACGCCTTTTGCGAACAGCTGACCTATAGCGATATCGGTAGTGCCTAGCAGTTCGAGGTCTATGTTCTTGCCGCTGCAAAGCTGCAGAATAGTTTCGCGTAGATCGGGATCTATTGCCTCGCAGTGGCTGGCAATGAGTTTGGGCTGGTTTCCTTCAAACTGCACTAGTGCGCAATCGACACCATCGACGCTGGTGCCTGAGATAAGCCCAATATAGTAGTCGGAATTGGTCAAGAGGTTCCTAGCTTTCAGTCAGCGCTGGGCTGATTCATTGTGATCAAGCGCGTGCTATTCATTTCTGAAAAGCGCTGCAATAGACTGGCTGTCTGTGAATTGAAGCGATCCATTTTGGCTGGCTCGATAGACTCGGCCTTGGGAAGTTTGTCGATAATGGTGCGTGGATTCTGGTGCACGCCGCTCATCAGAAATTCATAGTGTAGATGTGGCCCGGTTGCGCCGCCGGTTGAGCCGACGTAGCCGATGATGTCGCCCTGTCTTACGCGCCTGCCTTTCTTGATGCCGTTTCCGTATTTGGAGAGATGGGCATACTTTGTTTCGAAGCCGCCGGCATGTTTAATGATGACCAGATTGCCGAACGAGCCGTAACGGGAGGCGCGAGTAACCTGTCCATCGCTGGTTGCGCGAATCGGTGTGCCGCGCGGCGCAGCATAGTCTGTTCCCTTGTGCGCGCGTATCGTATTCAGAATCGGGTGACGACGGTTAGGGTTGAAGTTGGAGCTAATACGAAACACATCGAGAGGGCTGCGCAGGAATGCCTTGCGCATGCTTTCGCCATCGGCGTTGTAGTAACCGACCTCGCCTTCTTCATCTATATAGCGAACAGCGGTAAACGTCTTACCCTGATTCGTGTATTGCGTTGCGAGTATGTCGCCGTGTCCGATGAATTCATCGTCCAGGAATTTCTCTTCGTAGAGGATGCTGAAGTCATCGCCAGTTCGCGGGTCGAGAATAAAGTCGATAACGCCGCCGAAGATGTTCGCCATCTCCATAATCGTCACCGCAGGAATCTGTTCGCGCTGGCCCGCCATGAAAAGGCTGTCTGCGATGGTGCCTACCTTGAAGGCGGGTTTGAGCTGTGGAAAATTTACTATCGACTCAACATCGTAGTTATTGTTGTTGAGCGTAAATAGATATCCTTCCAGTGGCGACTTTAATAGTCGAAGTTGTTCGAGTTCGCCATCATCGGGAATTAAGAAGTCCAGTTTGTAGCCAGGGTAGACTCGATTCAGCACCTTCGCCTCATCGCTACTATTAAGGACGCGAAACAGGTCCTGATCCGACAGGCCTACCTTGCTGAAGATTGCGGATAGATTGTCACCGCTCTTTACTTCGATGTTTTGCCACACTGTCACGTCTTCCAGTACGGGAGTGACTTCTTTTTCTTCCGGCGTGATGACGAAGTCGGACAGGGCCAGTGCGTCCGCCGGCTCTATCGCTACCTGTGGTGCCTGATCGGAAGCGGTAGCAGACCGGTTTAGGTCTATTTCCAGCGCTATCTCGGTCCTGCCGTCCACGGCATCGTCTTCGGCGCCCATGGGCAGGGCCAGCAGAATCAGGAACAGACCGCCTAATGCGCCAGCTATATAGAGGTGCTCTCGGGGGTAGTGAGACACCACGAGATACTGCCTGCGGGCAAATTGCTTAATTAATTCAATAAGTTCCATAGTGTAAACTACTGCAAAAGTTCCTATGACTCCGGAGAGCGCGATTTTAAAGCAAGTCGCCAGACATTTCCTAGCCGTTTTTGCCCCTATTGCCGCACAACAGGGCAGTTCTAGTGTAAAATCGCCGCCTTTTTAGCATAAACAAAACGCGGTTTCTCCTGCTTGGGTTGGCTAAATCGCTAATTTAATTAGTTTTGTGACATAGTGAAGACTCCTAGAAATATGAATAGTTCCGGTAAAAGCCCTGACAGCAGTTCCGAAAAAGACATAATCTCCGATCTTCAGAGCCGGAATATGGTGGTTCAACTTGCCGGTGGCGATGAGCTCACGGCTCACTTGGCCGAAGGCAGCCGCGTGGTGTACTGCGGATTCGATCCGACGGCCTCAAGTCTGCACATTGGCAGCATGGTGCCTCTTCTGGCCCTAAAACGCTTTCAGATGGCAGGGCACAAGCCTATAGCCTTGGTTGGCGGTGCTACGGGCATGATAGGCGACCCCAGCTTTAAAGACTCTGAGCGCAAGCTCAATTCGACAGATATCATTACTGACTGGGTAGAGCAGCTGAAGCCGCAGCTCAGTCAGTTTCTGGATTTCGACTGTGGAGAGAATTCCGCGCTGCTGGTTAATAACCTGGATTGGACCAAGGACTACGACGTTCTGAGCTTCCTGCGCGACGTGGGCAAGCATTTCGCGGTGAACGCGATGATTCAGAAGGAATCGGTCAAGCAGCGGCTGGAGCGCGAGGGTGAGGGCATCTCCTTTACCGAGTTCAGCTATATGATCCTGCAGTCCTACGACTTCGCCGAGCTGAACAAGCGCTACGACTGCACCGTGCAGATCGGTGGCAGCGATCAGTGGGGAAACATAACTGGAGGCATCGACCTAACTCGTCGTATGCACCAGAATCAGGTTTTTGGGGCGACGCTGCCCTTAGTTACCAAGGCGGACGGCTCCAAATTCGGCAAGTCCGAGAGCGGCACTATCTGGCTAGACCCGAAAAAAACCTCTCCCTATGCCTTCTATCAGTTCTGGCTAGGCACCGCGGATGCTGACGTCTATAAGTTCCTCAAATTCTTCACCTTCCTCTCGGCCGAGCAGATCGACGAGATTGAGGCGCAGGACAAGGCATCGGGCATGAAGCCGCAGGCGCAGGGTATATTAGCCAGGGAAGTCACCGAGCTGGTGCATGGTGAACAGGGCCTGAGCGCTGCCGTACGCATCAGCGAGGCATTGTTTTCCGGCGATATCGCCTCGCTAACAGCAGAGGACCTGCAGCAGCTAGAGCAAGATGGCTTGCCCTGTTCTACTATTAATAGTGAGGGTAATGGCATCGTAGAGGTGCTGGTGGCGACAGAATTAGCCAAGTCGAACAAGATGGCGCGCGAATTCATCGGCAACAACGCTGTGTCAGTGAATGGGCAACTAGTTGCGGACCAGGATTTCACGCTTACACAGGAAAAAGCCCTGCATACTCAGTATTTCGTGCTGAAAAGAGGCAAGAAGCTGTTTCACCTGGTTAAACTGGTCGGCTAGTAATGGCTGTTTTGGGGCCTGTTTTTAGCGCTAAAAAGGCTGATAAACAGCCGCCCTATTAAGACTTCAGGCAAGTCTGAGAATAGCTAGTTTTTTAGTTTCCAATTCTTTATAAAAAACCCTCTGAACCCCTTGCCAAACCTAGCTGGGTGCGTATAATGCCGGCCTCTGCGTTGATGAGACGCGGTTGAAAATCGTTCTTTAAAAATTAGATTAAGTAATAGAGGTGGGTGCTTGCTGTTGATGGTTTCTGTGAATCTTCATAGAAACGATATTCAAAGTAAGCAACTGCGTTATAAATT
>CAJQHM010000057.1 GCA_905478195.1 uncultured Pseudomonadales bacterium
GATAAATGAACTCGACCAACAGATTGCAGAGTCTAGATCGCAACTGGATCAGCTACAAACTCATAGTGAACAACAAGCGCAGCATATCTCCCAACAGACCAAGCATATCTCCCAACAGACCAAGCATGTCGCCCAACAGACCAAGCATGTCGCCCAACAGACCAAGCATGTCGCCGAGTTGGAGCGAAGACTCAATGCTATTTACGACTCCACGAGCTGGAAGTTAATGGGACCGGTCAGACGAATGGGTCGCGCGCTCTCCACAGACAAGCTATCAGATGCAGACAGTTCGGATTCGGATCGGTAGTCATGGAATCTAAAGAGCCAGTCAATAGCGGTGAGAAACCCGCAACTCCAGTCTGTTCCGTCATCGTACCTACCAGAGACAAACTCAACTTTCTCAAGCCCTGTATCGAGAGTATCCTCGCAAGCGAGGATGCCAATTCAATTGAGATAGTCATCGTCGACAATGAGAGCATTGAGATTGAAACCAAAGACTATCTAAGCTCCCTGAATGCCAGACCGAATGTTCGAGTTCTCGAATGGAACGAGGCATTCAATTTCTCTGCGATAAATAATTTTGCTGCGCAGCAGTGCCTGAGCGACACCGTCTGTTTTCTCAACAACGATATAGAAATAAAAGACCCACAATGGCTTGGTAAACTACTGAGTGTTACGGCAATAGATGAGGTCGGTGCCGTCGGATGCACACTACTGTATCCCGACTCACACATTCAACATGCCGGCATAGCCTTAGATGCAAAGACCATAGCGCAACATATCGCGGTCGGTGAAGACTGTGACTTTCTCACCAAGCTTGGCATAACACAGCCCTATGCCGTAGACGCTGTTACCGCAGCTTGTCTGGTCATGCGCAGAGGACTATTTCTGCGCATGGGAGGGTTCAACGAAGATCAGCTAGCCGTAGCGTACAACGATGTGGATCTATGCCTGCGCCTTGCCGACAAGGGTCTGCCGGTCCTCTGCCATCCCGCTGTCACCCTGATCCATCACGAATCGGTTTCCCGGCTCAGCGATGAACTACCCGCGAACCGAAAGCGCGCTCTGAAGGAACACGCCTTCATGCAATTTCGATGGCGAATAATGCTTATGAGTCGCTCCTTCGTCTCCGGAATTCCCGATCACATTAAGCAGATGGCACTGCAAAACCAGAGCCCGGACGCTGCGCTTACCGATATAGTGAAAGCGGCCGCTGATGCGCTATATCTGCAAGACAGCGCATCACGCTCTAGCTCGAAAGAGATGCGAAATATGTACTCCGCCGCCACCGCACTAGCGGAGACTCAGGACTACTTCCGCAATCTACAAAGTGACTACAAGAATCTGGAAGCACACGCAGGCCGGCTACAGAACGCGCTGGATATGGTGGAGAACTCAATCTTCTGGCGGATGACTTACCCGCTGCGCTGGTTAAGGAATGCGATAATTCCCGGCGCCGAGAAACCCAGGCCCAATACCAAACCAGCAGCAGATCAGCTCCCGGCACAGGAAGAAGCTCTGATCGAGAGTCAGCATCGAGAGAAGCAAAGACTTGATAACTCGGCTAAGGCTGCCCTTGCGAAGTTTCTGGCAGGCTCCGAAAGACTCCAGTTCGAGAAGCCCGAGGCACCTTTACTATCCATCGTTTTGGTCTTCTATCAGCAGGCCCACCTCAGCTTTCTATGTCTGCAATCCCTGCTCGAATATGCAGATGTCAGCTACGAACTCATCATCGTTGACAACAATTCAACAGATGCGACCACTGATTTGCTCGATGCTATCGATGGAGCAAGCGTCATTCGCAACACCGAGAACCTGGGCTTCGTGAAGGCCGTAAACCAAGCAGCTGACGCCGCTACTGGCGATTATATCCTTCTTCTCAATAACGATGCCCTGATTGAGAGAGACTCTTTAACTAATGCGCTGGCGGTTATTGACGGTGATGATTCAGTGGGCGCGGTTGGAGCCAAGATAAAACTACTCGATGGCAGCACTCAAGAAGCCGGCAGTATTATCTGGAACGATGGAGCCTGCCTGGGATATGGCCGCGGAAAGTCACCCCAGAGTTATGAGTTCATGTATCAACGGGACGTAGACTACTGTTCTGGTGCATTTCTGCTTTTCCGGCGCAGCAGTTTCGAAGCACTGGATGGCTTCGACCTGGACTATGCCCCTGCTTACTATGAAGAATCCGACTTCTGTATTCGGCTTCAGAAACAGGGAAAGCGTATTGTCTACGTGCCCAACTCACAGATAACTCATTATGAGTTCGCCAGTTCCGGCGGGCTTACCGGTGCAACAAAACTGCAAGCCGAGCATCGAGAAGTGCTCTGCGCCAAACATGCCGATTTTCTTAGCGGACAGTTCGCCAATGATTCAGCCAATATTCTTCGCGCCCGCACACGCAATAATTTTCCCAACATACTCGTCATAGACGATCGCGTCCCACACCCAAGCCTCGGTGCGGGCTACCCACGCTGCTCTAATCTGCTTTATGAACTGAGCAAGATGGACTTCAACATCAGCTTTTACCCTCTGCTGTTTCCGGAGGAGAAATGGGAAGACGTCTATACGACTCTCCCCAATAATATAGAAGTCATCCTGGACTGTGGCCACGACGAACTAATCTCGTTTCTCGATGCCCGTAAAGACTTCTATCAATTTGTGGTAGTGAGCCGTGTACATAACATGGAATTTTTCAATCACTGCCTGAGCCTGGACCCAGACCTGCTGGGCGAAGCGAAGATCATCTATGACGCCGAGGCAGTCTCAGCCCCTAGAGAGATACTGCGCATGGGATTTCTAGGCGAGGTGCTGTCAACGGAAGATCAGCAGGAGCTCATCCATAAGGAACTAGAACAATCAAAACTCGCTGAGAAGATTGTTGCCGTATCGAATAACGAAGCCGAGATTTTCAAGCACCACGGTTACAAGAATACCATAGTGCTGGGCCATACTATCGCGAGTGAACCCGGCAGTAATCACTTCAAACAACGCGATGGCCTGCTATTTGTCGGTGCGCTTCGTGACGAGGGCTCGCCCAATGTCGATTCTTTGCTCTGGTTTCTCATCAACGTATTTCCTCTCTTGGAACAGGCAATCCCGGGCATTCAATTGAATGTGGTCGGCGATAACTCGGCACCTTCACTGGCAACAATTAACAAGCCCAGCATTAATTTTACCGGCCGACTGGACTCCATCGATCAGATGTATAACAACTGCAGAGTGTTTATCGCACCGACTCGTTTCGCTGCGGGCATCCCTCACAAGGTTCACGAGGCGGCAGCAAAGGGCTTGCCGTCGGTAACCACCGCCTTACTCGCAAAGCAGCTAGGCTGGCAGGATGGAAAAGAGTTATTGATAGCGGACAAGCCCAAGGATTATGCGGCGCAGTGTATAAAGCTATATCAGGAAGAAAAGCTCTGGGCAGATATTCGCAGCGCAGGCTTGAAGGCAATAGTTGATGATTGCTCCGAGGAAACTTTTCGCAATAATCTGGCCGGGCTTTTTAGATAGACATCAGAAGCGTCTGGCTAAGCGGTACATCAGCCGCTGCACAATACCGATCTTAATCCCCATGCCGGAACACAGCCGCAGGCTTAAGCGCTGCCTGGCAGACAACTGCGCACCGTAACAGCGGCGAAACTCGGCGGCCTGAATAGCTACTTCGACCAGGTGATCGTTGGGTTTGCGAGTCAGTATTCTGCGCCATAGCGACATATTGACGGCCGACACCTTGGCAAATTCCTTAGCCCCAATCGTGTTGTTACCATGCTGGCGATAGTGCACCAAGGGTATATCCATATAGACAATCCTGCCGAACGCCGCGGCTATCAAGCCCAACCACCAGTCATGCATAATCGCATTAGCCGCAATCGGTAATGCTTTCGCAGCCAGGGCCTCGTTGATCAGCGCCGTACAGCCTGTCACTAGATTGCTAATCACAAGATTCTCAAAACTGTTTCTCTCAATTTCCAAGCCTTGATATCGAATCAAAGATTTCGCTATCATCGTATTCTGTTCCGAAACGACTTCGAGATCGCTATGTACTAGTACTGCTTGTGCCGAGTCGCCATCTGCTTCTGCGTCGATCATGGCTGCTACTTGTTTCTCAATCTTATCCGGGAACCAGGTATCGTCCTGATCGCAAAACATCATATAGGCAGACTCTAGCCCTATAGCGGTTTTGTTCTGAAGCACGTAGTCGATAAGAAAAGCAAAGCCGCCACTGGCTCCTTTGTTCTCATCATCGCGCGGCAGTAAATGTATCTGGCCGGGGTTCGCCAGCGCATAGCCTTCCAATATGGCTACGGTCCCATCGGATGAACCATCGTCACGTACGACCAGAATAAAATTGGAATATGACTGCGCCAGAAGCGAATTAAGTTGCTCTCCGAGAAACCTTTCACCGTTGTAAGTGGAAAGCAGTACCGCTATTTTTGTTTGATTGCTCATCTGCACCTACGCCATGGTCTTCGCATCACGAATTCCGGAACGAATATTTTGGAAATATTCCCTGCGCTGTGGAGAAGATAGCAATAACCAAACCACTTTCAAGGTGAAGCGAATCATGTCTCGAAGTTTCCATCCCAACGGCGAGTATGGCGCGCTGTACAGGTGTATTCTATTTCTGCTGGAGTAGTATGTACGCGAAGGATTATGCTGTGCGATCAACCCCGCCTTCACCAAAGGATTAGAACTGCGTTCACCTATGGCATGATAGAGCACGGCAGCATCGGTACCAACGAGATCGAAGCCCAAAGACTTGGCGCGAAAACACCATTCCAAATCGATATTGTCGATGAAGTAGCTTTCCTTCATGTCCCCAGCCTCATCGATACAATCAAGAGATAACAGCGAGCCAGAAGTAATCAGAAAATCCGCAATAAAGTGTTTCTCTTGGCCAGCGAAGCACCTGTCTGAACGCAGAAAAATCTTGCTGAATAATTTGAACGGTGTCTGTCGCATAGTCTGGGGATTGATAATTCGAGGTCCTATTGCGGCGATTCCCTTAGCGCTGAAGCTATTCGCGTCTTTGTGGGCTGCGAGCATACGCCTCACGAATAAGTCACACAGGCTGCTGTCCTGATCGAACAGAAAGACATAGTCATAATTTTCTGCGCGTGCCCAGGCAATACCCTTATTGAGAGCCTTTGCCAGACCTTCGTTTCCATCAAGGCGCATCAGCTCGACGCAACGCTCATAGACCATAATGGAATCAGCTATTTCATCGATGGCCTCTGAGCCATTATCGATGACGATGAAGTCGGTTTCTTTATTGAGCTGGCTGACCAGTTTCAGGAGTGCGGTTACATCAGGATTATAGGTCACTACCACGGCGCAACTACCCGATTCAGCGGGATCTTTCTCCGCCAGTGCGTCCTTAGCTTTCACCTGGCACTTCCGCTGAGATTGAGAGCCGACCGGGGTCGTTACGCGACAGGATTAGGAAATAGGCGATAGAGGCGATACCCAGGCACAGACCTACGACCACGCCCGCATCAAGGATACCTCGCCAGGGTTGTGGCAAACTGCGCGCGATAAGCACGAAACAGATAATCATAGCTGTAAGGGCGAAGGAGAGAATCTGGCGCTTTCTAGTGGCATAGATATAGCCCATGCAGAAAAGTGGCGCGAGCAGAACATGTATTGGCCTAGGGTTGGCAGCAAGGTATCGGGCCCGCACCACCACTCTAGGCGCAAAGGCACGATGAAATCCCTTGTATCCTTCCGCATAAGCCATATAGATCACGCTAAAACAAAGCGCAAACCAGTGAAATGCCGACATCGGGGAATTTTCCAGCTCTAGAGCCATTGGTGCTAGCCTATATATAGCGAAGCTCAGCAATAATATTACCCCGCCGATACCCCATGCCATGCCGAATACTTTCACTTTACATCACTGCCTTGAAATAAGACGCCATTATAGCGGCTTTAGTGAAGAACCTGAAAAATCATTGCGTCTCCTCTCTATAGCTTTCTAAACCCCAGCCTTGGGACGTCGCATCTAAAGATAAAGTGAGATATTATTTCGCCCTGAATCACGGCGGCTGTACCTCACTTAATACGTTCAGTCGACCCCAATTAGCCTCCTTACTGCAGCAGCTTTACTACAGGATAGAAAAAATGGGTGTAAAACTTGGTGTGGTGATGGACCCGATAGAATCCATTACTGTTAAGAAAGACACAACACTAGCCATGCTACTGGCCGCTCAGAAACGCGGCTGGATCATCCACTACATGCTGCAATCCGATATGTATCTGGATCAGGGTCAATGTCGTGCAACGATTCAAACTCTCTCGGTTAGAGACGATGAAAATGATTGGTTTAGTCTAGGCAGTAAGACCGACATCGCACTATCCGATCTTGATGTAATACTCATGCGAAAAGATCCTCCTTTCGATATAGATTATATCTATTCCACCTATCTACTTGAGCAGGCACAGCGCGAAGGGACGATGATCGTAAATGATCCGCAAAGCCTACGTGACTGCAATGAAAAATTGTTCGCGACTCAATTTCCACAATGCTGCCCACCGCTAGTCGTTGCATCCTCTCAAGAAAAGCTAAAGGCATTTCACGAAAAGCACGAAGACGTAATATACAAGCCACTAGATGGAATGGGGGGTGCTTCGATTTTTCGCGTTAAGGTCGGCGACCCTAACCTGAGTGTCGTAATAGAAACACTGACTGATAACGGTCGACAACAAATCATGGCGCAGAAGTTTATCCCTGATATCGTCAATGGTGACAAGCGTATCTTGATGATCGATGGCGAACCAGTAGATTATGCCCTCGCCAGAATTCCGGCATCAGGAGAAACCAGAGGCAACCTGGCGGCCGGGGGAAGTGGTGTGGCACAAGAGCTAACCGAGAAGGATCGCTGGATTTGTGAGCAGGTTGGCCCTGTTCTCAGAGAAAAAAATCTACTCTTCGTAGGGCTCGATGTGATAGGCGACTATCTAACCGAGATTAACGTCACCAGCCCAACTTGCATACGCGAGATAGACAAAGCGTTCAACCTCGACATTGCTGGCGACTTAATGGATTGTATCCAGGCGAAGCTAGAAATAGCTTGAGTACAGCAATATCTTTTATAAGGCAGATACATGGCTACCAGCGATGAGGAACTATCCAGAGAGCGCTTTGGCTTTACTGTTTTTCTCTCGGCATGTGTTCATGCGATCATAATTTTGGGCGTGGGTTTTACCTACTTGGAAGAACTGAATAGCGAACCCGCTCTTGAAATAACTATGGCTCAGTACCGCAGTGAGTTCGCTCCCGATGAAGCCGACTTTTTCGCGCAAGAGAATCAAATAGGTAGTGGCGCACTCGATAGTGCTGCGGCACCCAGCACTCCTTTCAAATCTGATTTCAATGCCGATGTGATTCAGGAGGTCGTTCCCGTTCCACAGGCACAGGAAATAGTTAACGAGATTGAGGTTCAGGACATCGCAGTTATCTCTTCGTTCCAGAATGAACAAAAAGTACAACAACAGCTGGATGAACTGGAACCTGAAGAAGATACGCTCCTCTCCGATCAATCCACACCAGATGATCTAAGTCTCGCAATCGCCAGCTTACAGGCACAACTAGATCTGCAAAGACAGGTCTACGCCAAGCGGCCCAGGAAATACACGATTTCATCGGCCTCCACAAAGAAAAGCCATGACGCACTCTATTTGGATGGCTGGCGCAGAAGAATAGAAGCCGTCGGCAATATCAACTATCCCAACGAAGCGAGAATACAAAGGCTCTACGGTAACCTTAGAATGTTAGTAGCACTATTCCCTAATGGTGAAGTCTCAGAGATACAAATTCTGCAGTCTTCGGGCCATAGCGTGCTTGACCAAGCTGCCGTTCAAATTGTTAATATGGCCGCCCCGTTCGATCCATTTCCTGAGGCAATGCGCGCCGAAGCTGATATACTGGAAATTATACGCACCTGGCGCTTCCATGAAGGCAACGCACTAACCAGCTTCTAGAGTTACTCAGTAACTAAATCCAGCATTCGGACCAATGAACGACATCAGCAAGCCAAACTACCTAGAGAATCAGTTCCTGATCGCAATGCCGCAGATGGCGGACTCTTTTTTTGCGAACACTCTAACCTACCTGTGGAAACACAACGACGATGGTGCGCTAGGCATAGTCATCAATAAGCCATTGCAGGCTAGCATCGCCGACATATTCGATGAACTGCAGATCGAATGCACTATAGCGGACGGCCCTTTTCGAGAAAGATCCGTTCTGGCGGGCGGGCCGGTGGAGCAAGATAAAGGCTTTATTATCCATGATGCGGTTAAAGCCTGGGAGTCTTCAATATCAGTAGCAGATGGCATCAGTATCTGCACATCGAAATCTATCCTGGAAGATATCGCCCATGGCAATGGTCCTGCAAACTACGTCGTCGCGCTAGGTTGTGCAGGTTGGGAAGCCGGTCAGTTAGAGCAGGAGATTAGTGCGAATGCCTGGCTTACGGTTCCCGCAAACAGCGATCTAATTTTTTCCAGCAACTATGCGAAGAAGACCCAGCGCGCGGCGTCACTCTTAGGGGTGGATCTGCAGCACCTTTCACCAGCCGCTGGTCATTCCTAAACTCACACAATTCGGCTACGGCAATTGATCCTAAACAGCTTTCCCAAGAATGACGAACCAATCTCTGCCCTAGGCTTTGACTATGGCACGCAGCGCATAGGGGTGGCATTTGGCCAGAGTCTCACCGGCACGGCGCAACCTATCTGTGTTTTGAGAGCTAGAGATGGCATTCCGGACTGGGCCGAGATCGAATCATTGATAGCCGAATGGAGGCCAAACCTATTTGTGGTGGGCCTTCCCTACAATCTCGACGGGAGCGAGAGTGATCTAATGGTCAGAGCTGTAAAATTTGCCAATCGCCTCAATGGCCGCTTCAACAAACCTAGTTACGGAATGGACGAACGACTCTCTTCTGTTGAGGCCGCCGAGCAGGTTCTGGAGGAGAATTGGGGCTCAAAAAAAAGAGCTGCTATAGATGACATAGCAGCTCAGATTATTTTACAAAATTGGTTCTCTGAATTGGCTGCCAATAAATAGCACCAGGCAGTCACAAAGACGAGCTTAAAAAGACTCCGGCATCTTCGCCTTAAGCTTCGCCTCTTCTCTCGTTATCATACCCTTCGCCAACAGATCCTTCAGACACTGATCCAATGTCTGCATTCCCATACCAGCACCCGTTTGAATCGCTGAATACATCTGTGCAACCTTATCTTCACGAATTAAGTTTCTAATTGCCGGACTACCCATCATGATTTCATGTGCGGCCACTCGGCCACCACCAGGTTTCTTCATGAGAGCTTGAGAAATAACAGCCTGCAATGATTCTGACAACATTGATCGAACCATATCTTTCTCAGCCGCCGGAAATACATCGATAACCCTGTCGATCGTTTTCGCTGCAGAGGTAGTATGCAGCGTACCGAAAACCAAGTGACCGGTTTCGGCCGCAGTTAGTGCCAGACGAATAGTTTCCAAGTCACGCAGCTCACCCACGAGAATGATGTCAGGGTCTTCGCGCAAGGCTGATCGTAGCGCCTCATTAAACCCATGTGTATCACGGTGAACTTCGCGCTGGTTCACCAAGCATTTTTTGCTTTGATGAACAAATTCTATAGGGTCTTCAATGGTGAGAATGTGCTCGTACTTGGATTCGTTAATGTAATCGACCATCGCGGCGAGCGTTGTACTCTTACCTGAACCCGTAGGCCCCGTTACTACAACCAGCCCTCTAGGCACATCAGAGATTTTTCTAAAAACCTCCCCCATGCCAAGCTGTTCCATCGTTAGAACTTTTGAGGGAATAGTTCGAAAGACTGCTGCGGAGCCGCGGTTCTGCATGAAAGCGTTGACACGAAATCGAGCAAGATTTGGTACTTCGAATGAGAAGTCGGTTTCCAAGAACTCTTCATAATCTTTGCGCTGCTTATCGTTCATGATTTCATAAATAAGCGAGTGCACTTCCTTATGGTCCATCTCCGGCACATTGATTCGTCGGATGTCACCATCGACACGAATGAGAGGAGGCATGCCAGCCGTAATATGTAAATCCGATGCACCCTGTTTTACACTGAATCCGAGTAGTTCTGTAATATCAATTAGCCTTCCTTACCGCCTTTATAATTTTTCTATTGTGATGCTCTAGTGTTTATCGAAAAATAGCTGATTATGTGATGCCTATAACACTAGCCAATAGTCACATCCTCCCCTATAGTACCTGTCCTTTAGAGAATATCCCATACCCGGCAAGCGCATAAATCAATTCAACACGTGACCACCATAGCAGAAAATATTAGACGGCTGACCGGCCAAATACGGGAGCTTGAGCAACTGTACGAGCGCCCAATCGGCAGCGTGAAACTTCTGGCCGTGAGCAAGCGACACACGATAGAGAGCATCATTGCTGCCAGCGAGGCCGGTATTCAAGATTTCGGCGAGAATTACCTGCAGGAAGCCTTAGATAAAATACAGAAATTGTCTCCAATACGCGCTAACTGGCACTTTATTGGGCCCATTCAGTCGAATAAGACCAAGCCCATTGCCGAAAATTTCCAGTGGGTGCATAGCGTAGACCGCCTAAAGATTGCTCAGCGCCTGAGCGAACAGCGCGGCCCTAGCCGCCCAGAACTGAACGTCTGTGTTCAGATTAACCTTTCAGCCGAGGCCAGCAAGTCCGGCGTAGCTCTGGATGAGGCACAGACCCTTTGCGATAGTATCGAGGCGCTACCAAATCTTAGATTACGCGGACTGATGGCGATCCCGGCGGCTCTGCCCGATATCGAGTCACAACGGCAATCATTCCGCTCTCTGGCGATCGAATTTGCCAGAATCAAGGCCCGCTATGCGCAGCTAGACACACTATCCATGGGCATGAGCAATGATTTCGAGGCCGCCATTGCCGAAGGTTCCACACTTATTCGAATAGGCACAGCAATATTCGGCCATCGCGACTAAGCAGACTGTGTGCCTTTTTCAGTGATTGAAAGCCTGGCAAACTAATTATCTAGCCCTCTGTAAATACGATAGAATATGCGCTGTTTCAAGCCGCCTGCTACGCTACGATGAGGCAATAGCTTGGCCAAGGAGAAATTTTGAATAGCACTAAGATTGGCTTTATTGGCGCGGGAAACATGGCCAACAGCTTAATTCGCGGCCTTATCGCCAAGAGCACGCTCGCGCAGAATATCTGGGCCAGCGACCTGGATGCCGACAAGCTTAACTTGCTTGCCAGCGAATGTGGAATCCGTGCGGGTAGCAATCACGACATAGCAGCTAATGCCGACGTGATCGTTTTGGCTGTAAAGCCTCAGGTAATGAAAGTCGCCAGTCAGGCATTGGCCGCAGATCTGAATGGTCGAGCAGTATTATTGATATCTATCGCCGCTGGCATTACCACCTCACACTTGGAAAATTGGTTAGGGCAATCCGCTGCTATCGTGCGCTGCATGCCGAATACCCCTGCCCTCGTTGGCTTGGGTGCCAGTGGCTTATTTGCCAACTCGCGGGTTTCAAAGGAGCAACAGCAGCTAGCAGAGAATGTAATGAGTGCCGTAGGCTTTGTTAGCTGGGTCGATAAGGATTCAGACATCGACATCGTCACCGCCGTTTCCGGGAGCGGGCCTGCGTATTTTTTCCTTTTCATGGAAGCCATGCAGGCCACTGCCAAAGAGATGGGGCTTAGTGAAGAGTTGGCCAGAGAGCTCACTTATCACACAGCAGCGGGCGCCGCAGCACTCGCGCGGCAAAGCAAGGACAATATTGCCACTCTGCGCAAGAACGTAACTTCTCCAGGAGGGACTACGGAGCAAGCCATTTTACAATTTGAAAGCGGTGATCTTCGAGGCTTAGTGGCCAAGGCCCTGAATGCAGCCAGAACACGCTCTGTTGAACTGGCCGAAGAAACAGATAACACGTAGTATCTAATAAACATCAGCAGCTAGTTGGAATAGTTATTCCTTTAGTGAAATTTACAGATTTTGGACATGGGAATTATGGGAAGCTCTGCAGCATTAATCTTTAACACGATTGTTGGAATTTACTTACTGGCCGTATTGCTACGATTCCTTCTGCAAGTTGCAAAGGCAGATTTCTACAATCCTGTTTCTCAGGCGGTGATAAAGATCACAGACCCTATGGTCAAAGTTTTTAGAACCTTCATACCGGGATACAGAGGCATAGATTTTTCTACGCTTGTGCTGGCATTTCTGATCGAGGCTGCGGCGATCTGCATGCTGATTATTCTTTATGGCGGTACCATACCAGGCGTTGGCTCCATCGTAACCTGGGCATTCGTTGGTGTAGTCTTGTTTATTATTAGTATTTACTACTATGCAATATTGGCATCGATCATCATGTCATTCGTTATGATGTTCTCGGGAAGCACTAGCCCTCATCCGCTGCTACTATTGGTCTGGCAGTTGACTGAGCCGGTTATGGCGCCGGTGAGAAAGATAGTTCCGCCAATGGGCGGGCTGGACTTTTCTCCGATCTTTATTTTTATCGCTATTCAGCTTATTCAAAATTTCATTCTCTCTACCTTCGGCATTAATCAACAGCATGCGATGGTTATCGTTGGCATCTAAACAATTTCTCCCTAAAGTCTATGAGTAGGTATTGTCTGCGCTATGTACTATAGATGGGAGCAAGAAGCCTTATACTTGGACTGCAGCATTCAGCCAAAATCCAACGAAGATAGAATAGTTGGGCCGGTAGGCGAGAGCCTCAAGATTCGAATCTGCGCCGCGCCGACAGATGGAAAGGCAAACAAACAACTGATCCGTTTCTTGGCGAAGAAATTTCATACCAAACAAACGGCTACAACTATAGTCAACGGACAGACGAACCGACATAAAAGATTGTGCATCAAAAAACTCCTGACTATTCCCGATGGTTTAGACATGGTCGAGGACAGGCTTACATAATCTAGGCTCCAATTTATAATGACAGACTCGATACCCACAGACTCGGTCGGCCTGGTAAAACCACAGGTCTACAAATTCGATGAGCCACTGACTCTTCGAAGCGGCAAGGTATTGCCCGAGTATGAGCTGGTGGTTGAGACCTATGGCACATTGAATAGCAAAAAGACTAATGCGGTACTGATCTGTCATGCACTTAGCGGGGACCATCATGCTGCAGGCTATAATAGCGAGGCGGATACCAAGCCCGGTTGGTGGGATCACTGCATCGGGCCAGGCAAGGCGATAGATACGAATCTTTTCTACGTGGTTAGCCTAAATAATCTAGGCGGCTGCGCAGGAAGCACCGGCCCCGCCTCGATTAATCCAGAGACCAGTAAGTACTATGGCCCCGACTTTCCTGTAGTCACCGTTCGCGACTGGGTAAACAGCCAACTGCGCCTGATGGACCGTATGCAAATTCCTGAATGGGCAGCTGTGGTCGGAGGTAGCCTGGGTGGTATGCAGGTGCTGCGCTGGGCGATTAGTTATCCGGAGCGTATGCGTCATGCGATCTGTATAGCAGCCGCGCCAAAATTATCCGCGCAGAATATTGCATTTAATGAAGTGGCGCGTCATTCGATCACCAGTGACGCAAATTTTCGTGAGGGTCGCTATCTTGAGGAAGGTACCTATCCTAAACAGGGTTTGATGCTTGCCCGTATGGTTGGCCACATTACCTATCTATCGGATAGCGCGATGCGCGCTAAATTTGGCAAATCTGCTCCTGATTTCGAGCAGGAAACCTCTGAAAATTTTGGTAGAGACTTGCGCTCGGGAAAACTGAGTTTTGGATTCGATGTAGATTTTCAGGTAGAGAGTTATCTGCATTATCAGGGTGAGCGCTTCTCCGAGAACTTTGATGCCAATACTTATCTGCTAATGACGAAGGCTTTAGACTACTTCGATCCGACGGTGGACTTCGAAGGGGATTTATCGAAAGCTTTTGAAAATAGCGACTGCAAATTTCTACTTATGTCATTCAGCACCGACTGGAGGTTTCCGCCGGAGCGATCTCGGGAAATCGTCAACGATTTGTTAAAGGCGGGTAGAGAAGTTAGCTATCTCGAAATCGAAGCTGACCAGGGTCACGATGCGTTCTTGCTGCCAATCCCTCGCTACGTAAAAGCACTGTCAGGATATTTGCAGCGCGTACATCAGGAGAATGAAAGCAATGCGTCCTGATCTGGAGATTATACAGCAGTGGATACAACCCAACAGTAAGGTTCTTGATCTTGGTTGTGGCGATGGCAGCCTGTTGCATTATCTACAAGCAACAAAAAATGTTCATGGTATCGGACTGGAAATCGATGCAGAAAATATTCAACATTGTCTCGAGAATGGCACTAACGTCATCGAACAGAATCTTGATAAAGGCCTGTCCAATTTTCGATCCGAGAGCTTCGATACCGTGCTCTTGGCGCAGACACTACAGGCTCTCAGCAAACCAGACCACTTGATCGATGAGATGCTGCGCATCGGCAAGAACGGTATCGTTACCTTCCCTAACTTTGGTAACTGGAAGAGCAGGCTCTATCTGGCGAGTCGAGGGCGCATGCCAGTTTCGAAGTTTATACCGCATTCTTGGTACAACACGCCGAATATTCATTTTTGCACGGTAAAGGATTTCGATGCGCTATGCGCAGAGAAGAACATTAAGATACTGGCCAGAACGGTTGTGGATCTGGAGCATCAGGGCAGTTGGTATATGCGAGCCTGGCCCAACCTGCTGGGTGAAATCGCGATCTACCATATTAGCAAGAACACCGATTAAGCTTGTCAGGGACCACAGATCAGCATGCGAAAAGTAATTCTAGCTAGCGGCAACAAAGGTAAGCTCGTTGAGCTACAGGCTATTCTCCAACAGAAAGACGTACATCTGGTACCGCAGTCGGAGTTCGCGGTGGTTGATGCCGATGAGACAGGTCTTAGTTTCGTCGAGAATGCATTGATTAAGGCGCGTCATGCCTGCCTCGCAACTGGACTGCCCGCGATTTCCGACGACAGTGGTATCGAAGTGGACGCACTAGGCGGCGAGCCTGGCATCTATTCCGCGCGTTATGCCGGTTCCCATGGCGCTGCCGCCGAAAAAGAGAATAACGCCAAGTTACTGCATGAATTGCGAAACATTCCCGAGGCAGAACGTACGGCGAGATTTCAGTGTGTTATCACCTATATGCGTCATGACAAAGATCCCATGCCTTTAATCTGCCAGGGCACCTGGGAAGGCCGCATTCTATTCGCCGAAGAAGGTGCGAATGGCTTTGGCTATGATCCGCTATTCTATGTACCAAGCCACGGCTGCGCTTCTGCGCTGCTGGACCCCGCAACGAAGAACGCTATCAGTCATAGAGGTCAAGCGCTCGCGCAGCTATTAAAATGCTGGAACTCCCACCACTAAGTCTCTACATCCACATACCCTGGTGTGTGAAGAAGTGTCCCTACTGCGATTTCAATTCTCATGAAGTTCAATCTAGCTTGCCGGAAGCAGATTACGTTGAGACTCTCTGTCAGGATTTCGACCGTGACTATGCCTTCTGTGAAGGCCGCTCTATTCAGTCTATTTTTATTGGCGGAGGCACACCCAGCCTGTTCGCTGCGAAGTCTTTCGAGAAACTTCTGCTACATATTCAAGCTGGGGCCACACTCAGCAGCGAATGCGAAATTACCCTCGAGGCGAATCCCGGCACGGCGGAGGCTGAGAAATTTTCTGGCTACCGCGCAGCTGGAATAAATCGCCTGTCCATCGGCATTCAGAGTTTCAATGACCTTCAGCTGCAAAATCTAGGCCGCATCCATTCGGCCAATGAATCTAAACGGGCGATCGACTATGCCCGAAGAGCCGGCTTCGAAAATTTCAACCTGGATCTGATGCATGGCTTGCCCGGGCAGAAGGAGGCCGATGCTCTAGACGATCTGAAATCCGTAATCGATTTCGAACCGATACACATCTCTTGGTATCAACTCACTATCGAACCCAATACGGTGTTCTATGCGCGGCCACCGAAACTGCCTTCTGAGGATGTATTGAACACATTGGAAGAGGCCGGTCTCACTCTACTGCAAGACTCGGGCTATCAACGCTATGAGGTATCGGCTTTCGCAAAGCAGGGCTGCCACTCTCGGCATAATCTAAATTATTGGGAGTTTGGCGATTACATCGGCATTGGAGCAGGCGCTCATGGTAAAATCACACTACTAGAGACCGGCAACGGACCTGATACGATTGTGAGGACGCTCAAGCACAGGCAACCAAATCACTACTTGAGGAGCTGCATTAATCGCGACCTCAAACATATCGAGATTAGCGAAGACGATCGGGCCCTGGAGTTCCTATTGAATGCCCTGCGCAGTAGACACGGCTTTACAGAGTCGATGTTTCAAGCTAGAACCGGACTCTCTTTTAGCGTAATTGGAAAGAAGGTAGAATACCTTATCGTAAGAGGACTTCTGCAGAAGCAAGAAGGTCGCATATCCGCCTCTTACAAGGGCTATCGACTACTGAATAGTCTCTTGCAAGAATTTCTTTAAGGAAACCCATGAAAAAATTGTACGAGAAGCACTGCGAAGCCTGTCAAATGGGTGCGCCACTGGTAACCGAGGAAGAGGCAAGAGATCTGCTGCTTAAAATACCAGCATGGAGACGAGATTTTCACGACGGTGTAGAGAAACTTAGCCGTGAGTTTCATTTCGTGGAGTTCAAAGATGCTTTCAGTTTTACCTACAAGCTGGCTAACCTTGCCGAGCGCGAGAATCACCACCCCTCGATTATGACCGAATGGGGAAAGGTAACTGTCTACTGGTGGACTCATAAGATCAACGGCTTACATGTCAACGACTTCATCATGGCAGCGAAAACTGACATGATTGCCAAGCTCTCCGCTCCCTCCTAACTCTCAGAAATCATTGACTGGAGAAAATCTGTGTCGGTTAATTCCAAAGTCCTGCTTAGGCAGCTCAACGATGTTGTCAGCTTACCGAGTGTTAGCTCTGCAAATACTAATATCGACACGAGCAATAAAGCCGTCATCGACTATCTGGCTGACCAATTCGAAGCGCTGGGATTCGGCTGCGAGATTATCCCTATTTCTGGTAGCGAAAAAGCCAAGTTCAACCTCATAGCCACGCTCGGCTCCGGTCCCGGAGGTTTGGTTCTCGCAGGTCATACCGATACAGTCCCACTCGATGAAGAACTGTGGTCGGTCAATCCATTTAATGTGACGGAGAAAAATGGCAAGCTGTATGGACTAGGCGTTACCGACATGAAGGGTTTCTTTCCAATTATCATGGAAGCCGTTAAGCCGCTTCTTGAGAATAATTTCAAGGAGCCACTTATAGTTCTCGCAACGGCAGACGAAGAGACGTCTATGCAGGGTGCTCGAAGTATTGCCGCGATGGGACGCCCTAAGGCTAGAGCTGCGATCATTGGTGAACCTACCGGTCTTCAGCCGGTTAAGGCGCACAAGGGAATCATGATGGATTCCGTCCGCCTGTTAGGCCAGAGCGGTCATTCTTCCGACCCCTCGCTTGGCAACAACGCACTCGATGCGATGCATGCTGTTATTTCTGATCTGATGCACTACAGAGAGGAATTGAAAGAGAGATACAGCAGTGAGCTTTTTAGTATTCCCTACCCTACTCTCAATCTTGGTGTAATCCATGGTGGCGACAACCCCAATCGAATCTGCGGGCACTGTGAGCTGGAGTTTGATATACGATTGATGCCGGGCATGCATATAGAAACAACCCGGGGAGAGATCAGGAACCGAATCTCGAGCCTTATGGACCCGCTTGGAATTCGATTCGAGTTAGCCCCCCTCTTCACCGGTGTCCCTGCATTCTTCGCCGATGAGAACAGCGCGCTTCTAAAGACCGCTGAGAAGCTGACCGGGCACGCAGGAATTAGCGTAGGATTTGGCACAGAGGGACCCTTCCTGCAGGAATTAGGTATGGACACCATAATTATGGGCCCCGGCAATATCGATCAGGCGCATCAGCCAGACGAATATATGTCGATAGATATGATAGAGCCGTGTCTGGATGTACTTACCAAGATGATTCGTCATCACTGCCTGTACTAGCAGCCAAAAGGGAACTAAACCATGGACATTAAAGAACAAGACAGTCTGAGTATGATCGAATGGTTTCGCGCCTCGACCAGCTATATAAATGCGCACAGAGGGAAGGTGTTCGTCGTGCTATTGAGCGGCGAAGCTCTATCAGATAAGAATCTATCCAATGTCATCTATGACCTTACCTTACTGCACAGCCTGGGCGTCAAACTCGTCCTCGTGCACGGGGCCAGACCGCAAATCTCGGCGGCTCTAGAAACCAGTGGCAAAGACTCGCAGTATCATAGAAATATCCGTATTACGGGGGCCGACTGCATTGAGACTGTGACTCAGATAGTCGGTGGAGAGAGTGCGAGGCTCGAGGCTCTCTTCTCTATGGGTATTAGCAATTCACCCATGCAGGGCTCAGATGTCCGACTCTGCCGGGGCAATTTTGTAACGGCTAAGCCTGTCGGAATTCACGATGGCATCGATTATCAGTACACGGGCAAGGTCAGAAAGATCCGCTCCGCCGATATTTTAAGGCAGCTAGAGCAGAATAATATTGTGCTGCTCTCTAATCTGGGCTATTCGCTAACGGGAGAAATATTCAATCTGTCCGCAGAGGAGGTCGCAACTGAGGCGGCTATCGAACTGCAGGCAGAAAAATTGATTCTCATGGTTCCAACAGAAGGCGTGCTAGACGATGAGGGAGGCCTTGTTGCCTCGCTGAGTGAAGAGGACGCGAAATTTTACGCAGACAAGCTCTCCAAGCTAGATGAAGATTCACAGTGTATCAGCCGCGCACTGGATGCTTGCCTGCGGGCCTATGCCAATCGAGTGCATCGCTCCCATCTAATTAGCTTTAGAGAAAACGGCGCACTCATTCGTGAATTATTCACACGACAGGGGAACGGCACCCTGATCAGTAGCGATAGTTTCGAGAGCCTACGCGCCGCAACAATCGAAGATGTAGCCGGCATACTTCAGTTGATTAAGCCTCTGGAAGAGAACGGATCGCTTGTAGAGCGCTCCCGAGAACTACTCGAAACCGAGATCGAAAATTTCAAGGTTGTTGAATTGGAAGAATCCATTATCGCCTGTGCCGCACTCTACCCGATTGGCGGAGGCTTCGGCGAGATTGCATGCATTGCTATCGAGAACGACTTCCAGAAGAATGGTTACGGCGATCGCCTACTGAACAGTTTAGAGATCCAGGCCAAGAGTGATGGCATAAAGACCTTGTTCGTTTTGACTACGGTTGCATCACACTGGTTTTTGGGGAAAGGGTTTCAGGAAGCGCAGTTGAATGACCTGCCCGAACAGAGGCAGGAACTGTACAACTATCAGCGGAAATCAAAAGTATTGCTGAAGAAACTATAGCCTTGTTACTAGAATATTAGACTGTACGTTCTAACACACAGATACTGTAATCATAGCTATTTGATTCATCGCGCTGAAAATCTTGCCGCGAAACTTCTTTCCAGTTTGCCTCATCAAACTCGGCCAGATAGGTATCGCCTTCAACGACGGCATGCACTCGCGTAAGGTGTATAGAGTCAGCCAAGGGCAGGGCTGCCTGATAAAGTATTGCACCTCCGATCACGAATGCCTCTTCACTGCCCGTGGATTTCGATATTGTCTGGGCAAGTGCCACGGCTTGTTCCAGCGAATCCACAAGCTCGGCACCTTCCGCCTGATATCCCGACTTGCTGGTGATGACGATACTGCTTCTTCCAGGTAACGCTCGCCCTATAGATTCCCAGGTATTGCGCCCCATGATCATACAGTTACCCATGGTGGTAGACTTAAAATACTGCAGATCTGCAGGCAGATGCCAGGGTAGCCCGTTGTCACGGCCTATAACGCGATTCTCTGACATGGCGCATATCAATGCGAGTTTCATAAATGAATGCCCTTGATAGTAGAAACGAAATACAAGTAGCTAGACGGAGAAGGGATAGGCGATTGGGTCATGATGTTGATAGCCCTCAACCTCGAAGTCGTCCAGGCTAACCCAAGTTTCAATATCTTCTAGCGATTTAATGTCCGGGTTTATCTTTAACTTAGGCAGGGCAAAGGGTTTACGTTGTAATTGCACATCACGCATCAACTCCACCTGATCTTCATAAATATGGGCATTGACGATTTTATGGTACGCAAGCCCCGCCGACTTCTCGGTGATCTGCGCGACGAGGGCTAATAGGGTAAACACTTGGATCTGATTAAAATTTAATCCCAGAGGAACGTCACAAGATCGTTGGTAGCTGGTCAGATAGAGAACGTCACCCAATAATGAAAACGTATGGGTGTGCATACAAGGACGCAGACAGCCCAGATCGAACTCTCCTGGATTATAGAATGTTAGTATTTCACCACGATCATCGATACCCTTAGTGAGGTTATCGATTATCTTCTTCAGCTGATCAATTGTCGACCCATCCGGCTTTTGCCACCGTCTACCCTGAACGCCATAGACACGCCCCATATCGTCCTGGCCCTTGCGTACGGGATTATTCAACCATGCTTCATTATCATTCGCGTTAGCATCCCAGGACTTCGTGCCTAGTCCACGAAAATCGGCAGCGCTGTCCAGGCCCTTCAGGTAACCAAGTAATTCGGCGATAGCTGCCTTCCAGAAACTCTTGCGCGTAGTAATGATAGGAAATTTGTTACCAGCCACATCATAGCTAAGGTCGGCATTGATGACGGTAAGACATTTCTTGCCCGTGCGTTCATTCTCAATCCAGACACCTTCGTCGACGATTCTCTGACAGAGATTTAAATATTGCTGCATGGCGCTGTCACTTATCCTAATTTATCTTATTAAACTTACAATGCATTTACTTGTGGCTGCGACTTCCTATAGGCGAGTAGCATTAGTATCGCGCCACCAATGATTAATGGGGCGGACAAGACTTGACCCATAGTAAGCCAGTCGAAGGCAACATAACCCAGGTGCAAGTCGGGTTCACGATAAAATTCGACAAAGAACCTAAAGCTTCCGTACCCCAGTGCAAACAAGCCAGTTACCGCCATCCGCGGCCTTGGCTTCGACGAGAACCACCATACTAGAGTAAACAGTACTACGCCCTCTAGAACTACTTCATACAGTTGCGAGGGATGTCTTGCCAGCTCATCGACATGAGGAAAGACCATACCCCAAGCCACCTCGGTCGGCCTGCCCCAGAGCTCGCCACCGATAAAATTGCCAAATCTACCGGCGCCCAGCCCGAAAGGTACGAAGGGTGCGATAAAATCCATGACTTCGAAGAATTCCTTCTTGATGCTGCGCGAATACAGGAAGAATGCGAGAAGTACCCCCAGCAAGCCACCATGGAAAGACATGCCTCCTTCCCATACCCTCAGTATCCATATTGGGTCGGAGATAAATCGATCAAAGTTGTAGAACAGCACAGAGCCCATGCGCCCACCGAGCACCGCACCCATGGCCCCATAGAATACTAGATCTGATATCTGCTCGGCGGTCCATTCCCCCGGAGACTGTTTGCTGCGGTAGCTTGCCAGTGCCCAGGCACCCCCGAAGGCAATCATATACATGATTCCATACCAATGGATGCTAATGGGGCCTAGTGATAGCGCCACTGGATCGAACTGCGGAAATGTCAGCATGAGTTAGTGTCGTCTGTGTGCATTAGACAGCCTTAGGGCCGTTAAGCATCCATTATACTCAACCCGTGACAAGAAAGTTTGGCAAATTTGCAGGCGACACGTTCTATCCATTCGCTTCCTGAGAAGCTAACATAGCAACAATGTGCCTTATCATTTTTGCTTACCAGGCGGACCCCCTCTTCCCCCTCGTAGTTGCTGCCAATAGAGACGAACTCTTCGCCCGACCAACCGCCCAAGCCGGCCTTTGGACAGATGAAGAATCCGGCAATCAGATACTCGCTGGCAGAGATTTACAGGCGGGCGGGACCTGGCTGGGCATTACCCGTAGTGGGCGGTTCGCCGCTGTAACAAATATTCGAGATCCATCGCAGACCGAGCGTAGGCCCCGCTCTCGCGGCGATCTGACACGGCTATTTCTAGCGGGCGATGATTCTCCCCAGCAGTATTGTGCCCATCTAGCCGAAAGCTACGACCAGTTCGCCTGCTATAACCTGCTCGTGGGTGATAGCGACTCCCTCTACTATGTGAACAATCAGGAAGAGAAGGCCTGGAGACTCGAGCCCGGTATCTTTGGGCTTTCCAATGGCCTATTGAATTCCTCCTGGCCTAAGATAGACAGGGGGCGAGAGGTGCTGTCGTCTCTGATGGAAGCACCCCAGATGCTGCATACCGATGCGCTAATAGATATGATGGCTGACAGATCACAGGCTTCAGACGCCGACTTGCCTGATACAGGAATCGACATAGAGATCGAGCGCAAGCTGTCTTCTGCTTTCATACTGAACCCCCAAAGGGAGTATGGAACGCTATGCTCCACCGCCCTAATCTTCGAAAAATCCGGTGACAAGCGATTCAGTGAACAGAACTTCGACCATCTAGGGAACAAGACTCAGGGGCATTCCTACCAGCTACCCGCCCTCTAACGCTTATCTCAACTCTGCATATTGACTCACTCTTTCCATCAACAACGGCCATCACGAGGTCACTATGTACATACCCAAGCACTTTAACATCAGCGACGAAGAGTCTATTCGCAATTTTATTGAAGAGAACTCCTTTGGCCAATTGATTTCTACTCATGAAGGCTCGTTAGTCTCTACACATATGCCCTTCCTCTACGACGCTCAAAATAGGAAGCTCCTGGGGCATCTAGCGAAAGCAAATCCTCAATGGCAACAAATAGAGAAGCAAAATATCTTGGTCACCCTGCAGGGTGACCATGCCTATGTGAGCCCAAGCTGGTATGAGTCTGCCGGCGTCCCGACTTGGAACTATCAGGCGGTACACTTGGAAGGCGTCGCTGAGAACTTCCATGACCCCGAGAGGCTAGAATTTGTAGTCAATGCTCTCACGCACAAACACGAGTCTGCTTATAGCGCTCCCTGGAAACCTGACTATGTGGCTTCGATGTTGCACGGCATCGTTGGAATCGAGATCTCTATAACTTCTATTCAGTGTAAGTACAAACTCAGTCAAAACCGAAGTGAAAGTGATCAAACTTCTGTAAGAGAACGGCTAGCAGAAGGCGGACACAATGCCCTGGCCACGGCGATGCGCCGCACCTAAGGCGCAGCCTGTGTAGGTGTTTGTAGGCTCAAGCTCTTGCTGTATGTTTGCAATAGATTGGGTAGAACACTTCATAGGATTATTTATCGGGAAAGAACTATGGCGAACGACGGTTATCATGAGCCAATCGAAGAGCTATCAGACAAAACTCGGGTCATGCATAAAGCGATTACTTACCTAATGAAGGAGTTAGCAGCTGTCGATTGGTACAACCAGCGCGTCGATGCATCAGTGAATGATCTGAATCTTGACTCGGACATACTTCAGGATCTTGTAACCGAGAAGGGTCTGATAATTATCGGTGCCGAATACTGCGTGAAAACCGGTGCGGTAAACTTCATTGGATAACATTGCTCGCTTCACTGCAGAAAAGTGAAGTCACGGCATATCATTGGTATAACAAGCGCTATTTAATTTGTACGTGACGAGCGCAGCAGTCTATCGACACCCGCATTATACAATGCCAAATCTACGGCACTGCGAATCATCTGCGCATCATCCATCGCCATCACATCCTCTAAAAGTTTTTCGGCGACTTCCAATGTGATACTACGCAGAACAGATTTAACTTTGAGTAGCGAAGCAGCATTCATAGATAACACGTCATATCCCATAGCCATCAATAATACAGCCGCACCTGGATCCCCCGCCATCTCTCCACAGATGCTTACCGGCTTGCCTTCAGCTGCCGCTCCATTCACCACTTGCTGCAGCGCGCCAAGCACAGCAGGGTGAAAGGCCGAATAGAGATTAGCCACACGCGGATTGTTTCTATCGACCGCCAGTAGATATTGGGTAAGGTCGTTACTGCCAACAGAAATGAAGTCTACTAACTTGGCCAGTGCACGGGTCTGATAGACGGCAGCCGGCAGTTCGATCATAACGCCCACCGGAGGGAACTTGACCTTGATTCCCTCTTGAATCAAGTCCCGATAAGCCTTCTTAATAAGCTGCAGTGCCGAGGTCACTTCATTTATATTACTGATCATAGGCAACATGATCTGAAGGTTCTCAAGGCCTACACTAGCGCGCAACATGGCGTGTATTTGTGCCGTAAAAATTTCTGGGTGGTCCAGAGTGACTCGAATCCCGCGCCAACCAAGGAAAGGATTGGCTTCAACTATTGGAAAATAGGTTAGTGACTTGTCTCCACCGATATCTAATGTGCGCATAGTCACTAGCTTTGGAGCAAAGGCCTCTAGTTGTTCACGATAGATCTCATATTGTTCCTGTTCACTTGGAAAACGCTCGCTAAGAAGAAACGGTACCTCTGTTCGAAACAATCCTATCCCTTCTGCCCCCTTATCCAGAGAGCGCACAACGTCCGTCATAAGCCCCGTGTTAACCCACAGATACACACGATGGTTATCCGCTGTCTCACAGGGGAGGTCTATCAGTCCTTCTAGACCCCTATCTAGCTGATCCTGTTCCTCGATCGTCTCAAGATAGCGCGTGCGTATCTGATCCGACGGGTTTGTTATTACCTCGCCCTTGTAACCATCGATAATGACTTCTTTACCATGCAACTGTATGTAGGGCAGATCTATCGCTCCCATCACAGTGGGTATGCCCATAGTTCGGGCAAGAATCGCAACGTGAGAGTTACCAGAGCCCTTTACGGAAACCAAGCCCTTCAATTTGGATTCTGGAACCTCCGCCAACATAGACGGCGTGATTTCTTCGCTTATCAAAATGGTGTTTTCTGCATACTCCGTCGCCTGAACTACCTTCTCTTGCAGGTAGAAGAGTATGCGCGCGCATAGATCCTTGATATCAACGGCGCGCTCACTCAGATAAGAATCGTCCATCTCCTCGAAGGTTCTCACGTGTTCATTTGCAACATAGGCAAGAGCACCCTGAGCCCAGTAGCCCATTCTTATCCTTTGCACGATCTCATTACCCAGTGCCGCATCATCCAACATTCGCACGTAGACATCGAAGAGTTGACGCTCTTCTTCTGCTACCTGCCCGGCTAACTTGGTATGCAGATTGCGCATGTCCTGTCTCACCATCTCAAGACAGCTATTGAAAAATTCTACTTCGCTAGCGATATCTTGTATGTGGCGTTGTGGAATCTGGCTAAGGTCAGCAAGTGGAAAAACAACAACGACCTCCCCAATAGCGGCACCGGAAGACCCTGAGACACCTGGAAAAACTGTATCTGAAGTCTTGTGCCCGGAAGGGCTCATACCTTCGACTGCCCCGGTTGCCTCGGCGTGGGCAATTACTCCAGCGAGCTGTGCCGAAAGTGTAATTAGAAAAGCTTCTTCGCTTTCATCAAAGCGTCGCCGTTCTTCATGTTGAACTACCAACACGCCCAGCACAGAACGGTGATGGATAATGGGTACACCAAGAAATGAATGAAAGAGTTCTTCGCCGGTATCTTTTAAATAGTGAAAGCTTGGATGCAAAGAGGCATCCTGTAGATTAATCGGTTCCGCATGTTTTGCAACAAGGCCGACAAGCCCTTCTCCGGCTTCCAGGCTAACATGGCCGATTGATTCTTTATTCAGGCCGTCAGAAGCCATCAATACATGTGCATTGATATCACTGTCTAATAGAAATACAGAGCAGACTTGCGTGTCCAATGCTTCGCGCACTTTGCGGACAATAATATCAAGCGCCGACTGCAGATCTCTAGCTGCGTTAACTTTCTGTACAATGCTTCGCAATCGCTCAAGCATTAATTTTTACTCCAAATCCATCGACGCAAATCTGTTTCGCGCAATCGATAATAATTCGTCAACTACAATAGGTCTTGAAAGTTTGATCCCCAATTCCAAAGCGCGGACTGGGTATATTGATGGTCATGCTACTACTTATAATTATTTAAGCTTCTGCATGATGCGGCCTTTTTCTCAATTGCCTACAGGATTACCTATATAGCTAGTAAGCGGAGTCTCGAGTTGTTGCAGTGCCTTGCGGTAGACATCTCTTTTAAACTCAATTACCTGGTCTACCGGATACCAAAAATTCACCCAACGCCAATCATCGAATTCTGGTTTGCCAGTTTTACTCAGTTCGACTCTGCTATCGTCGCTCTCAAGACTTAACAAAAACCATTTCTGTTTCTGCCCGATACACGGCGGATCGCTGTGTTGACGTATAAAGTTTTCGGGAAGGCGATAATGCAACCAGTCTTCGGTCTGATGAAGAATCTGTACATCCGCTTCAGACAGCCCAACTTCTTCTTCCAGCTCCCGAAACAAGGCCTCTTCCACCGATTCTCTCTGCTTGATACCGCCCTGTGGGAACTGCCAAGCGCTCTGCCCTATTCTTTTCGCCCAGAGCAGCTGTCCTTGCTTATTGCAAATCACAATGCCGACATTTGAACGAAATCCCTCTGAATCTATCACTGCCTTAAACCCTTATGGTGAAAATATTCGCTCATTGTTTCACAAATGCGCCCATTTGATCAATGGCAGGACTCACCCAAATAGCAATATTTCTCAATTATTTCAATATGTTATATTAATATTCAACATCCCCGGCTGCACTGGTTTTAACGCCTTCTCAGTGCAGATTTGATCCTTAGGCGGCTATAATGGACGATTTAGCTGGATTGCCAGTGCCCATACACCAGTATTTGCGGAAGAATCAGTAGAGGAACACTATGCAACCGATGAGCTCCGGCAAGCTTGCCCTATTCGACCTCGACAATACCCTCCTGGAAGGTGATAGCGATCATGCCTGGGGGGAATTCCTGATCAGCAAAAAGCTGGTCGACGCGGACATACATCGCGAAACAAACGACTATTTTTACAAGCAATACAAGCAAGGCAAGCTCGACATTCACGGCTATGTGGCGTTTACCCTGGAGCCTGTTCTTCACCTAGAGGACAAACAACGGAAACAACTGCATGAGGAATTCATGGCGCATTCTGTAGAGCACATAGTCTTGGCAAAGGGTCAGGCACTGGTTCGTGAACATATTTCTGCAGGCGACTTTTGCATAATCATCACCGCAACCAATGAGTTCATAACAACGCCTATCGCTGAGCTGTTCGGCGTGAATCTTCTTATAGCGACGGAGCTTCAAACTATAGATGGCAGATACAATGGAAAAATCGAAGGCATTCCTTGCTATCAAGACGGAAAGGTTGCGAAGTTAAAGGCATGGATAAGTAGTCAAGAAAATCGTTTCGATCTGGCAGAATCGGTTTTCTATAGCGATTCCATCAATGATTTGCCCCTGCTGCAACAGGTAGCAAATCCTATAGCCGTTGACCCTGATCAACGGCTACGCGAGAAGGCTGAATCCGAAGGTTGGAAAATTTTAACTTTGCGAAGTTAGGACCCTTACTACACTTGGTGCAATAGCTACTACTTATGCAATCACACCTTATATTAGATTCGTATTTACAAAAGACGACACTCGCTGCCGCTACGCTACTACTCGTCCTTGTCGGCTGCAGCGAAAATACGAGCGAACCTCAAATTGCAGAGCCTACAGCGGAAACTCGGCCTAGTGGTTTTGAATTATTAAATCCAGAACTGAGCACGGCTGCCAAACAGATCGCACTCGACTATGCCGAGCAGATTCGCGTCGACTTCAGCCAAGTCAGTATCGAGATAGAGAAATTACAATCCGCAATAGGCGAATTTCTCGCGCAAACCAATATTGAGAACTTAGATCGTGCTCGACAATCATGGCTGCTAGCACATAGCGCTTATGAACTCACGACTCTGCATCGCTATTTTGCAGCATCTATTCTCGACGAACAAAATAGTATCGCGCTATTGCAACTTCAGTATCAGATTAATCACTGGCCTATCGTTCCCGGGTATTTGGACTATGTAGATGGCTACCCCGATAGCGGTATTGTGCATGACATCAATGTGAGCTTAGATAGTATCGGCCTTAGGGATCAGCATGGTGCCTTCGATATTTCGGAGGTAACGCTAGGCTTTCATGTTCTTGAATTTCTACTCTGGGGTAGCCGAGACACGCAATCGGAGTTGCGCTCCGTTGATGACTTCATTGAGATCGATGCGCTGGACGCAAGCCAAATAGAAAGCGGCTATAGCCTGGAGCAACTAAGCAATAATCGCAGGCGGCAATTATTAGCTATCATAGCCGACATCTTGCTAGGAGATTTTCGTGAACTTGGCTCTCTATGGAGCGACCAGTTAGAGAGAGCCGAACAAAGTATCGACAGGACTTCCCAGACCGAACTCATCACAACTCTAGCGGATTCGATGTCTGCAATGCTAACCGAAGAACTTCTGCTCCGATCTTTGTATCCGATGCTCAATGGCGACTTCGTAGAAAGCATTCAGTCACCCTATAGCCTGTCAACACAGAATGCTGTGTCAAGCCAACTCAGTGGCTTGGAGAGATTACTGCTAGAAAGCCAGTCGGAGAATGGCACTACGCTAGATCTGGTATTTTCTGCAATCTCAGACGAATTTTCCGAGTTTTTCTATCAGAATTTTGATGCGAGTAAATCCTGTTTAGTACTGCTGTACAGTAATACGGATAACGACACGGCCAGCACTTCAACAGAGAGAGAGATTGGAGTCGTTGAATGTATCAATCTGCTAACCAATATGATCGACAATATAGATCGACTCAAGCTCGAGCTCAGCTATTGATCGATCTAACTATGTATTACTACGTCGATCTCAACGATCAAGTCATCAGCCAGTTTCTCTAGCCTCTCCTGTAATTGTTCCAAAGTAATACCCTCTGGTACTTCCAGGATGGCTACCGCCTTAAACAAAGGCTCTGACGACATAGGAGCTGGCATGCACTCTGTATTAAGCCGCTTCACATTTATACCAAGCGCAGAAACAGCGGCTGAAATCTCCTTGATAATGCCTGGTCGATCGTTGCCAACCAAGTTCAGTTCTACAGCCTGCGATGCTTGCCCCACAGATTCATCAGCTGCCCTCTCGATGACGATATTGAGCTCTGAGGGGAGTGCGTTTAGTTCTTCGATGAGCTGATTTACTCTATCGTCTGCGACACTAACTCGCAAAATGCCAGCAAATTTTCCCGCAAGTTGAGACATACTGCTCTCTAACCAATTTCCCGAATTAGCAGCAATCGTTTGAGATAGAGACTCCACTAATCCTGGCTTGTCGTCTGCGATAACGGTAAGTACTAAATTGCTTGTCATTATTTCCTCTATTTTTTTGATTTAAGAAGGGGCTAGAAAAGCCCTATTTGATTATTCAATATTTTGTCCATAGAGGAAGACTTGAATACCAATATGGAATCGGCAATCGGCGTTAATTGTCTATCAATATAGAACTGATAGTCTATCGCCGATTCACGATACTGGCGAGGCTCAGCGCCATTTATTGTCATGATGTACTCGATCCACCCTCCAGCCTGATACAGGCTAGGCAGTTCTCGCTGCCTGCGAATCTCTTCCGCCTTGCGCGCAGCCTGAACATGCGGCGGGATATTCTTCACATAATCTCTCAGCTTTCGACGTAGACGTTTGCGCAGAATCAACTCACTCTCATATTTGCCATTGCTTAGATCGTTTACCATCTGCTTAATATATTCCTCATAAGGTTGATCGAGAAATATACGTTTATACAGCTCCTTCTGGAACTCGCGAGCCAGAGGCGACCAATCGCTGCGTACCGATTCCAGACCCTTGAATAAAAGGTGGGTTGTATCAGGGTTATTATCATCAACTACTAACCCTGCATAGCGCTTCTTACTACCTGCATCCGATCCTCTGACCGTTGGCATAAGAAATTTACTGAAGTGAGTTTCGAATTCCATCTCTAAATGGCTGTCTATATCGAACTTCTCTCTTAGCCGTTTCGTCCACCACTCGTTGAGTCGTGCCGTAAGATCATCCCCAATTACCTTTACCTGGTCATGGGGAACCGACCCCAGTAACACAAACACAGAATCGGTATCACCATATATTACTTGATAGCCTTCAGCCTCTATAAAGTTCTTACTCTCAATGAGTATCTCGTGCCCACGCTTAGTAATCGAACTTACTAGCCTCGAATCCAGGAAGCGACAGCCGACCGTCCCCAAGATTCCATAGAATGAATTCATTATGATTTTGATGGCCTGAGATAGCACCGCATTCTGGCCTGCCTTCGCCTTATCACGGGCTGTCCACAGCGTAGAGATTAATTCGGGCAATATAAATTCGCTGCGCGAGAATTCACCTCCATCATAACCCGGAATCGGGTTTTCCTGAGATGCTGCGACGGCGAGAGCTAGTGGATCTACATGAAAAGTACGTATGATGCTTGGGTACAGGCTCTTGAAGTCCAACACAATTACATTCTCATGAATGCCAGGGATAGAGCCCATTACATAGCCACCTGGGCTTACATTGCTCACCGTTGATTGATCAACGAAGGGAGCCACATAACCCTTTCGATGCAACCGGGGAAGATAGAGGAAATCGAAGGCCGCGACGGAGCCGCCATAACGGTCCAACTCCAAGCCCGTAAGCAGACTACGTTCTAGGGCGAATGAGATTAACGCTTCCTTGCCGAATATGTCCCAAACTAATCTGCAGTCTTCCAGATTGTAAAGCGCAAGGGCAGGTTTATTATTGACGAATAAGTCAGTTATCTCTTCCCCGCGCTGATCCACATCGTCTACCAACTTTCCTCTATCGAGAAGTTGGCGTGATACATGCTCTAGGGAGAAGTTTTCGAACTGATAAGTCGCCGACCGCATTAGCTCTATACCGTCAAGTACCGCCCTACCAGGTAACAGCGCGTAATATCTATCGTTGCTGTCCCGGGCCTTGCGCCAGGCGATAGTCTCGCTATTTCGCCCTAGTTCTAAAGGCATTTTTAGTCGATCACAGTAATCTTGCAGACAACGCAGATCAAAATTAACTATATTCCAACCCATAATCACATCTGGATCCAGCTCTCGAATCTTCTGCACAAAAGCTGTAATAACTTCGCGCTCCGAATTCAATTGATGGAATTCTAGATTGCGACTTTCATCAGTCTTCAAACTGGTGCTATCGGCCAGACCTACCATATAAACTATCGATATATCATCGGAATAGATGGCAATCGAATATAGCGTGCTCGCCTGATAGTCAGTTTCGATATCGATAGAAACCGCCTTCAACTGTGGCCGATACTCCGCTGCGACCAGGCTGCTAGGTGCGATATCGTTGAAACTTTCTCGAGGGCTTAATTCTCCTTCTATTGAAACTGCAGCGGTGATAAATCGCTCCATGAGAAAGCGATCTGTAGGTTTCAAATCGGCTTCTGTCACGCGTATATCATTGCTCAAGAGTCTTTCTCGAATATCGAAAAGCTTCCGCTGACTCTTCAAATAGAGCGCGGACATAGGCTCGGTATCAAAGTTCTTTAGGTGTGTTGCAGCGATTCGCCAGCCAGCTATGGATGAGAGAATTTCTTCTACTTGAACTTGCTGCGAGGTAGGGAAGAAACAGACAGCTTCTTGCCCGGAGAAACGAAGACGGAGAGGACCGGTCTTACTTGCCAGCCAGAAAATTAGATCGACACCCGCCCCGGATTCAACCCACTGTCTAGTGAGTATGAATCCATCGAGTGCAGAGGTTGAGGAAATTAGAGATTAGATACGCACGGTTCGTGGGAACTGGGCGTAGTTCTCCCAACGGCTCACCTTATCTGGGAGCTCTTCCGCGGTCACCTGCACATTACCATTAACATCAGTCACGCGGGACACAACTGTGTGGTCTCCCGGAGTAGCATCATTCCAATCATAACGGAATAACTTCCAAGAGTATTTCGTTGATCGAGGATTAATCTCAGCGCGCCCCCAAGGACCGTCGTCTATTTTGACTTCGACACTTTCTATAGATGTGCCATCGTTGAGCACAAAGCCTTGAATCTCATGCTGGCCACCCATCTCTGTAACACGAACGATAGAAGACTTCAGATTCATGGTAGTAACGGAGTTCTCAACCCAACGTTCTACCCCACCAATATTTTCTTTCTTCAAAGTTACATAGTCACGGCCCATGAAACGACCCATGTAACGAGTGTCTTGAATATGAATCTGACTTAGCCATTTTACATTCGCCACACCATACCAACCTGGTATCAACACACGTACCGGCTTGCCATGATAATGAGGCAGCGGCTCTCCATTCATTTCGAACGCAAGCATATTCTCGGGTCGCATCGCATCGCTGATGGATAGGCTTCGTGCGAATGCCTTCTCGACGTCTGTTTCGCGAATCGTCTCAGTCTGGACATCGGTACCGAAGAACACGATTTCTTTGGCGCCGTCTTGAATTCCTGCTTCTTCTAGAATCTTTGCGAGAGAGACACCACGCCAGCGAGCGTTTCCAATAAGTCCTTGAAACAGTCCTGGGCTATTACCACCGCATTCGAATCCAACCTGCTGTTCGATATTGTCTCGCTCCATAAGGTCTTGCAGCGAAAACTCCAATTCATTATCTACCATTCCTGTCACTTTCAGCTTATAGGAATCGTTGTCAATCTCTGGCTGGCCATAATGCTGCACTATGTAGTAATCATCGTTGTCTGTGAAATGGGTCGTTATTTCGCGCGTATCCAACCAGTGAGTCGCGTTTGGTCGAGGCGGACGAACATTGAAAGCATCAGGCACGTCAGTAAAAGGAACAAGCCTTTCACCTTGCGCTAGCGCTGGAAATATAAACCCTGGAACTGTAGCGGCGCCGGCGGCCAATGCGCCAGTGCCCAGAGCACCTTTAAGAATATCGCGTCGAGAACTGTCTGCAGGCTTGTCATCTTGATTCATGATCTTCTCTCTTTTTCTTGGTTCAGCTGGCTCGTAGCGTAGACACAGGAGGCATCAGCTTTGAATTGGTTCTTGCACGTAGTTTCATAACCTTATCACAACAAACCAGTACGAACCCAGCCGAAAAGCGACGAATTCGTCGATTATCAGGCTAGTGAATCTATTTCTTCGTCAAGTCTAAAATTTTTGTTTGTCACAATGGATTCAAGCACTTGGATGCGACCCTCGAGCTCCAGGGTTTTCGTCTTCAGGGCAATGTTTTCATCTTGCAGGCTCTTGTGTATCTGATCAGCCCCGCTGCGCAGCCATTCGCTGCGATACTTGATATAGACACTGAAACTTACAAAGGCGAATACTATAGCGACAATCATTACTGGCATGAGGGCATCAATCATCTAGGTGGTACTCTATTAAGATCGCTCAAAAAATTAAGTCAATAAGTCCAAATCTGTCATTTTGACTACTTGCCGATTCATGTTGGCAACATTCTGCCGATAATTTCAATCTGAAGCAATAATTGCCAGCCAGGGCAAAATAGTGAGAAATTAAGAACAGGGTACAAGGTTCGGCTTCATGCGCACCCACCGAAAAAACTACTATGACCATAATTCGCAGCTCACATGAACTTCGTGTCAGTGCCCCCGCGCCTGCGGCAGGCATACCGGATTGCGAGGTATGGCTTGCGTCTATGAGCGATAGCGGCTGGCGCGTATTAACTGACTTTCGTAACTGGAACAATTGGATTCCCGGGATACAGAGCGTGCAGCAGGCAGATCAGGAGCCACCCGCCAGAGGCACATTGCTTAAGGTGAGCAACGGGGTCACCGAAGTAATATGCTCAATCGATAGCTGGGATCCCCCACGCAACCTTCAGTTAAGCATGGGTCTGGGTGGCGGCGAGATTGCCTTCGATTTCCACATTGAGGCGGATCACAGGGGGGCAGAGATTCATCTGGCACTGAATCTCGAACGTGGCCTAAACGGCGTCGCTGCCGTATTTGCATTTTTCATGAAACGGCGACTTCGGAGCCTTGGCAAACAGGTGTTAAAAAATCTGGCGTTACGGTTACGCCCTGCTCGGAATCTCTAAGACTCGCTACTATATATAGTACCTAGCCCCGCTATCACCCCCAACAGATTGACACCGCAAGAGTTGCCTAGCTTAAGATTAAAAAAGTGCTACAAATTGCTGATTTTGCGGTACATTCTATGTAATGTGGCTTGGTTCACACTTGCGTGACTTGCACATGGTACTTACTATCTACTTTGAAATACTCAGTCGTAAGTCTTGTTTTTGACTGTGGTATTTCCGGATATCTATAACAACGAATAAGAACAGAGCACTATGAATTCCAAGTCAGATACTAGTCTATTCGAGATGACACACCCGAGTCGGGGTGTGCAGCTATCGATCGATAAGCTCTCTAAGGCATAGACAACTATCATATCGATGTAAAACTTAGCACCAAGTTCTCATCCGACATCAAGAAACTAGTCGCTCTGCTCGTTTCTCAGGTCGCCATCCCAAAGCCGAAGAACTGGGATAATTCTACGGCCTTTGACAAAATTCGCGCCGAATACTTGGACATGATGGCCATCCTGATCCATCGCGTTAAGACCGACCTTAGCGCCGATGAAATTTGTTTTTTGCAATTTGCAGCAATAAAAATAATTCTACGCGTCACCAAGGCGAAGCTCGATTCAGATATAGAGAACGTGACATCACGTCTGGCCGACCTAAGGCATAAAGGTTCATCTGAAGCCCTGGCCACAGACCAACGTCTGTTTTGGCTAAAGAAAAATTACGATTCTATTCTGTATAGCGTTAACAAACAGATCTTCTCTCAGCTTCAAAAAGTTGAAGAAAGACAACTGGCTTCTATCAGAGATCGGTTTTTTGGTAAAGAATATGAATTTGTAGTCGACGCACTTCTCAACCCAATGTTAACCGTTTCTGATCCGAGCGCATTACCGCTTTTGATAAACGAATTCTGTGTATTCAGCTGGAATAGTGAAGCGAAGGGGTTCTCTGAAATTAATGCAAAGCTAGAGCCTCTTCTATCCAAGCGACTAAAATATCTTCCAGTTTCACCTTTAGGAGAAGATTCAACCGCCACAATTGCAGAGGCAGAAATTCACGACGAACTAGGCGGGCTATTTCAGACACAAACTTTTTTTGGGCCAGCAAAAGATACCAAGACAGTGATAGCTGAGGAATTTAATTGGTTCGAATGCCCCGACTATGTTTCGACACTGTTCAACATTCACAAAAAGAAAGAGCGCCTAACAGAAATAAGAAGTGAGCATGGCTTTGGTGCCTGGTGGAAACAACGCAGCGAACTTAAGGGACTAGAGAAAACACTGGCAGCATTCTCTAAAATGCTTCGCTCGGAAAAATTGCTAGCACAGTTATTATCATCACACTATATGCGGCGATCACTAAACCCACTGATCATGGAGCACATTGATTTAAAGACTGTATGACAGTTCTTAAGTGGTAAAATTACCGTAGCAAAGCTTCAGGATGGTATCAGCGGCGGTAACAAGTTATCCCCGGAACAAGTAAAGTCTCTCGAGACATTAAAGGCGAGCCTTAAAGATCAAGTGTCCAAGGCTGACGCTGCCGATGCATCGAAGCTGATGCATGAAATTAGTCGCTATAGACAGGGACTCAAGTATTACCGATTCGCCCATCGCGCCTTCAATCGTCTCGCCCTCCTGACCAGCGAAGAAGACCTTAGACTCTCGAAGTCAGCTGGAACTCTTTACCTCATGCCCACTAGTACCGAGATCGAGCAGGATGATGAGCGCATCTGTCACCATACCATAATGAAGGCGGACGTACGTGGCTCGACTACAGTCACCGACGAATTGCAGAATAAGGGATTGAATCCTGCATCCTATTTCAGCACACGCTTCTTTAATTCAATAAATAAAATTTTAGAAACCTACGGGGCGCATAAGGTGTTCATCGAGGGTGATGCGATCATTCTGAGCTTTCTGGAATACGAGCAGAGCCCCCAGGAATGGTTTTCTGTAGCGAGAGCATGTGGCTACTCGCGGGACATGCTAAAGATTGTTGGCTCTAACAATCGGTATTCGACACAGATGGGCCTGCCTCTCTTGGAGTTAGGGGTCGGAATCTGCTACTCCAATGCCGGCCCACGATATCTCTACGACGAAGACAAACCAATTATGATCTCTCGCGCTATCGGCGATGCTGATCGAATGTCTGGCTGCTCTTGGATTCTAAGAGAAGCAATTGAGAAAAGCCTGTTCAATATAGATGTTCTAAGAATAGCGGATGGAGAATCCGGCAAGGGGGAAAAAGGTCAGCACTATATGCGCTATAACGTAAATGGAATCCTGTTGGATGATGCCGCATTCGTAAAACTTAAAGACGAGATGCCCATGAAGTCTGTGTGCATGAAGCTAAATGGCAAGCAATACCTATTCCATACCGGTCAGTATCCCGACGCCAGTGGACGCAAAAAAGATTTGATAATTCGAGAAGGGAAGGTGGGCATCTGGAAAGACTCGCAGATTCAGGAAGACCCAGATTCTAACGAGCCCTACTACGAGGTTGTGGTAAACCGTAAGGTCATTCCGCTGGTTCTCGAAACAATCGGCGCAAAGCAGGCCGCCACCGCCTAAGAAAAACTCGGAACTAATGGTGATGCCCACCAACGCCGTGAACATGGCCGTGGGCAACCTCTTCAGCCGTAGCATCTCGAATATCTACTACCTGAATTTCGTAATATAGAGTCTTCCCAGCTAACGGATGATTGAAATCCACATCGGCGTTGAATTTCCCAGCCTTTACTATAACGACGGACCGTCTCCCCTGCTCCGTTTCGACTGCAGCAGGCATGCCGGGCAGTATCTTCTTGACTGGCGCCGGAAATTGCAGGTGTTTGATTGGCACTCTATGCTCAGAATTCGGACGCCGGTATCCGTAGGCATCATCCGGTTCTAGCGTAATCTCTATCGCATCACCTATCTTCTTGCCTTCCAAGGCTTTTTCCAGCCCTACTACCACATTGTGAAAACCGTGTAGGTAGTACAGCGGATCGCTCCCATGGGATTCTTCGCGCCAATCCGCGCGCTCACCATCTTCTGCTACTTCTGCGAGACGATAATGAAAACTCACTACCTTATTCATTGTAATGGTTTGTTCGGCACTAGCGCCCGTGGAATCAACTTCAGACATCGTATTCTCCTGCGTGAAAGAGGATTCTAACAGATGAAACTCACCTTTATGTAGCCCTGCAACCTACTCGGTGAGGTCAGTCGAAACTAGGACGGGTCCGAGATACCACGATTATCTGTTGGTGAAAGTATCTCGACTTGCTACTCTCAGGTTAAGCGCCGCTGAGACATTGATATGCTCCCTGAAGATCCAGATTCCAAATTGCCTATACCCCTAGATGATACTGAGGGCTATCTGGATAAATTGAACCACTACCTCGCTCTCTCCCTATCCCTTCCCGAACGTGCCGCGAGAGCTCTGGGCTCCCTGGTTGGGGGCAGCACTCTGCTGCTGACTAAGACGCTAATTCCCACTGCTATAAAAAATTCTAATAGCTATCGCTTCACTCTCGGCATGTTTCAAACTTTTCTGATCAGCAACGTGGCGCAGATAGATGACATTGAAACCGACCTAGTGTTAAAAGAGCATTTCCTGAACAGGAAGCTTCTAGGAACATCTCTAGAAGCGGCAGGTTTATTAACGATGCACCTTTCTCCAGTTTGGGTATTTGCCATCGCTTCCGATGCAGCCAAAGGAGGCCAGGTTTTTTTGATGCGCTTAGTTCAGCACCTCAAGGAGAGCGAGGTAATCAGTGCGGATAGCGATCCCCAATCGCTGGAGCAGGTGCTGCTCTCGATTCATGATATGGGCCGCCAAGGCGCCACAGCTATCGATACACCGCCGCTGTCGATGCCAGAAATTGAAGAGCTGGCGGCCGAATTACGAGCATCCACAAAGGCATTGAGACATAACTCGGCGAACCTTATTCCTACATTTGAATCACTGTGGAAACAGATCAGCCAGATCGCCAGAAAAGAAAACCTCAGCACTGATCAAGTCCTTGGCATGCTATCTATCAGCGCGGCCTCCCTAGCACAGGCTGGCCTAGGAACAGCTGGCGCAGTAGGAAAGACCGGCTTCTACTTTCTTGACGAAGTCATCTTGAATGATTATCGTGAAACCCTGATTCATATTGCCGAAACAGGCTCCCTCAACTATATGCAGAAAAATATGCAGCCATTTCTTAGAAATGCTCAATCACATTTCGATTTCAAAAAAGAAACGCGATCTCAGACCTGGTTGAAATTGAGTATAAAGAAATCGTCGCGCCAACTAGGGCCAAAAAAGTGAGTTTCCAAATTGAAACTTCCACTTAGTGTTGACTAAATTCTTTAAATTTCTAGCCAAATCCCACAGCATTAAAGAAATCATTACCATAGTAAATTCATTGTGTTAGCTTGAAACCGTCCAAATTATTACGAATTCAATTGGATTCGAAACGGACAAAACTACTTACACTATATGATTAATGCAGGAGGGCTGCATACGGCTCAAGAATCCAAAACTTCTTTGCCACATGGAGCAATAGATTATGACCAAGGAACAATTTACAAAATTTTCACCAATCACAGTTGCAGTAAAAAAGAATGTAAGACAATTGAGATTGAATGCTGGCTACTCGATGAATGAGGGCGCACGTTTACTCGGCGTTTCTCGTAAGCAATTAGAAGATATTGAAACTATCCGCAACTATGGCTGTCATTTAGATCTCGAGCTTCTCGCTAAGATGAAGGTCATCTACAAGACCTCCCTGGACCAGCTCGTAGGCGAGGTTCCCGAAGACTACTACTCAGACTACTATGTTCGACCTCGTAAGCGCTTGGGCTCGAAACCTCGCTAGACCCCCAGAGCAGGCTCATTGGCGTGGGCCTGTTGAAACCGAGCCCGATACCAAGAAAGACTGGTTTTTCCGCCATGTGGCTGAAAGTACCGAATTGATGTATAATTGCGGGCTTTCGTAGCAATAGAGAAAGTTAGGCATGGCAAATAAATCTAAAAAAGACGCAGCGGTTAGTAATCGCGCTGATCTAGCAGAACACGTAGACGCATTCCTAAAGGGCGGCGGTAAAGTTCAGCAAATTCCTTCCGGTGTTAGCGGTCAAACATCGACCAGCGGCCCTCGGCAGATAGTGCTTAGCCACAAAACTAGCTCCTAAGACTAAAACCTCCACATCTACCCGCTGCGATGGCGCCAGAGCGCCCCATTGTGGCACTGCAGCGTCTGCAGATTAGAGTTGATTGATCTCATAGCCTTTCTGCGCGAGCAAATCCAACAGTCCATTATCACCCACAATATGCGCCGCACCTATCAGAACAAACTCGGTGTCAGCGTCCTGCAGCATTCTGTCGATTTGTGGAATCCACTTCAGGTTTCGCTGATACAAAAGCGAATCATAGAGCTCCGGCGCTTCGACCTTCATATCCTCCACAAACATCTCTGAAAGGCCTGCGGCATCACCTGATCGCCAGGCTCCTATCATGCTCTCCATGACGTCACCTGTCTCTTCGAGGTCTTTCAATGAAAGCAGAATGAATTCGCTTTCATTGCCCTCTCCCATTGCCGCTATGAAGCCTATCTGTTCCTGGACCGTCTCTAATTGTCCCTCCGCTTTTCCATCACCCATTGTCCGTGTATGAAAAAATGCATCCACACCCTGAGGTGTAAAGCCCATGCTCTGAAATACCAATATCTGAAGCGTACTAATCAAAAGGCCTGGTTTGAATTTCTCCAACATGGCGATGGGCAAGCCGGCTGTAGCCGTATAGGCAGCAAGCGCTGTATAGGCTTCGTCACTAAGAACTGTGCGCAGCGATCTCTCATCGCTATAGGTTAGCTGCTGCAACATCTGAGCCTGTACCGACAAGTCATTCATCGAACCGATGTCGGTTTCGAAGATCAGCTCTGAGCTAGCCTGATAGACCTCCTCGAACTCACTGGGCAAGGGGTAATCTCCCGGACGCAGCAGGTGCACCGTTCCACCAAGATAAAGAATGTTATCGCCCGAGCTTACTGACCAAACAGAGGTGTCTGCCAAGGTCTGCGATGTGCCTAGTAATAGCCCACAAACGAGCACAGCAAAGGATCGAAGTTTCATTCCAATTAGCTTTTCCATCCCGGGCGCCTCCAAGAAATAAATATCAACAGCAGTGTCAGCCAATGACTAGGCATTTTCTACACTTGTTTTACACGACTACCCGTTAAAGGTAGCATGCCCGCATCCCGCGTAAAAGCGAATCACTTTCACAAACCGACAAAGTATTTATGTCAAAACTAGTATTCAGGCTGCGCAACGTTCCCGAAGATGAAGCTCAAGACGTACGCGAGATTTTAGAGAATAATGACATAGGCTATTTTGAAACAGCAGCCGGCAACTGGGGAATTTCCTTGCCTGCTATTTGGATAAACGAGACTGAAGAATTTGAACAGGCGCGCCAACTCATTGACGAGTATCAGCTTGAACGCACAGAACGTTTGCGCAGGGAATATCAAGAAAGGAAGGCTAAGGGCGAAGCAAAAACAATTTGGCATAGCCTAAAAGAAAGTCCGGTAAAGTTCGTAGCCTTTACCATGCTAATTGCGGCGGTGCTCTATGTCTGGGCACAAGCTTTCGTGTTATTTTGAGCAATTACGATATTCGGCGGGAGTTGCCTTGCAGGTGACTAAGCGAGCTTTCCGTACTCATCAAACTCAGCGCTTTCAGAAAGCCGTGAAGTGACATCTGAATCGTCTGTGTCGAAATCGAGATCTTCTTCTGGAGGTGACCAAATATCTTCGCAGCTTTCGATGAATTGTAGGCCAATGTCTCGCTTGTTGAGCCGCGTTACCTGCACCGGTAATGCGGGCATTGATTCGTCCCAGCCTTCACCGCGAATTTTGACATCTAGTTCCATCATGACGAAGAAATTCAGATCTTCGTCTAATTTTATCGATACGCCACTTACG
>CAJQHM010000058.1 GCA_905478195.1 uncultured Pseudomonadales bacterium
AGTCACAGAGCAGAAGGTTCTTCTGCTCATGTCCGTCCTCGCCATGATCGTGCTGCTTGCCGTAGGATTGACAGTAATAAACATAGAGCCCAGAGTTAAGCGCACGCCGATTAATAGAATCTATCTCAGTGTGTGCAAAGAGTTAGAGAAGATCGGCTTGTGCCGCGAACCCGGGGAGGGTCCTATCGCGTTCAGTAACCGTGTTTGTGAAACTAGACCTGAGCTGGCAGAGCCGATGACGGAGCTTATCGATCTCTATGTGAGAGTGAACTATCGAGAGAGATCAGCCAGTGCTGTGCAGCAGAAGGCGTTATTGCGAGAGTTAAGACTGTGTTTCTCGAGATTGAAATCGAAATTACCTGCCCTGGCCGGTCTGCGACGTATGGGCAAGCTTCAACGTGCTAGCGCTGTTTGTGTAAGAAGTGCTATGGGCAGGGACTTTGTTCGGGATTAACCGGATTTCGTTCTTAATGGCTTTGACTAGCCGCCCGCTAGTTTCACGTTCGTAAATTGCTTCTCAAGTTCCTGTTTCAATGATTCGCGATGATCGCCCTGGATTTCGATCATGCCATTCTTCACGGTGCCACCCGAGCCACATAGAGCCTTAAGCTTCTTCGCTAGCGTTTTGAGTTCCGTTTCACCAAGCTCGAACCCCGAGAGTATTGTCACACCTTTGCCTTTCCTGCCCTTCGACTCTCGACTGATTCGTATTGCGGGATCGATTACCTGTCTAGGCTTGCCCTTGTCTTGCACGAGGCGACAGAGGCACTTGCGTAGAGGCTTATGACAGCCGGGGCAGCGTGAAGAGTCTTTGGTGCTATAGACCAGGCGGGAGTTGCTCATAGGTTCAATGGGGCTGTGGCGCTTTGCTAGGTCTTATAAAGAGGAGGAAGGGAGTACTGATCTTCTTTGTACTGTTTCTTCTGCACCTTCTGCTTACTCTTTCTCAGTTGGGAAACCAGTTGTAATAGGGACTTCGCATCGAATGAGTCTTCTGCTGCTTGACCGTTCTTGGACTGGAACAGGGCTGTTTGGATAGCTTTGGCGTGTGAATGAAGATCTGATGATTCTGTCTGTTGTAGAATGTCTTCCATGCTGAAGACACGACGTCCCTCGATGTAGTGATCGCACCATTTGATGAGTGTGTGGCGAATCGAGTTTAAGTCGCGGCTGGAGCAGGCGTTTGCCAACTGCTTATAGGCGACACCCTCGTTGTTTTCGGGGCTGTACTTCTCTGCGAGCCGATATTTCATCTGCTGTATATATTCGGTTATCTCGCGCTTGTTACCTGCAATGACCAGCTTGTAGATGCTAAACAGTGCGATAATGATCGCGGCGGCTATCGTGAAATTAAACCAAGCTGCTTCGACTTCGATAAATTCCGCCTCTGCTTGTTCATCAATCATGTCCTGATCGATTACCGGTAGTTGAGCTAATAATTCTTCTAGGTTTTCTGTGCTGGCTACAGTTTGTTCTGCAGGGACTTCGCCGTTGACGTTGGCGATAGTTAGCCTGGTCGCTGGTATAACCGTGGCCTCTAGCTGATCTGTCTCGACATTCCACCAGGGGATGGAGATCTCTGGTATCACAACGTTACCGCTATCAATCGGGACCATCGATGTAGTTTCTATGCGTGTGCCTACGATAGCGCCATCGACGAAGGTGCGCTCGATCTCAGGCGGGTCAGGATAGAGATTTAAGCCTTCGATCTCGGTCCCGCTAAAGGGTGGTAATACGGCTCCATCGAGGCCGTCCGCTGTCATCGTAACGGTACGCACTACGCTGTCGCCGACCTTCAGACTATTGATGTCCGTACTCCAGCTTTCCTCCAGGGTTAGATTCGTTACCGGCAGCCAGAAGTCGGTATTCCGGACTGTAGCGGGACGTTCCTTAATGTCTATGCTTACGCCTTCTATGAACGCGGTGACTCTTCGTGTGTTCAAGTTTCTGAACACGAAGTTACTGGAGCCGTCTGTCACTTCGCCGCGAAAAAGTATGTCTGGAATCTCTAGTGGCCCACTACGCTGAGGGAAGATGACGTAACGCTTCTCATAGACGCCGTAACGCACTCCGTCGATAAGTTTCTCGTACTGATTGGGTGAGCCAATTAGCTGAATGACGGAGTCTTCCATCTCCAGTTCGGTGAACTGTGGATTACGTATGCCATTGATCGTATAGTAGAGGCGTACTGTAAATAATAATTGCTCTTGCACGTAGACCGACTCTTTGTTGGTCTCTATCTCCAGGAATAGCTCTTCGCTAGATTGGTTGGAGCGAGGGCCTTCATTGGTTACGCTTATCTCTATGGGCGCGGTAGTCTGTCCGTTAATATCCAGTTCCGGAATAACGAGGCTGCCCTCTTCGAGCGGAAATAGAGTGACGATATAGTCGGTCCAGGCTTCTACGGCGCCATTGACACTTCTAATTTGGCTGGATGTCCTCGTACCAAGTACGTCAAATTGCGTGGTAAGAGGAGTCAGATCTAACTGCATTCCTTGCCGTTGGTCGTATATGCGAATAGTGAGGGTGACAGTTTCGCCGCGCGCTACCTCATTGCGATCGAGGGATATCTCTACTTCCTGTGCATTGCTTATGGTGGCTAGCGTTACACCTGCATAGAATAAAATGAATGCCAGTATTGATCTAATCCTCACCAGATCTGCCCCCCATTTTGTAGGCTATTAGCCGTGCCGTTCAACTGTCGTTGTCGGTATTGGTAGCGAAATTTGCGGCGCAATAACTCGCCGGGATCGTCTTCGATTCGGCGTAGCCATTGCTCTAGAGATTGCTGTTCTTCAAACTCTTCATTGGTCGTTTCGCTGGGCGTGTTCTGCTCACTATTCGACTCGGAACCTTCTTGCTCCTCGGGAGGCTGATTCTGTTGCTGTTCATCTTGCTGATCCTGATTGCCTTCCTGACTCTCTTGATCTTGTTGTTCGCTATTTTCTGAATCTTGTTCGGATTCGTTCTCGGAATTTTGCTCAGACTCGCTATCTTGATCTTCGCCTTCCTGATTTTCACCATTCTCAGACTCTTCTTGCTCGAGTAATTGCTCAACAATTGCCTTGTTCTGAATTGCATCGGCATGCGTGCCATCGAGGCTAAGCGTCATGTCGTAGGCTGCTATCGCCTCCGCATAGTTGCCAGACAGGGCGAGAGCATTGCCCCGGTTGTAGTGGCCGTCTGCAGTATCGCTAGTGCTAAATGCCGCTATCGCTGCCTCATAGTTCTCGGCTCTGTAGTTGGCAGCTCCGGCCCACTCGCTAGCCTCAAATAGAACTGCAGCGGTTGAGTGTTCATCGTTGGCAAAGGCTCTCGCGGCCTGCTGGTCCTTAGTCTGCCACAGGTCTTTCCATTCCAGTGCCTGAGCCTGTTGGCTGGGGAGCATCATGCCGGAGCCGGTGATCAAGACGAAGCCAAATAGCCAGCCGCGCCGGAAGCTCAAGGCTGCAATCGGAAGGACAAGAAGCAATAGCCAGGGACCAAACTCGTACCAGACATCGAATTCTTCTTCGACGTCGGATAGTTGTTCATCGTCTAATAGTTCGAAATCGGTCAGAAGATAGGCCAGATCAGAATCGGCAAGTTGAATATCGTGGTAGCGGCCGTTCACGCGGTTTGCAAGGGATTGCAGTACGTTCTTGTTTAGAGTGGGTACGATTAAGGAGCCTGCGTCATCAGTAAGGAAGTTGCCGTCATTGGTGCGAATTGGGGCGCCTTCCTCCGTGCCGATGCCCATGATCAGTAGCTGGTAATCGTTGTCTGCAAACTGTTCGGTAATCAGAAGCTCTTCATCGAAGCCGCTAATTCCATCTGTCATGAGGAGAACTTTGCCGCGGGTGGCATCGGTACCGTCGAGCAAGTCAATGGCAAGGTCCAGGGCTGCCGTAGGGTTACTCCCGAATAGAGGCATGATGTTCGGGCTCAATGAGGGCACTAACGCGGCGATGGTTACAACGTCATCGGTAAGTGGAGTAACGGTATGTGCGTCACCGGCATACACTACCAGGGCGGTCTGGCCTTCCGCGCGCAAATCTAATATATCGCGAAGCTTGCGTTTGGCCAGATCCAGTCTGTTGGGTGAGTGATCCGGTGCAAACATCGACAATGACAGGTCCATCACGATGATTAGGGCATCTTCTCTTTTCTGCACCGGCTGTGGCAGTTGTTCCCAGACTGGGCCCGCCAGTGCCAATATAGACAGGCACCATGCGCAGAACAGTAAGATCAGGGGAGTTCTTTGTGAGGCATTCTTGCTGCGATCCAGTAGATAAGGCAGAAGTGATTTGTCGATTGCCTTGTCCCAGGCGGTAACGACGGAGTTCACTCTCCACATGGCGATAAAAAATAAGAGGACAGGGAGCAGCGCCAGCAACCAAATCGGTCTAAGGAAATGAAAGTTTTCAATCAAGCTGATGGGTATTAAAAATTCCACTAGGCTTTACTTCCGCTTGTTGCTTGCGCATCGAGGTCATCGTCGCCGTCATTCAGCCTCGCCTTGCCGGCAAGGGACATCCAGGGAATTGAGAACAGGGCCAACAGGAAGCTAATCAGCAAGGCTGCACCAAGCGGCCAGTAAAATAGAACCCGTGTAGGTCTGTAAGTCTGCTCATCCTGTTCTATCGTTTCCAGTCGGTCGAGTTCCTCGTAGATTTCCACCAGATCATTCACGTCTCGGGCTCTAAAATAGCGCCCGCCAGTGGATTCAGCGATCTGGGTAAGTACGTCCTCATCCAGCTCCGCGGATGGATTAATCGCTCTTGCTCCGAAGAAGGTGCGTTGAACAACTTGATCGGCTCCTATGCCGATTGTGTAGATCTTAATGTTCTCGGTCTGGGCAAGTTGGCCAGCCTGTTCCGGCGATACGGCTCCGGCATTATTCACGCCGTCGGTCAGCAGGACGAGTACTCGGCTATTCTCGGGGCGAGTGCGCAGATGGATAACCCCTAGCCCGATTGCGTCACCAATGGCGGTAGCGGACTCCTCGATAATACCGATCTCCGCTTCAGCTAGCAGGGTGCCCACGGTCTCGCGGTCGAATGTAAGAGGAGCTTGGATATAGGCATGGGCTGCAAACAGAATCAGTCCAAGGCGATCGCCTTCGCGTCTCTCGACGAAGTCGCCGACCACGGCCTTGACGACATCGATACGGGAGGCCTGTCTATTTCCCACAACCATGTCCTGTGCCTCCATACTGCCGGAGATATCGACTGAAAGCATCAGGTCGCGGCCTGTTGACGGTAACTGAACCGGTTCACCCAGCCATTGCGGACGACTGGAGGCGATAACCACTAATAACCAGATGAGTGTGCAGCAGATTAAATTTAGAAGTCTGCCGGAGGTCATGTTTTCGTTGTCTGACTGCAGCCTGCTAAGGCTACTGAAGAACGGCACATATAATGCGGCGTCTTGTCTCGGGGCGCGCGCTAACAGCCTATAGATAAGCAGAGGCAGGGGCAGGGCCAGAAATACTAAGGGCCAAGTAAACTCAAGCATCTGATAATCCTTGGGAAGCGGCGTTATTACCTGCAGATTGAGCTGTAGACGTCTTGCCACCTTTATAGAGGCTAGCAATCCACTGCTTGCCGAAGTCCTGCATGCTATCGACATCGACGTCGCATTTGGTCTGAAAACGCTCGTATTGGAGGGCCTCGGCGATTTCATCGCTCATTAGGGAAGATTCACCTTTTTGTCGAATAAAATCAACCCAGGCTGCACCATCCAGACTCGCCACGTTTGCCAGCGGGTAATGTACCAGTGCCACGCGGCGTACGATGGTATTGAACTGATTGGCGTAGTTGAGCTTGCTCTGGTCAATATCTTCTGGGTCTGCATTGGAGAAATTATCATAGCAGCGGTCCAACTCGGCAATCGCATACTGACAGATCTTTTGCTGGCGGCGGTAACTCGCGAACTTGCGAAATAAGATGATCAGCAGAACCAGGGCCAGGGCTGCGAGGATCCACCAGCCAATAGCCGGCGGCCAGAAGCTTACCGGTTCTGGGAGATGAATATCGGCTAGTTGAGCTAAGAGCTCTTCGCTATCCATTGCCGGATTTGCTCCACGACCAATTGATTGGTGCGTATCGTAATGAGTTGAATTCTGAGTTTCTCCAAATCTGACTCCAGTCCCTGCATGCGCAGCTGGAATTGTTCCCTGTAGCGATTACGCGCCTTGTTGCTGTGGGTGTTCAGTGCACCTTTATGCGAGCCATCGGTAATACTGTAGATGCCGGGCACTGGTAAGGATTCCTCTAGCGCGTCATACACCATGCAGCAGATAACATTGTTATGCTGTGATAGTTGATTCAAATATTGCAGCGCCTTCTCATCCATGGTCGAGAAGTCGGAGATCACATACAGGGTGCTGCCGGGATTGGTAATACGCCGTATCTGGCCCAGCGCGTGGGCTAAGCCAGGCTGAAAGCCCGGTTCTGGCTCGCGGTGAGTCTCGGGGTCCTTCACATGTTGAAGTTCCTGATTATATAGATGTATCCGATTCAACAGGTGCAAGGCCGAGCGGCGGCTGCGCTTTGGTCGAATCAAGGCGGAATCCCAGTCAGAGAAGACCAGTCCGCCGACTCTGTCGCCATTGTCTATGGCCAGCCAGCAGAACAGTGCGGCGGCCTGAGCTGCTAAAACGGACTTGAAGGCGACCTGGCTGCCGAAATACATATTATGGGTCTGATCAACCGCGATGATGACGGGTCGTTCGCGCTCTTCGCGGAAGACTTTGGTAAATGGCCTATTTGTTCGAGCAGTGACACGCCAATCGATTAGTCGTATATCGTCGCCCGGTTGATAGGGTCTGAACTCTTCGAAGTCGAGGCCACGGCCGCGCATCTTGGACAGATGTAGTCCGGATATGCCTGCGATAGAGCGCGAATGGGCAAGATAATCCAGGTTTTTGGCGGCATGACGCTGGATCAGCATTTCTTGCAGGCTGATAACTGCCCCGGTGCTCTGGTAGCGGGCGTAGTGTGGGTCAATTTGAAGCTTGACTGACATGATAAGCCTTGGCGCGGGCTAGGCTGAGGGAACGCGTTCGCGAATGGTCTCTAGTACCTTGTCTGGGGTGATACCGCTGGCCTCGGCCTCGAAACTCAACAATATACGGTGACGCAGGCAGTCGAACAGCACCTCTTGAACATCGTCTGGGCTGACGAAATCACGCCCCTGAATCCAGGCGTGGGCTCGGGCGCAGCGATCAAGGGAGATCGTACCCCGGGGGCTGGCGCCGTATTCTAGCCATGAGGCAAGATCATCACCATAGGCCTCGGGCTTACGTGTCGCCATAATTAGCTGGATAATGTACTCCTCGACTTCAGGCGCCATGTGCATATTTAAAATTTCAAGGCGAGCAGCAAAAAGATCGTCCTGTGCCACTTCTTTCGGCGGCTCGGCAACGTGATGCGCTGCTTCGTTGCGTACCAGATGCAGAATCTCTCTTTCGGCTTCGATCTGAGGATAGTCAATCGTAACGTGCATGAGGAAACGGTCTAACTGCGCCTCTGGAAGGGGGTAGGTGCCTTCCTGTTCGATAGGATTTTGGGTTGCCATGACCAGAAACAGGGGCGGTAGTTGGAATGATTCGCGGCCTACACTGACCTGATGTTCGCCCATTGCCTCCAGCAGAGCCGATTGAACTTTGGCAGGAGCGCGGTTAATT
>CAJQHM010000059.1 GCA_905478195.1 uncultured Pseudomonadales bacterium
TGGTGCAGTTGCAGTGGCACAGGATGAAGAAACCTATGCAACTTACATTACCGAAGAGCAATGGCAGATGGTAAACGAGCTGCCTGGTGTGGACCGGCAGATCGTCAGCCGTGATATCGGCAAGTTAAACCTCTCGGTTGGAATCATTCATAGGGGCGCGGTGGAGCGAGCTAGCGGTCAGTCCACACCCAATCCGGAGCGGCCCTGCGGCGTAAGCAGTAGCTCGCGCAACAGCAATGCGCGGGGCATCATGCACTATGCTCAGACGGAAACTTATTACATCGCCTCGGGCTCCGGGACCTTGGTCACCGGCGGAACCATCCTCAACGGCAATGAATCTGCGCCCGGCAGCAATGTTACCGATGTCTTGAATGGGCCGTCCTGCAGCGGGGTGATCGTGGGCGATTGGATAACAAAGCACGTCAAGGAGGGCGACATCATAATCATCCCGGCTGGAACCCCCCATGGCTGGCTGGAGGTGCCTGTGCATGTGGATTATCTTTCGGTGCGTCCTGACCCGGATCGTGTTCTATCGGACAGCTATATCAATCCGGCATTGGGCGATGATTTCAAGATAAAGACAGAGTGATTCGGAGGAAGAGCAACTACGGGTGGCTCATTTGATGTGCACCGCTGCGCTCTCAAAACGCTGGACAAGAGCCTGCAGGGGGGATACCTTCTCTGGGTTCAAAACGTACTATTTATAATTAATCAGTGCCCCGCACGGGAGAGAAAAATGATAAGAAAGTCCCTTTTTAACCTGACGCTTACAGCCGCGCTAGCATTTCTTGCCAGCTCAGCCAGCGTCTTCGCCCAAGACCAAGAATCGGTGATGCCGTTCAAGGTTGGAACATTCGCCATTGATGGCATACCTACAGTTGGCCTGGTCGTCCAGAACGACGAGCTGATCGTCGATCTAGCTGCGGCGAACCGCGCCCTGGAGCTTATACCCCGTTACGCTACGGTAGCTATACCTGACGATATGATCGGTCTAATTTCAGCCTATGAATATGGTTTGAAGTACCGGGTCTACGAGATCGTGAATCATCTTGTAGCTGAAGACATGTTGAACGGTAATCTGCCCAACTATGTCCATCCTGTTGCTTCCGTGGATATCATGGCGCCTATTCAGTATCCCAGCAAGCTCATGAATGCGGCTGTGAATTTCTACACTCATGCCTGTGAAGGCTGCAACGACGATGAGCGAGCCGCTCAGACTCGTGAGCGTCAAGTGAACCGCGGCGTTCCCTATCTTTTCCTGAAGCCTACACGTGGTGCAATCATCGGCGATGGTGACGACATCCTTATGCCTTATGGCCGTGACCGCATCGAGTGGGAAGTTGAGATGGCTATCGTATTCGGACGCTCAGGCAAGTATGTGTCCGCAGACCGCGCCTACGACCATGTGTTCGGTTATATGGTAGCAATGGATATCTCCGATCGCGGCGGTCGTCCACCCGGTGGCTACGGCTCCGGTTCTGACTGGTTTGTAGGCAAGGGTCATGACACCTTTGCTCCGCATGGTCCCTGGATTGTGCCAAAGGAATTCTACGGCGATCCTATGGAGCGCCTGCATCAGACTCTGGTTATCGACGGTGTGACCGTCCAGGAAGCTCGAGCTGGCGACATGATCCACAATATTCCTGAGTTGATCGAGTATGCTTCATCATTGATCACAATCTTCCCAGGTGACGTGCTGCAAAGCGGAACGTCTGGTGGAACGGGAGCGGGCCGAGTTGAGCGCGCGACGGGTTCTGGTTTTCTTATCGATGGAGAGACTATTGAGGCAAACATCGAGGGAATCGGTACGCTTCACCATACGGTTAGACTCGAGCGCAGTATCCCGAGCGATCTGTCTGGTTCACAGTTGCCACCGGTAAGTTCTTACCGCAACTAGTCGGTCAGAATCGAAGAAACAAGAGTAGTAGAAGTAATACAGAAAAGGCGGCCTCAATTTATAATGGGGCCGCCTTTTCTTTTTAAGCTTGCGTTAAGTGCTATAGAACAGCGCATAACAGAGGGCGTTAGTTAAGCTCGGTGCCGAGCCGGGCGGCAGTCGCTTAGAGCGATTTTAGATGCGTTAGCATAGTGTCTACATCGCTGCATTCGAACGGGTCTGTCGGGCAGTTGTCCGTCTTGCCTTCCTCTTCGAACAGCGCGGTGATCTTGCCGTCTTCCACTAGCATCGAATAGCGCCAGGAGCGAGAGCCGAAGCCCAGGTTTTCCTTCTTTACCAACATGCCCATCTCGCGGGTGAAGTCGGCGTTGCCATCGGGCAACATCTTAACGTGCTCTACATGCAGTTGTTTCGCCCATTGAAACATCGAGAACGCGTCGTTCACACTAACGCAGTACACCTCATCAACCCCAAGCCCTTTCAACTCGGCGTAGTGCTTTTCATAACCGGGCAGATGGGTGCTGCTACAGGTTGGGGTAAACGCACCTGGCAGAGCGACTATGATTATGCTCTTGCCATCGAAAATCTCAGCACTGGTGACATCTTTCCAAACGAAAGGGTTCTCGCCTCCTACTGATTCATCTCTAACCCTTGTTTTAAATGTTACTTCGGGTACGTGAGTGCGAACTAATTTGCCTGATTCTTGATTCATTATGGCCTCTTCGGTCGAATAGTAATTGGTATGACGCGAAGATACGGGGCGAGCAGTAATAGGTAAAATTATTAATTTCGATCGTCGGCATTGGAAAAAACGATCAAGAGGACTGAGTGTCTGATAATGTCGATATATTGTTAACAATATCTTCAAATTATTGATAAAAAATCGACATTGCTGTAAGTTTCCTGCTCTATTTGTATATATTGTTGACAATAATGGCGCATTCAGCGGAAATAGCTACAGAAACATTGATTGAGCTAGAAACCTTAACCCATGCCGATCGCGCCTTCCAAACCCTGCAGAGCGATATAACGAAGGGCGATATTAAGCCCGGCAGCAAGATTAGTGAGGCGGAGCTGGCGAGCCAATATGGCATAAGCCGCGGCCCACTGCGTGAAGCGCTGCAGAGGCTCGAAAGTCGCGGCCTTATAGAGCGCATTGCCCATGTCGGAGCGCGGGTTGTTTCTCTCAATCTGAATGAGCTTTTAGAAATCTACCAGGTTCGCGAGGCTCTGGAGGGGCTTGCCTGTCGTCTTGCCGCAGCAAATATGACTGACGAAGAGATCGCTCTATTGGGCCAGCTCCTGGATAAACACGCCTCAGACACCCAGCTGCAATCTGGTCATGCCTATTTCCAAAAAGAGGGCGATCTGGATTTTCATTATCAGATCGTCAAAGGCGCAAAGAATGACCATCTGGCGAAACAGATCTTAGGTGATATGTATCACCTGTTAAGAATGTACCGCTATCAATGCAGCTTGTCCGAAGGGCGTCCTCAGCTAGCCCTGAAGGAGCACCGGTCGATTCTCGATGCGATAGCCGATCGAGATGGCGATCTGGCCGAGTTGCTTATGCGCAAGCACATTAGAAAGGCCCGAGAAAATATCTCAGCACAATATAATCAGCAAGACTTCGATTTAATCAATGAGGCGACGAAGAAGCCTCAAAGAAGTAAGACCTAATTAAACAACTAGTAATATTGGCCCTTAGATTGGACCTTAGAATAGAAACGGTGACTTATGAGTGAAACAAGATTATCCCCAGGCGCAAAATTTAGAGCCGCAATTGAGGCAGGCAACCCACTGCAGGTAGTGGGCACAGTAAATGCCTTTACCGCCATGATGGCTGAGCAGATCGGTCATCAGGCGATCTATCTCTCCGGTGGTGGTGTAGCGAATATTTCTTATGGCCTGCCGGATCTGGGCATGACCTCGCTCAACGATGTGATTGTAGATGTGCAGCGAATTACGGCTGCGACCACAGTGCCTCTATTGGTAGATATCGATACCGGCTGGGGTGGTGCGTTCAACATAGCCAAGACCATTCGTGACATGGAGAAGGCGGGCGCGGCGGCTGTGCACATGGAAGATCAGGTAGCGCAGAAGCGTTGCGGCCATCGCCCCAATAAAGAAATCGTTTCGACCGATGAGATGGTGGATCGAATTATTGCGGCTGTAGATGCGCGCAGCGACCCCGATTTCTTCATCATGGCGCGTACCGATTCGTTTGCGCAGGAAGGATTAGAGGCTGCGATAGAGCGAGCCAAGGCTTACGCCGCTGCCGGCGCCGATGGAATATTCGCTGAAGCTATAAAAACCGAAGAGCACTATCGCGCATTCTCCGCAGCCTTGGACGTGCCGGTTCTAGCCAATATTACAGAATTTGGTCAGACCGAGCTCTGGAACAAGCAGCAGCTGGGAGAGTGGGGAGCGGCTATGGTGCTATATCCCCTTTCTGCCTCTCGTGCCATGAATAAGGCAGCAGAAACAGTTTACCGCTCACTGTTAGAAGAGGGGGATCAGAAGAAAGTCATCGATATAATGCAGACGCGCATGGAGTTGTATGACTATCTTGGTTATCACGACTACGAAGAAAAACTGGATTCGCTTTTCGCTCAAGGCAAGAACAAATAAAAAATTTATTGCGCTTTTAGACTGGCTCGATAAGGCGCGGTTTAGCGCACATAAGAATACTAATACAAAATTTTAAACGGAGAAGTAAAGTGGCTGATAAAAAATTAAGTGGTGCGGGTCTACGCGGTCAATCCGCCGGTGAAACAACGCTATGTACAGTGGGAAAGACCGGTAGTGGTCTGACCTACTGTGGTTACGATATTGCCGAGCTTGCCGAGAACGCGAAATTCGAAGAGGTAGCCTATCTGCTCTACAACGGCGAACTACCTACGCAGTCTCAGTTGGATCAATACACCACCAAGCTTAAAGGCTTGCGTTCACTCCCAGACGCTTTGAAGATGGTGCTTGAGCATATTCCGGCGACTGCACATCCAATGGATGTGATGCGCACCGGCGCGTCTATGCTAGGCAATCTCGAAACAGAGATGAGCTTCGCGCAGCAGCAAGATGCGGCTGATCGTCTGCTGGCCCTGCTGCCATCGATCGTTTGCTATTGGTACAAGTTCAGCCATGACGGTGAGCGTATTGAAACTGCAACCGATGACGACTCTATCGCAGGCCATTTTCTGCATATGCTACGCGGCCAGAAACCGAATGCCATGCACCAGCGAGTGATGGATGTTTCCCTTATTCTCTATGCAGAGCACGAATTCAATGCGTCGACATTCGCCGCTAGAGTCTGTGCGTCGACTTTGTCTGATATGCATTCCTGCGTAACCGGAGCAATCGGAACACTGCGCGGTCCTCTACACGGTGGCGCCAATGAGGCGGCGATGGACATGATCGAAGACTGGAAGTCTCCGCTCGAGGCCCGTGAAAATATTCTGGCTATGCTGGAGCGTAAAGACAAGATCATGGGCTTTGGTCACGCCATCTATCGCGAGAGCGATCCGCGTAATGCGATCATCAAGCAATGGTCGGAGAAACTTGCGCAGGAAGTGGGCGACACTACACTGTATCCGGTTTCTGTAGAGGTGGAAAAGGTGATGTGGGAAGAGAAGAAGCTTTTCTGTAACGCCGACTTCTTTCATGCGTCGGCCTATAACTTTATGGGAATCCCTACCAAGCTGTTTACGCCGATCTTTGTTTGCTCGCGCGTTAGCGGTTGGACTGCCCACGTTATGGAGCAGCGTTCCAACAATCGCATTATCCGTCCTAGCGCGGACTATACGGGTCCTGATGCGCGTTCTTGGGTGGACATCGGCGAACGCTAGTCCGTCTATCTGCGAAAGTAGTTATTAGTGTAGTTTCTAGTGTAGGTAAATCACAGTCAGTCAATCGCTCGAAGAGTTAATTTATGAATAGCGTAAATCGCAAACCACTGCCGGGTACTGGCCTGGATTTTTTTGATACGCGGGAGGCGGTCGAAGCGATCTCGCCCGGGTCTTATGCAAAGCTGCCCTATACCTCAAGAGTATTGGCAGAGCAGCTAGTTAGGCGCTGCGATCCCGAGGCGCTTAGCGATTCCCTGAGACAGATAATAGAGCGCCGACAGGATCTGGATTTTCCCTGGTATCCGGCGAGGGTGGTTTGTCATGACATCCTGGGTCAGACGGCGCTGGTCGATCTGGCAGGTCTGCGCGATGCTATCGCCGAGCAGGGTGGTGATCCTTCCAAAGTAAACCCGGTTGTTCCAACACAATTGATTGTAGATCACTCGCTGGCAGTGGAGCACAGTGGTGTCGAGGCTGATGCATTCGATAAGAATCGTGCGATCGAAGATCGCCGCAACGAACAGCGTTTTCATTTTATTGAATGGACAAAGACTGCTTTCGAAAATGTTGACGTGATTCCCGCCGGTAACGGCATCATGCATCAGATTAATTTGGAGAAGATGTCGCCCGTTGTGCAATCGCGAGATGGCGTTGCCTTCCCCGATACCTGTGTGGGCACCGACAGTCACACGCCGCATATCGATTCCCTGGGTGTTATCGCTATCGGCGTTGGCGGTCTGGAGGCTGAAACTGTCATGCTGGGCCGGCCATCGATGATGCGCCTACCCGACATTATCGGTGTCGAATTAACCGGCAAGCGTCAGCCAGGGATTACGGCCACGGATATCGTGCTGGCGATCACCGAGTTTCTGCGTAACGAGAAGGTCGTGTCTGCCTATTTAGAGTTCTTCGGTGAGGGTGCCTCCAAGCTGACGATAGGCGATCGTGCAACTATCTCCAATATGACACCAGAGTTTGGTGCTACCGCCGCCATGTTCTATATCGATGAGCAGACCATCGATTACCTAAAACTTACCGGCCGTGAGCCAGAGCAGGTAGCGCTCGTCGAGCAGTACGCGAAGCAAACCGGGCTATGGGCTGATACCCTGACAGAGGCCGAATACGAGCGAGTGCTTAGCTTCGATCTGTCCAGTGTCGGCCGTAACATGGCTGGCCCGTCTAACCCGCACAGGCGCCTGCCAACGTCCGACTTGAGCAAGTGCGGCATAGCAGTCGATCTGGATAAGGCCTTGGCAGAGGAAGAAGCCGGCCTGATGCCAGACGGTGCTGTAATTATTGCGGCGATTACCTCGTGCACGAATACCAGCAATCCACGGAATGTGGTTGCAGCGGGTCTCATAGCGAAGAAGGCGAATGCGCTCGGCCTGGTTCGTAAACCCTGGGTAAAAACTTCTTTCGCGCCGGGATCGAAGGTTGCGCAGCTCTATCTCGAAGAAGCAGGGCTGCTTCGAGAGTTGGAAAAACTGGGTTTCGGTATCGTTGGCTTTGCCTGTACTACCTGCAACGGCATGAGCGGTGCTCTGGACCCGGTGATACAGAAGGAAATCATCGATAGAGATCTCTATGCCACCGCCGTGCTCTCAGGCAACCGAAACTTCGACGGCCGTATCCATCCCTATGCGAAGCAGGCGTTTCTGGCATCACCTCCGTTAGTTGTAGCTTACGCGATTGCCGGCACTATGCGTTTCGATATAGAGCAGGATGCCCTCGGTACCGACAAAGACGGCAAGTCAATCACACTGAAAGACATCTGGCCAAGCGATGAAGAGATCGATACGATCGTAGCGGCATCGGTTAAACCGGAGCAGTTTAAGCAGATCTATATTCCCATGTTCGACCTGGGAGCCATCGAGCGTTCCGAAAGTCCGCTGTACGATTGGAATCCAACTAGCACCTATATTCGTCGACCTCCATATTGGGAGGGAGCACTTGCAGGTGAGCGCACAATGAAAGACATGCGCCCCCTTGCAATCTTGGACGACAATATCACAACCGACCATCTGTCACCCTCGAATGCTATTCAGCTTAATAGTGCTGCCGGTGCCTATCTGGCGAAGATGGGTTTGCCCGAGGCAGATTTCAATTCCTATGCGACACACCGTGGCGATCATCTGACGGCGCAGCGCGCTACTTTTGCGAATCCGAAGTTGCTCAACGAGATGGTACGGGAGAATGGCGAGGTAGTGCAGGGTTCATTGGCACGAGTTGAACCGGAAGGTGAGGTGATGCGCATGTGGGAGGCTATCGAGATTTACATGCAGCGAAGTCAGCCACTGATTATTGTTGCAGGGGCAGACTATGGTCAGGGGTCTTCCCGCGACTGGGCAGCCAAGGGGGTTCGACTGGCGGGTGTAGAAGTCATTGCCGCGGAAGGCTTCGAGCGTATCCACAGGCAGAATTTGATAGGTATGGGAGTATTGCCGGTGCAGTTCGAATCGGGTACGAATCGAATCAGCCTTGGGCTAGATGGCACAGAAACCTATGACATTCAGGGAAGCGTTTCTCCGGGTGCCATTTTGGTTCTGATAATTAGACGCGCCGATGGTGAGTCGATAGAAGTGCCGATGAAATGCCGCTTGGATACCGCCGAGGAAGTTACTGTGTATGCGGCCGGAGGCGTGCTGCAGCGTTTCGCACAAGAATTTCTCGAACAAAATGTCGCGTAGTGTTTACAGCTTAACTCTTCTAGAAAATAAATGGGTATGACTATGTCTCAAGTTCCTCAGATCAGAATCCCGGCTACCTATATGCGTGGAGGAACGAGCAAAGGCGTCTTCTTTAGATTGACCGATCTGCCAGAAGTGGCGCAGCTTGCCGGTGAGGCGCGAGATAAGTTGCTGTTGCGTGTCATCGGCAGCCCAGATCCGTACGGCAAACAAACCGATGGCATGGGCGGCGCAACCTCCAGTACCAGTAAAACAGTAATCGTCTCCAAGAGTGAGCTGCCCGACCACGATGTAGACTATTTGTTCGGGCAGGTAGCGATCGACAAGGCCTTCGTCGACTGGAGTGGTAACTGCGGCAATCTAACGGCGGCAGTCGGTGCCTTCGCAATCAGCAATGAGCTGGTCGAGGCGGCTAGGGTGCCTGAGAATGGTAGCGTAGCGGTGCGAATATGGCAGGCGAATATTCGCAAGAGCATTATCGTTAATGTGCCCATGCGTGATGGCGTGGTTCAGGAGACGGGGGACTTCGAATTAGATGGAGTGACCTTTCCCGCCGCCGAAATGCAGGTGGAGTTTATGGATCCGGCAGATGGCGAGGGTTCGATGTTTCCAACGGGCAATCTGGTAGACGATCTCGATGTGCCAGGCCTTGGCACGCTCAAGGCGACGCTGATTAACGCGGGGATCCCCACTATTTTTATCAATGCCGAAGATGTTTCCTATACCGGATGCGAGCTTCAGGATGCGATCAATGGCGATGACAGCGCACTGGCTATGTTTGAAACAATTCGTGCACACGGCGCAGTTAAGATGGGCTTGATCGCAGACTTCAAGGAAGCGGCAGGGCGACAACATACCCCCAAGGTAGCTTTTGTAGCAAAGCCTAGCGCCTATACCTCCTCTAGTGGAAAAAGCTTTGCGGCAAGCGATATCGACCTTTCGGTGCGCGCTCTATCTATGGGTAAGTTACACCATGCGATGATGGGCACTGCTGCGGTTGCCATCGGCACCGCGGCCGCTATTCCCGGCACTCTGGTTAATCTGGCGGCCGGTGGTGGCTGTCCCAGTTCGGTGGTCTTCGGACACCCCTCCGGCACCTTAAAGGTAGGCGCCGAGGTAGTTGAAGTCGATGGCCAATGGCAGGCCAGGAAAGCGCTAATGAGTCGCAGTGCTAGAGTGTTGATGGAAGGCTGGGTGCGCATTCCGGGAGATTCGTTTTAGGTTCGGCGCAACTCGCATTCCAACTTCAATCTCAATCTCTGTGATCAAAATGCGCACGCGTTCGATTAGCGAAGGCAACTAGAGAAAGCATCACTGGTACTTCGACCAGTACGCCAACGACGGTGGCTAGCGCGGCCCCCGAATTCAATCCGAACAGACTAATCGCCACCGCAACCGCCAATTCGAAGAAATTCGACGTGCCAATCATGGCTGCAGGTGCGGCCGTACTGAATGGCACTCGCCACAAGTATCCCCAGCCATAGGCGATGGCAAAGATCCCATAGCTCTGAATGAGCAGAGGGATCGCAATAAGGACTATCACCAAGGGTTTGTCGAGAATAGTCTGTGCCTGAAAACCAAAGAGAAGCACGACAGTCGCAAGCAGGCCCATGATGGAGAATGGTTTTAGCCTTGCAGTGAAGTTTGCTATGCCTTCATCACTACCGGATCTATCCAGTAGCTTTCTGGTTACATAGCCAGCTGCCAGTGGAATGACAACATAAAGAATCACGGAAAGAATCAGTGTTTCCCAGGGCACAACTATATCCGTGATGCCAAGCAACAAAGCGGTTAGTGGGGCGAAGGCAAACACCATGATGATGTCATTGATGGAAACTTGCACCAGTGTGTAATTGGCATCGCCACGCACCAGTTGGCTCCAGACAAAAACCATGGCGGTGCAGGGTGCAACGCCTAGCAGGATCATGCCGGCGATATATTCTTTAGCGGACTGCGGGTCTACAAGCCCGGCGAACAGGTACTCGAAGAAGAGGATGCCTAGCGCCGCCATCGTAAATGGCTTTATCAACCAGTTAACGACAAGCGTGATGCAGATTCCCTTCGGCTTCTTGCCAACATCTTTCAGCGATGCGAAATCAACGTTTACCATCATCGGGTAAATCATTACCCAGATAAAAACAGCGACTACCAGATTAACGCTGGCATATTCTAAAGAGGCTATTAGCCCGACGAAATCCGGTATGCTCGCGCCGAATGCAACTCCCATTGCAATGCATAGCGCAACCCATAGGGAGAGATATCGCTCGAATAGCCCCATCGGGGAAGTAGATTGAGCACTCATAATAGTTCTTTCTCTAGTCTCTGTTTGATCATCTGGTAGGCAGCCTCGAATGCGGTGTCAATTTCGGTGTCGCTGCCTTCTGTCTTCGCCGGGTCTGGCGTGCTCCAGTGCAGTCTCTCTACATCCTGCAGATAGGCCGGGCAGGTCTCGCCCGCAGCCTCGTCACATACGCTAATCAACAGGTCGAAATTCTGATGCTCCAGCTCGTTCCAGGATTTACTGCGGGGCTTGTCCACAACAATGCCATGACGTTCCAGTATAGCGAGGGATTTAGGATGCACATAGCCCGTGGGAAAACTTCCCGCACTACTGGCGCAGTAACGGCCTTTGCCGAAGTGATTAATTAGGCCTTCGGCCATGATGGAGCGGCAGGAGTTGCCGGTGCAAAGCACGAGAACGTTTTTCATTTGACGGCTATGGTCTCGACTACTAATTCCTGGAAGATACAAATTTTCTGTTGTGGCAATTCGACTAACATTAGAACCCTGCACGTTTGAAGCTAGATGCTATGTGCTTAACCACTTTAGCTGTGATGCTAATTTACCGTCAAAGCGGGTATTTCCGCCAGTAAAAGATAAGTTACTCTGAAGAAATGTTAACGGCTGAACTAGAGATCTCCTTGTAATCTTTCTCGTCTTTGATACCGTGAGTTACTCTATTTGTCGTTCACCTGTTTAATCAAAACAGAAGGTACCAATGATTTCCCGTTCTCTACTTTTCGTCGGCACACTCAGGCCAGTCTCTATTTCTAAATCTCTTGTCATTGCCGTGTTAGGGTTTTCTAGTTTGGCGATGGTCTCTTTTTGCCCGAACGCTATTGCTGCAGAAATTGAGTTTACGCCGGTGCAGACCGATACCTTTTCTGATCCTCTAGGCCAGTCGAATGCCTGGGGTGACTACGATAACGACGGAGACCTGGATCTAGTGGTGGTTTTTCTGAATGAACCAATACGACTGTATGAAAATCGCGGCGCTGAAGGTTTTATCGATGTTGGGCCGGATGTGAATTTGATTACTAACCCAGGCAATGCACGCGCAGTAGCCTGGGGTGACTATGATGGTGATGGCGATATCGATCTTTACATAGCCTACGCCGATGGCGTGAACCCTAACGTACTTATGGAGAATCAAATCAGTAATCACTCGAAGCCCGGTCAGAAGGCTTTTGTCGATGTGGGAGTTGAGAGAGGGGTGAGCTTCGTTGGAGCGACCCGACAACTCAACTTCGTGGATTATGATGCCGACGGCGATCTGGATCTGCATGTAGCTCTGCGTAACGCTACGAATCGCTTATACCAGAACAACGAGGGCAACTTTAGCAACGTGGCCAGGCAGATCGGTTTCTATGAACCGCGCAGGACCGTTGGCGCCTGCTGGTTCGACATGGACAGCGATGGCGATCTGGACGCATTTACAACGAATCAGAGCGGTGATCGCGATGGCATGTACAGGTATGAAGACGGGCGCTTTAGCGATGTGGCGATGGCGCTCAACATCGATCAGGCGCGCCGGCCACTAATCGATGGCGGCGTTGGCTGCGCGATTACAGACTTTGATAGCGATGGTGATCTCGATCTTTACGTTGCCGAATACGGTGATGATTCCCTGTTTAGAAATAATGGCGATGGCACGTTCACCGACGTCGCCGTAGCAATGGGTGTGGCAACACACGATCATATTGTCACCGGGGTGTGGGGCGACGTAAACAATGACGGCCTGCCTGATTTGTATATCGTCGGCTATGTGAGTGGAAGGCCGGGCATGCCCGACTATCTCTATATCAACAAGGGCGATCACTTCGAGAATCAGTTACCAGATAATGTCATGGCAAATGATACTGATCACGGAGTGCAGTTTGCCGATTTCGATCAGGACGGCGATCTGGACTTGTCCCTGGCGGCCAATGATCCAAGTGGTTCGCACTATTTATTTCGCAATGATCTCGCTGAGAGCGCAGGACAATCTATTCAGGTTATGGTGTTAAACGAAGACGGTCATCAGGTCATGGCGGGCTCTGAGGTGCGAGTATTCGTGGCGGGAAGCGACAAGCTGCTCGGGTCTCGATTAGTAGACACGGGTAGCGGCTATAACTCTCAGAACTCGAAACCGGTGCATGTGGCGACCCCGGGTATCCAGACCGTGGACGTTGAGGTTACGACCATGTCCGCTAATGGTCGCAGGCAGACCTACTTCCGAGGTATA
>CAJQHM010000060.1 GCA_905478195.1 uncultured Pseudomonadales bacterium
CCGATCGATCTATATCGATTCTCTCTAACAAGCTCGGCGACAATAAGATTGGGTATGACTTCTTCGACACTAGACTCGGTGCTGCTTATCGCCGATGAGAATCTTCAGGTCGTCGCCTACGACAACAAGTCAGCCAATGAATGCAATTCTTCTCTTACGAGTTTTCTGCGTCCGGGCAGGTACTTCCTGCTGGCCAACACCTTCGATAAGCAAGTGGATCCCGAATGTGAAATCACTGGCGACTACAAGATAACAGCCACTCTTAGCAGCGGGTCAATCAATCCATTGGGTGCGAGCAACAGCCTTTCCGGTGCGAGTGTCAACGCGACTTTCAGTGGTGGCATAACCTCAAACAATGGGCTTAGCTTTACCAATCAGTTTAGCCCTGATGCCTCGCTGAACATAGTCGGGCGTATCGATATCGACCCTGCGCATGTGGGTCAAGCCGGCTTTGTCGTCATCGCCGCCGTAGTGGACCAACAGATCTTGTTTCTGAACGATGCCGGTCAGTTTGTAGACTCGGCCGCCAACCCGGGTGTTATCATCAGGGCCAGTAACAAGACTCTCGCGGACATAGAGGAGTTCACCGTGGTGGAGAATCTAGTGCCTGCGGCCGTGGGCATCAGCGAGATGCTGGTTGATTTTTATTTCGGCTATGGGTTAAACGATAACCCTAATGAGTTGTATTATCATCTGGCGCCTTTGAACCTGATTGTCTCCCCATAAATCTCTTCTCTAAATGCTCTTCAATATCATCTAAAAAGTCCTAAAACACGTATACAAGATGAGGGCAAAAAGCGGTATAATGCCGCTGCTTTTTTCTGGCACAATTGCTCAAAGAACCGATAGATCGATATCTAAAGGCTCTCATAGCAATCCAGAGTTATCATCCCACGATTTATACATAAAGGAGCTATTTCTGTGCAATCAGAGACTGCCAAGACTCGTCTGCTCGTACTCGCGCTCGCGCACCTAGGTCTACTGCTTTTCGGCAGCATCGCTGTCGCGCAGCAATCTATTGAAGACAATATTCGTCCCGCTGGGCAAGTCTGCCTTGCGGGTCAATCTTGTGTCGGAAGCACCGTCGGTACCGCATCTGCAGCACCTGCAGCTGCGCCTCAGGCAGCGGTCACCGCTGCAGCAGAGGTCGTGGAAGCGGTGCCAGAAGTTGCGGGCTTCGACGTCGAATCGACCTACCAGATGAGCTGTTTCGCCTGTCACGGCACTGGAGCTGCTGGTGCGCCACTATTAGGGGATTCCGATGCTTGGACCGAGCGCATGGCTAAGGGAATGGATGCCGTAATGGTAAACGTGATGAATGGCATAAACGCGATGCCAGCCAAGGGCCTGTGCATGACCTGCAGTGAAGATGACTTGCTGTCTCTGGTTAACTATATGTCCAGTCAGTAAGCGTTAAGGTTCGATTAGCTAAGATTTACACAGTGAATTCGAGAATTTATCTAAATGAGTAAGGAGTTAAACGTGTTGAGTATTAAGAGAGTAATTATGTCAGCAATACCTAAGGTTGGACTATTCGTGTTGGTTGTTTCTTTCGCAACCGCTATTTCGGCTGACAATTCCCAGCAGCATGTGCAGCTGGCACAATTGACAGAGGGCTTCGATGCAGAAGCTACTTATATGATGTCTTGCTTTGCCTGCCACAGTACCGGTGCTGCGGGCGCGCCAAAAGTTGGTGCTGGCAACGCCGATGCATGGACGTCGCGCATGGAGAAAGGCATGGAGGCTGTAGTCACAAATGCGGTCAACGGCGTCAACAGCATGCCGGCAAAGGGCCTATGCTTTACCTGTACAGATGCAGATATAGCGGCACTTGTTGAGTACATGGTCAGCAGCAGCCAATAGGTTGCTACATGGTCCAGGGAAAATGAGCTGCTTGCAGCTCATTTTTTTGTCTTAAATTTCATCCACAGCTGGCGCGGTTCGGATTCCTAGACTATCTGCGACTAGTGAAGGACTGTATTGGCAGGGGTGACAATTAGCGTTTTTCAATCTTTTATGCAGCGCAACAATCGGTAGTTCATCTAATGCCTAAATGAACCACCGATTTAGAAGCTCAGTCTTTTAGTGCATACGCATCCAGTATCATTGTTCGATTTAACGGATCGATAACAATGACATCTAGATTTTGAGAACCATCAGACAATGATACTACCCCAGTTAGCCTAACTAAGTAGCCATCTCTAACCCAGACACCTGAAAACGATCCGGACGCCATAGTGTTCTCATCGATATAACCTCGTCCCTGACCGGTATAGAACCCACCCGATCCTTCTCTGTTATATGTTAAATGGTAGCTAACATATACCTTACCATACCCAGCCATGTCTCCCTCGGCAGTGACAACACTTAAGTCATCTCCGAGATCGATAGATGTAATATTCATTTCAGTCCGAGGCTGTCGGGCCTCCAAGTTGAGTGCGTGATGATCTGCAATCGCGAAATTACAGAGTGCTAGGATCATAACCCCAAATGCTAGTTTCTTCATTTTTCTTCCCCCCGCTTTAAATTGAATAATTTGTGCCGGTGAACTTTAAAGTTGAAAGTTCGAGTTTCCCAACAGAGCGAATCTTTGAGCCATCAGAAATTTCAAGAATATAATCCGTATGCCAAACATGCCCGTTTGGATCTTTTTTCCAGGTCCCGGCACCTGTTCCTGCAACTGATGTGCCATCTTCAAGAAAGCCTTGGCCCGTCCATCGCACTTCCCCTCCCTCAAGCGCTTCCGTCATAGAACCAAGGGGTGTCGGTGCAAATGTTAGTGTCCCCCAAATGGAGCCATACCCATCTGCGCTGCCTTTCCAGTTGGTATGATTCGTAATGTTATTTTCTGCATCAGTAGTGTATGTATTACAAACATGTTCTAAATCAAACGTTCCAATCACTTCACTCATTATTTTTTCCTTTATTATCAGTTTGTCAAAATAAGACTTAATTCTCCCTCCTACGGGAGATTGATGGGTAAGTTTTATAAGCCAGTCAGATCAAATTTTTAGTGAGCTCTCGAATTAACTATGAGAGCTCCCTTTTCTTCTCAACTTAAGGACGCCATTCGCCAACGACGGTAGTTACTACCCTACCTACAACCGCCCTAATGCTGCTGACTCGCTGTAAAAATACATCAAAGCCTTCCATTGACTGTGGCTGGTTAGATAATGCTTCGCCAGGAGAACTATAAACATTGTTAACGACATGCGTTCCCGGGTTAGTGCCATATGCAAGGACTGATGATAGATATGAAACGTTTCCAGCCTGGAGGTTTGCCCCAGCGAAGTCAGACCATGCCGCAGCATAGGTCGCGGGATCGTCAACATTCAACTGATAAATAACGTTGGTGCGACCCATGGCTGTTGCGACTGGGTCATTTGGGTCTCCAACCATAGCTAAGATCTGGCCTATCCCCTCTGCCTCAACTGTGGCTGAGTCCTGCATTTCATTCAAGAACTGAGCCCAATCGGCCGAAGTTGCATTCCGCATTAGGTTGAGATCCATCTCTTGGTTAGATGGATAGACCACTAAAATCTGATGTGTCGCAAGACTTTCCCCGTTTGCGAGGTACTGGCTAAGAATTACTGTTGCGGTACTTTGTTCCCCAGTAGGGCTTGCTTGATACTTGTCTAACGCAGCAACAACTCCGGCCGGGTCGCTGACTATCATGTCGTAGGTTTGAAATGGCTGCTGTGCATAGGTCAATTGAGTCGAGGCAACAGCTAAAGTAATAAATAAAAATTTGAGTACGGCATCAACTGTGTGGGTAGTTCTTTCCTTCATGTTTTTATCCTCTAATTATAATTCCAAAGAATGTTAGCCTGTATCTTTAATTGCATTAATAAGAATCACAATCTGGTACTTGTTGAATTGTCATATTACAAATGACTTGGAAACCGTATCAGAAAAAAAGGGTACATAAAAGTGTATCTTCCCGTTTTCATTGTAAGACGTTAAGTTATAGGTGTAAGAAGGCAGGTCACTCTTTAATCGAGTCGTTGGCCCATTATCCTGGAAATCTGCTAGAGCACTAACTGTTGATGCGGAACATGGTGGCGAAGGAACAGGAGGTTCAAAAGGAAATGCCTCAGCTCGATGTTGATTTTCGTATGAAGTTCTTTCGTCTCAATAGCGGCGCCTTGCGCGTTACATTTACTCGCCGTAGCCCCCATCACACGACGACAAGCGTCGCACTGATCGGTGGAAGCAATCGCCTCAGCCCCGGTGAAATCAGTTTGGCACATCGCGGCGTCCTCTCTCTGGATGAACTGAGCGAATTCAAGCCTAGCGTGCTGGACGCCATGAGAGAGCCTTTTGAATTCGACGAGATAAGCGATAGCCGGGCAAACTATTCAGTGAATTTTTCGGCAAACTTTCAGCTATAGGCGGCGATGAACTTATGTCCCTGTGGCTATGTAAGCGACTTTAAACACCAGTGCGGCTGCAGCGAGGAGCGCATCGCGCGCTATAGCCGGAAGCTTTCTGGGCTATTGTTGGATCGAATAGACCTAATCATCGGGGTGCTTGCACTGAGCCAAACCTAGTTGCTACAGGGCAGGTATGACGCCCCAAACTGGGAGCAGCTACGCGAGCGCATTAAAACTTGTCGACAACTACAGATCGACCGGGCCGGCAGGCTGAATGCGGATCTACTGTTGGCGTAGATTCAGGCTTGTTGTCCCATGGGAGGTGAGCAGCGCAGGCAGTTGGCCGCCACTATGGATAAGCTTTCGATGTCGGCGCGAGCAACACACCGGGTTATCAAGATACCCCGCTCGATCGCAGACTACGATGGCAGTGACGAGAAAAGAGATCAGGATCTTATGGAGGCTTAGCTATTGCCGCTGTCAGTTCAGCCAGCTACGGGCTCGTTGATTGCCCCTCGAGCAGTTCAAACTTCTTACCCAGCTTGGTGAGGGTCTGCTCTAGTTCCTTGATGCGCTGCTCGGCGCGATCCAAGGCCTGCCGCTGCGTATCGAACTCTTCACGGCTTAACAGGTCCAGACTGGCGAAGCTGCTCTTCAGCAATTGCTCTATTTTGGTGCGCAAATCGTCGCGAACTTCTTCCCCTGGGGGAATGATAGCGGAGAGGCGGCTACTAAGGTCTTCGAAGAAAGAATTATTGAACATTGCTACGGGCTCTTGGGTTTTTTATGGGTTGCAGGCGCGAAGTCGAGGTTCGGGCCATCAAAGTATTATTGATTCTATCATCATTTATTGTGTTAGCCGGGGCCTGAACTATCCGGTGCCAGTAGCGAAGAAATCTGCAGCTGCGCCTCCCCTGATCCAGTTTCAAGGAAATCAATCGGCCGAAATCGCAGAAGCGCACCCAATTAGGGCGTGAGCCGCCATGGTGCACTGTGACTGCTCAAGAATTTATCAGTGCTGGAGTAATTTTGGTCCAGCAACTCGCGAGAACGCCGTATGCCTGTGCCTTTCACTGTGAATTTTAATAACTGGCACGACCCCTGCATAGAGTATTACCAGTTGTAAGAATTTCAGCAGCGCAAAAAGAGCTAAGGAGCAAAACAATGAAGTTAGTCACGGCTATTATCAAGCCATTCAAATTGGACGATGTCCGCGAGGCATTATCTGAAATAGGCGTACAGGGCATTACCGTAACAGAAGTGAAAGGGTTTGGTCGCCAGAAGGGCCATACCGAATTGTATCGCGGTGCTGAGTACGTTGTTGATTTTCTACCGAAGGTAAAACTGGAAGTCGCTATTGCCACAAGTCTGCTAGATCAAACTCTTGAGGCGATCACCAAGGCTGCGAACACGGGAAAGATAGGCGACGGTAAGATTTTTGTTGCCGAACTAACCCAGATCGTTCGTATCCGTACGGGCGAAACTGGCGAAGAGGCTATCTAGTCCTAACGCACAAGAAGCAGACTCAGCGCAATTATTAGTAAGTTTTAAACAAGATAACGATCGGTCTCAGCGAAGCCAAAGTGCTTGAGCAATAGTAGACCTTTAAACTGGAGGTACAGGGTGGAAAACCAAATTTTCGAATTGCAGTACGCAATGGACACGTTCTATTTTCTCATTTGTGGCGCACTCGTCATGTGGATGGCGGCAGGTTTCGCCATGCTCGAAGCGGGCCTGGTTCGTTCTAAGAACACCACAGAAATTCTTACAAAAAACGTCGCTCTGTATGCGATTGCCTGCACCATGTATTTGGTTTGCGGCTATCAGATCATGTACGACGGCGGCATCTTCTTATCTGGCATCACCACGGTTGCACAGATGGACGACGCAGCAATCGCAGGCGTACTCGCTGAATCTGCAGAAGCGGGCTTCGATGGCGACTCGGTCTACTCGGGCGCTTCCGATTTCTTCTTCCAGGTAGTATTCGTTGCAACGGCAATGTCGATTGTCTCGGGCGCAGTTGCCGAGCGAATGAAGCTTTGGGCTTTCCTGGCATTCGCAGTGGCCATGACTGGCTTCATCTACCCGATGGAAGGTAGCTGGACCTGGAATGGCGATTCCGTATTCGGTCTTTTCGAGCTTAGCTACAGTGACTATGCCGGATCTGGCATCGTGCATTTGGCCGGCGCTACCGCTGCGCTCGCTGGCGTACTTTTACTAGGCCCAAGAAAAGGTAAATACAGCGCTGCAGGCGCGCCACAGGCGATTCCTGGTGCTAACTTGCCACTGGCAACACTGGGTACATTCATCCTATGGATGGGCTGGTTTGGCTTCAACGGTGGTTCTACTCTTAAGTTAGGTGGAATCGGTGTAGCTAACGAAGTGGCTAACGTATTTCTTAACACGAACGCAGCCGCAGCCGGCGGACTCATTGCAGCTCTACTTGTAGCGCGTCTGATGTTCGGTAAGGCCGACCTCACAATGGCACTCAACGGTGCGCTCGCCGGCCTGGTTGCGATCACTGCGGAACCTGCCGATCCAACACCACTGCTAGCAACAATCATCGGCGCCATAGGTGGCACGATCGTGGTGTTCAGCATTATCACTCTGGACAAGCTGAAGATCGACGATCCGGTCGGTGCGATCTCGGTCCACGGCACGGTAGGCATCTTCGGTATCTTCGCCGTACTCCTGTCTGATCCTGACGCGACTTTCATGGGTCAGCTGGTTGGCATGCTAACTATCTTCGTCTGGGTATTTGCTACTAGCGCCATCGTATGGTTTGCCATCAAGGCGATCATGGGTCTGCGAGTTAGCGAGGAAGAGGAAGCAGATGGTGTGGACATGTCAGAATGCGGCATGGAAGCTTATCCGGAATTTGTAACTCAGTAATTTCTAGATTAACTCTCCCTTAGCGTATTACTTACGTAAGCGCCTTTGAATTCAAAGGCGCTTTTTTTTGCTTAAAACCCAAAAAATCGTGGGAGAACTACGTCGCAAAATGACCCTTCAGCCCACTACAGACACCGATTTGTGAACAATCTCACAAGAGCATTCTGTTAAGGAGCGTATGCTCGGAAAATGTCAATTTCAGAACCTACTACTAACGCACAGCGCTACGCAGCGAACAACCTCCTCAGCTTGAGCAGTGCCGAGCTTTTGCTAGGCATGTATGTCTGTGAATTGGACTGCGCCTGGTCGAAGACGCCTTTTCCGATGGGCGGATTTCACCTGAAGAATGCCGAAGACATTGAGGTCCTTGCCAAGCATTGTAAGCATGTCGTCATCGACACCAATAAGGGAGCGCAGCCTCGCAGGACACGAGAGAATCAGTTGACGATTCTAAGCTCTGCCCGCCGCTCGGCTCCCGCGTCAACCTCGCTAAAGATTGATCGTGATCTTTATCAGGACACTCGAAGTGTTAAACAACAGATTGATAAAGCTTACAAATTACATCAGACACTTAAAGCCGATTTCGCTGCCCAGGCACTCGCCGTTCGCAACGGCGAAGACATGAATATCCCGCTCTTGGAGAATTCGATCTCGGGTTTAGTCGAGTCTCCCATCGCCAATCCGCAGACACATATCTGGTTATTGAATACAGACCCTTCAGACAGAATCGATACCGACTACTGTGTGCGCGCGGCAATCTGGTCGGTAGTATTGGCGAGGCAAGTAGGGATGCACAGGCACGACATGCACATTCTCTGTATGGGAACCCTGCTGGCCGATATCGGAATGCAGCTCCTGCCAGAAAGACTGGTTAACAAGCGCGGGCCGTTCCGAAAGAAGGAATTTCTCGCCTACAGAAAGCACTGCGATTTTGGTGTCGATGTGGTTTCACACTACTCGGACCTTGATGATCGGGTAGCGGGGATTGTTCGTGCACACCATGAGCGACAAGACGGTCGGGGTTTTCCGCGCAAACTTCGAGCTGGACAAATTCCTGTGCTAGCCCGCTTTGCGAACCTCGCCTATTGCTCCGAACGTTTACTGCGCAGTAATGGAGAGGACCCCGCTCTGCCTCCTGCGAAGGCGTTAACAAAGTTATATAAACAACGGGCGCTGAAATTTCCTGAACAGTTGGTTATTGAGCTGATTCACCTCATGGGAACCTATCCAGTAGGCTCCCTGGTAATATTATCTAGCGGTGAGATTGGCCTGGTACTGGAGCAAAATCTGAAAGAGAAGTTATCGCCCAAGATCGCATTACTAACCGACAAGAATGTGGCCATGCTTGAGAAACCTAAACTGGTGGATCTAGCGAATCAGGAAAAGTCGAAAATAAATCGCTCAATCGTGACTAGCTATCGATCGGAAAATGCCGCTAACAAATTGGCCGGTGGTAAAGATTTGGATCCGCGCAACTACTGTTTAAGTTTCTTCGGTAAGCGCGTAGGTCTGGGGCCGCTTTCCCTCCGTGTCTAATTCCGCAGCTAGCACTACAACCAGTAGTTTGTAGAAATTACATATCCCCAAACTTGTGTTGCAAGATGGCCAGCGCTGCGATTGGTGCAGTCTCGGTACGCAGTATTCGCTTGCCTAGAGAGACGATCCTAAAACCATTGTCCCGTGCCCAGTCAATCTCGGCAGGCGAGAAACCTCCCTCGGGCCCGATCAATAAATCGATATGTCTATTCGCCGTAGGTTCTGCCATAGGTTCTGCAACAGGTTCCACGAGGGATTCAGGGATGCTATCGGACCCACTTGGCTCCAACATCCACTTGTTGGCACTGCTGCCCTGGGCCAGATCTGCCAATGGAATCGGGCTATGTATCGATGGAACAGTTAACCGGCCGCTCTGCTCGCAGGCACTAATGGCAATCCTGCGCCAGTGCAGCAGCTTCTTCTCCAACCGCTCCGGTTTGAGTCTGACCTCACCATGTTCTGTATAGACTGGACTAATTTCCGTTACACCGAGCTCCGTAGATTTCTGCACGGCGAAATCCATTCTGTCTCCCCGTGATAGACCCAGTATTAGATGAAGCCCCAAGCGATTCAGCTCATCATCGGCATCGAGCTCACGCCGAACCTCGATAAGCTCAACCTCGACAGACTTCTTGGATGCTGCGCATATTCGCGCTAGAAATTCACCGTGCTGTGAATTGAACAAGAGGAGTTCATCATCGACACGCAGACGTAAAACATTGCCGAGATAGTGAGCGGTCTCTTTGGGAAGATGAACAAGAGCATTCAGCTTAAGTGGAGCATCGATATAAACGCGAGAGAGTCGCATCTACCAATGCCTACGGCAGTTCATTTTGGTTGCGATTGCCGAGGTCCAGATTAGTCCAAATTTGACTAACGCTCTGGCTGAGATTCATCGAATAGAAATGAAGTCCGGGGGCGCCACCCGCAAGCAGGTCTTCACACAATTCGCTAACCACATCGATGCCGAAGTTGCGCAGACTTTCCACGTCGTCACCAAAACCCTGCAATCTCTTGTCCAGCCATCGTGGAATCTCGGCACCACAGTTTGCACTGAAACGGGCGAGGTTTGCGTAGTTGCTGATAGGCATAATGCCAGGAACTATCGGAATAGATATCCCCGCGTCGCCGCAATAGTCGACGAAGCGAAAATAGGCGTCGGGGTTGTAGAAATACTGAGTAATTGCCGAGTTTGCACCGGCATCCACCTTGCGCTTGAAGAAATCTATATCAGAAGCATAACTCTTCGACTCGGGATGGATCTCCGGGTAGCAGGCCACATCGATATGAAAATGATCGCCGGTCTCCCTGCGAATGAACTCGACAAGCTCATTGGCATAGTGATGTTGCACCGAAGTACCGACACCGGAAGGCGTATCTCCACGTAAGGCCACCAGTCGTTTAATACCGGCGTCTGTATAAGATCGCAACAGCTGACGTATTTCTTCTTCATCTGCTCCACCAAAGGAAAGATGTGGTGCACAGACAGAACCGGCCGCGTGGTAACGCAGCACGATCTGCGCAGTACCCGCCTTAGTTGACCCACCAGCGCCGTAAGTTACGGAGAAGAAATCGGGGTTCAACTTGCATAGTTCTGCGTGCACCGTATCCAGCTTCGCTTCACCCGCCTCGGTTCGAGGCGGGAAAAATTCGATGCTGAATTTTGATGGATTAGATACATCCATAATCTAGCTTTCCTTGTTGCGCTTATTATTTCGTACTGAGGATTAACCTAGTACTTGTAGCTATCGGTCTTGTAAGGGCCATTCACATCTACGTTGATGTACTTGGCCTGAGTGTCGGTAAGCTTTGTTAACACGCCACCGAAGCCACCTACCATCATCGCAGCAACTTCTTCATCGAGATGCTTAGGCAGTACTTCGACATACAGACTGGCTGTCTTCTCGGCTTCGGGTAGATCGGCAAACTTTCGCTCGAACATAAACATCTGCGCCAATACCTGATTCGCGAATGAGCCATCCATGATGCGCGAAGGGTGACCAGTTGCATTACCAAGGTTGATCAGACGGCCTTCAGAGAGAAGAATCAGGTAATCGCTCTGATTAGTGGCGCCATCGCGATAGATCTTGTGAACCTGAGGCTTAATTTCTTCCCATTCCCAATTCTCGCGCATAAAGGCTGTGTCGATTTCATTGTCGAAGTGACCGATATTACAAATTACAGCGCCGGTCTTAACCGCCTGCAACATGAACTTGTCGCAGACATTAACGTTGCCGGTAGTTGTCACGATTAGGTCGATCTTGCCAAGCAATGCCGTATCGATGCCATCGCTAGTTCCGGTGTTGATGCCATCGATATAAGGAGAGACAAGCTCATAGCCATCCATGCAGGCCTGCATTGCGCAGATAGGGTCTATCTCTGCAACTTTTACAATCATGCCTTCCTGGCTTAGGCTCTGTGCGGAACCCTTGCCAACGTCTCCATAGCCAACCACCAATGCCTGCTTGCCGGAGAGCAACATATCCGTGCCGCGCTTGATGCCATCGTTAAGCGAGTGGCGACAGCCGTACTTGTTGTCGTTCTTGGACTTGGTTATCGAATCGTTCACGTTGATGGCGGGAACTTTCAGGGAGCCTTCTTCCAGCATCTCTAACAGGCGATGCACGCCCGTAGTTGTCTCTTCAGTAATGCCGTGAATGTTTGCCAGTAGCTGTGGGTACTTCTCATGCACCATCGCTGTCAGGTCGCCGCCATCGTCGAGAATCATGTTCACATCCCAGGGCTCGCCGTCTTTTAGGATAGTCTGCTCTATGCACCATTCGCCTTCGTCTTCCGTCTGTCCCTTCCAGGCGTAGACGGCGATACCGGCTGCAGCGATACAAGCGGCTGCATGGTCTTGAGTTGAGAAGATGTTGCAAGATGACCAGCGAACCTCTGCGCCTAGATCGACCAGCGTTTCGATAAGTACGGCGGTCTGTACCGTCATATGAATACAACCCAGAATCTTTGCATTCGCAAGGGGCTTCTCGGCAGCGTATTTTTTGCGCAGAGTCATAAGGGCGGGCATCTCCGCCTCGGCCAATGTAACTTCACGGCGACCAAACGCGGCCAGGCTTATATCCGCTACTTTATAATCTTGTGCGACTGCATTTTCTTGTACTGATAAATCGTTCATGTCTAACTCCGTTTTATAAATAGTGTTATAGGCCAGCGGCTGCTTTAAGCGCGTCAGCTTTGTCTGTTTTTTCCCAGCTTAGGTCTAGGTCTTCGCGACCGAAGTGACCGTAGGCGGCAGTGTCTTTATAGATCGGTTGGATCAGGTCCAGCATCTTGATCAGGCCTTTCGGTCGCAGTTCGAAATGCTCGCGAATTAACTCAACGATCTTCGCATTGCTCACCTTGTTAGTGCCGAAAGTCTCGATGCTTATCGAAGTTGGCTCTGCAACCCCGATGGCGTAAGAGAGTTGAATCTCACAACGCTCTGCGATACCCGCAGCTACGATGTTCTTGGCCACATAGCGTGCCGCATAGGCTGCCGAGCGATCAACCTTGGACGGGTCTTTTCCGGAGAATGCGCCGCCACCGTGTCGTGCCATGCCGCCGTAGGTATCGACGATAATCTTTCTGCCGGTAAGTCCGCAGTCGCCGTAGGGGCCGCCGATAACGAAGCGGCCGGTTGGGTTGATAAAATACTTGGTGTCCGCGTTGATCCAAGCCTGTGGAAGAACGGGCTTGATGATTTCTTCCATAACCGCTTCTTGTAAATCTTTTAGCGAGATCTCTGCGCTGTGCTGCGTCGACAGTACGACGGCATCGATTGCAACCGGCTTGCCGTCTTCGTAACGAAAGGTAATCTGACTCTTCGCATCTGGCTGTAACCAGGGTAGGGTGCCATCTTTACGTACTTCGGATTGACGTTTCACTAACAGATGTGAATAGGTAATTGGTGCTGGCATTAATACGTCAGTTTCGTTTGTCGCGTAACCAAACATCAAGCCCTGATCGCCGGCGCCCTGTTCGTGATCTGCCGTGTCATCAACACCCATGGCGATGTCTGGAGACTGCTTGCCTATGCCATTGAGTACTGCACAGGTGTTGCTGTCGAAACCGCTTTCAGAATTGTTATAGCCAATATCGTTTACAACACCGCGCACGATGTCTTCAATATCGACGTAGGCATCTGTAGTTATCTCTCCGGCAACAATGACCATGCCAGTCTTAATCATGGTCTCGCAGGCTACTCTGGAGCCTTTATCTTGCTCAAGCAGAGCATCCAAGATTGCATCGGAGATTTGGTCGGCCATTTTATCCGGGTGACCTTCAGATACTGACTCAGATGTGAAGAGTGTAGATTCTGCCATTAGTATGTCCTCAAAAAGTAATGATAGTTATTAGTAGTAATTAAGTGCAAAAAGTTAAAATAAAATTTGTTAACAATCAGTAGGCTCAAGAGCCAGATGCCACTTTTTTAAAGGTGCGCATCTGAATCTGAAAACCATTGCGTAATCCAAGATAAGAACTCTGTTGTTTCGTTAAACCGGCCTTCTCGGCCCAATGATCCAGATCCCCCTCTTCGAAGCCAAGCCATAGATCACCGCAGGACTCTCTAACCCAATCCTGATCGTGGCTGCACAGCTCGACGATTAACAGATAGCCCTCGGGATTCAGAAGCGCCCCAATATCCTTGAACGTCTTTGCAGGGGAAGAGATGTGATGCAGCACCATGTCAAAGATAATGAGATCGGCGCTTATATCTTTTTTGCATGCAACAGCCGTGTCGCCCAGTATAAATTCGACACCACTGCCGCCACTTTCAACGACCGCAGCGCGAGACTTCTCCAGCATGTCTTTAGAATTATCCAGCGCGGTTAGGTTCTCGAAGCGCTGCAAGAGCTCTGTCAGTAACTGGCCCTCGCCCGGGCCCACTTCCATCACCGCTGCCTTATCACTCAGGGTCAGGCCGGCGATGAGATCGTGCAGGCTATTCGCGTAGTCTGCGTGCTCCACGATCAGGCCCTGCTTTTCCTTAAATTTGTTCGCATTCTTATTGAAAAAATTCAGAGAGAGCTGCGCGCGTTCTAATTGAATCTGCTTGATCTTCCTGAGCTGGCTGCCTGAAATCTCCAGGCAGTCCAGGTTCTCGAAAACCGTCTTCTTGATATCGCTGTAAATATCGTCTTCCGACAGGAATGAGCGCCTGTAGAAGATGGAGTTTCCCTCGCGCCGCGTAGAAACCAGTTTGCTGGTAGCGAGTATCTTTAGGTGATGACTGAGGGCGGACTGCCTGATGTCGAGGATGCGGCATAATTCCAATACCCCGAATGATTCGCTCTTTAGTAGCCTCAGGATCTGCAGACGTAGATGGTCGGCCAGGGCTTTGTGCAGCGTGGTAAGGGCCTCCATCGGGCTCAAAGAGTCTGAGTTGCCGGTGGTCTTTAATGCAGGTGCTGCCATGTCTAGGCCCGTGGGTCGGAAGTCCGAAGAGGCGCTAAGTTAGCAGCATTACCCGGCAATTTCAATTCTATATCAAAATATATTGATATAGGTATTGCTCGATGAGGGGGCAGCCCGGGACTAAGCCTGATTGAAGTCAGGGTCATGCCTCTTATCTTGTAATATATTGCCTCTGGAGTGCCATAGATATGGCATATTCGATTCAGGTGCGGGAAAATAGCGTTCTGAATCAGAAGCTCCCCGAAGCATTTACCTCCCTGCCCAACTGAACCTGGCTATCCACCCAGCAGCAGGGCACGGGTCACTCGCTTCGCTAATAATGGCAATAATAAGCAGAAACTGAAGGAAATCGATCGATGGCAGAACAAGTTGTGTCACGCAAACAGAGTGCCAATGCAATTCGTGCACTAAGTATGGATGCCGTGCAGAAGGCGAAGTCCGGACATCCCGGTGCGCCCATGGGAATGGCAGACATAGCGCAGGTGCTCTGGTGCGATTTTCTCAAGCACAATCCGGGTGACCCGAACTGGTTCAACCGCGATCGCTTCGTGCTTTCCAATGGCCATGGGTCGATGCTGATGTATTCCCTGCTGCATCTAACGGGCTACGATCTTTCTATCGACGACCTGCAGCAGTTCAGGCAATTCGACTCCAAGACCCCCGGCCATCCCGAGTTCGGTTATACGCCTGGCGTAGAGACTACTACGGGGCCACTAGGCCAAGGCCTCGCCAATGCTGTGGGCATGGCGATCGCTGAGAAGACGCTGGGCGCGCAGTTTAATCGCGAGAATCACCAGGTCATCGATCACTACACCTATGCCTTCGCCGGTGACGGCTGCCTAATGGAAGGCATCTCCCATGAAGTCTGCTCCCTCGCGGGCACCTTAAATCTCGGCAAGCTCGTGGTGTTCTATGATGACAATGGTATCTCGATAGACGGCGAGGTAGGCGAATGGTTTAGTGATGATACCGGTAAGCGTTTCGAAGCCTATGGCTGGCAGGTCTTATCTGTTGATGGGCATGACCCCGTGGCAATTAGCGAGGCGATCGAGCAGGCACAGAGCGAGACCAGCCGCCCTACATTGATTAGCTGCAAGACAATTATCGGTTTTGGCTCGCCCAACAAGCAGGGTACCTCCGCCACTCATGGCGCGCCTCTTGGCGATGAAGAGATAGCCGCCACGCGAGCAGCTCTTGAGTGGCCACATGCTCCCTTCGTGATTCCCGAAGAAATCAAGCAATCATGGGATGCGATAGAGAAAGGCTTCACCGCGGAGTCAGCCTGGAAAGAGAAGCTCGTCATCTATGAGGAAGAATACCCAGAGCTGGCCATGGAACTGGTGCGCCGATTAAAAGGTCAGCTGCCTAGCTATTTCAGTGCCAAGGCCGATGAATTTATCGCCAAGTGTCAGTCAAGCGATGACAATATTCCCAGCCGCAAGGCCTCACAGAATTGTATTGAAGCCTATGCGAGCCTGTTACCGGAATTAATTGGCGGCTCCGCCGATCTGACCGGCTCTAACCTAACCAACTGGTCGGGTAGCTCCGCGATCTCACAGAAAGTCGACGGCAACTACATCTACTACGGTGTGCGCGAGTTTGGAATGAGCGCCATTGCCACCGGCATGGCATTGCATGGCGGCTTCATTCCTTACACGGCAACCTTCCTTATCTTTATGGAATATGCACGTAATGCCGTGAGAATGTCGGCGCTGATGAAACAACAGAGCATATTCGTCTATACCCATGACTCCATCGGTCAGGGCGAAGATGGACCGACGCACCAGCCGGTTGAGCAACTAGCCAGCCTGCGTACTACACCCAATATGTCGGTATGGCGCCCCTGTGATAATGTCGAGTCTGCAGTCGCCTGGAAGTCCGCCATCGAAAGGCAAGTTGGCCCAACTTCCCTGGTGTTCTCGCGGCAGAACCTGCCTCATCAGGCGCGCAGCGACGAACAGCTACAAGCCATCTCTCGCGGAGCCTATATATTGAAAGACTGTCAAGGAGAGCCTGCAGTGATTGTGCTCGCCACCGGTTCGGAAGTAGCAATAAGCCTGGCAGCGGTAGAGACTCTTCAGGCGGAGGGTATAAAGGCGCGCCTGGTTTCCATGCCTAGCGTCGATGTCTTCGAGGCGCAGGATGCCGATTATCAGGAACAGGTGCTGCCAATGAGCGTGCGCAGACGCGTCGCAGTCGAGGCTGCAGGCGTTGACTACTGGCGTAAGTTCGTCGGCCTCGATGGCAAAGTCATCGGCATGCACACCTTCGGTGAATCCGCTCCGGGGCCCGTGCTAATGGAACACTTCGGTTTCTCTGCTGAGAATATCGTCGCGACCGTTAAGTCTTTCGACGCGTGATACAAGCCAGCATCCCGACTCGTCTTATTATGAACGCGCGGTAAAAAGTCATGACCTATCGCATCGCAATCAACGGTTATGGTCGAATAGGCCGCTGTGTGCTGCGTGCGTTTTACGAATCTACCAGCTACTCCGATATGCGCCTTGTAGCTGTTAACGACCTAGCCGACATAGCGAACCTATCGCACCTTACTCGTTATGACAGTACCCATGGCCGCTTTCTGGGCTCTGTAGAGATGAGTAGCGAGGCTGCGCAGAAAAACCTCATCGTCAATGGCGACAAGATTCGCGTCTTCAATGAACGCGACGTGAGAAAGCTACCTTGGTCCGAGTTGGAAGTAGACCTGGTCATGGAATGTAGTGGAGCATTCAAGGATAGGGAAACCGCACAACTACACACGGCAGGCGGTGCCAGCAAAGTGCTGTTTTCTCAGCCCGCGGAAAGCGATGTCGATGCTACTCTGGTCTATGGCATCAACCACGAAACTCTGCCGCCCAGCGCCACGATTGTCTCCAACGCATCGTGTACTACTAATTGTATCGTGCCGGTGCTCAAGACTATCGATGAAGTTTTCAAGATAGAGTCGGGCGTGATCACGACTATTCATTCCGCGATGAATGACCAGCCTGTTATCGATAGCTATCACGACGACGACCTGCGCAAGACGCGCAGTGCGATGCAGTCGATAATTCCCGTCGACACGGCGCTGGCAAAAGGCATAGAGAGAATTCTGCCCGAACTTACGGGCCGCCTGGTGGCAAGGGCAATTCGTGTTCCAACACTGAATGTTTCCCTGATGGATCTAACTTTGTCCGTAGCCGAGAGCACAAATATTGAACAGGTGAACCAGGCGATCAAACAGGCGAGTGCTAATCTACCTGCCAATGTTCTGGGCTTTACCGACGAACCTCTGGCTTCCTGCGATTTTAATCACGACCCGCGTTCGGCGATCGTCGACTTGAACCAGACCAGTGTAGTGAATGGAAAGCTAATCAAGTTATTTGTCTGGTTCGATAACGAGTGGGCCTATGCCAATAGAATGCTCGATGTGGCGCAGTACATGAGCATAAACACATGAACCAATTTTCACTTTAGAATCCGGAGCCGTTACCTAATGTCATTCTTGCGCATGGACCAACTAGACCTGGCCGGGAAGAGGGTTCTCATTAGAGAGGACTTAAATGTGCCGATCAAAGACGGTGTCATCGGAAACGACACACGAATCAGAGCGGCATTGCCCAGCATTGAGATGGCAAGAGCAGCCGGCGCCGAAGTAATCATCATGTCCCATCTGGGCAGACCAGCGGAGGCAAAGCCGATCGCTGAGCAGCGCGAGTATTCCTTGCAGCCGGTAGCGCAGAGGCTCTCGAAATTGCTGGATTGCTCCGTTGAAGTAAACACCGACTACCTGAATGAAACGCCAGCAAGCCGCGGTGCCAGTAGCGTAACCCTGCTGGAGAATGTACGTATCAACGCAGGTGAGAAGGCTAATGATGATGCGCTCGCAAAACGCTACGCACAATTGTGTGATGTATTCGTGATGGATGCCTTCGGCACCGCACACCGCGCCCAGGCGAGTACTCACGGCGTTGCAAAATATGCAACGCTCGCCTGTGCGGGCCCACTTTTGGCCAATGAGCTAGACGCCCTGGATCGATCGCTTAAGAATCCGGAACGACCTATGCTGGCTATAGTGGGCGGGGCAAAGGTGTCGAGCAAGCTGGAGGTTCTCAACAACCTATCCACAAAAGTAGACCAGCTCATCGTAGGCGGCGGCATCGTCAATACTTTTCTTGCCGCCAATGGCGTGAATGTAGGCAAATCATTATATGAGCCCGATCTCATCGATACCGCAAAGGCATTGATGAGCAAGACTTCGATACCCATGCCCACAGACGTCATTGTTGCAAAACAGTTCGATGAAAACGCAACCGCTACCACCAAGCTAATTGCAGACGTCGAAGACGATGACATGATTTTGGACATAGGGCCGGACACGGCGGCAAACTTCGCGGAAATTATCGCAAAGATGAAGACGATCATCTGGAATGGCCCGGTAGGCGTTTTCGAATTCGAACAATTCTCAGCCGGTACTCAGGCTGTCGCTAGGGCGGTCGCAGACAACGCCGGCTTCTCGATCGCCGGGGGTGGAGAAACTATAGCGGCTATCGATAAATTTCTAATTACCGACAAAGTCTCCTATATTTCTACAGGCGGCGGAGCGTTCCTGGAATACGTACAGGGAACAGTCTTGCCCGCGGTAGAGATACTTCAGCGCAGGGCCAGTGAAGGCCAGACATAAGTACAAAGACAACAACTATTTGATATGACCAAGCTACTAACTACTCAGTAGACAAGATAAATGAGGATTAACCATGGCACTAATTAGTTTAAGACAATTGCTAGATCATGCAGCAGAAAATGGTTACGGGGTTCCTGCTTTCAATGTGAATAATCTTGAACAGATTCGAGCCATCATGGAGGCAGCCGACGAGCTAAATAGCCCTGTGATCTTGCAGGCTTCTGCTGGCGCTCGAAAATACGCGGGGTCAAACTTTCTCAAACACCTGATCCAGGCGGCAATCGAAGAATTTCCACATATTCCTATTGTTATGCATCAGGATCATGGTGTGTCACCGGCGGTATGCCAACGTTCGATCCAACTCGGTTTTTCCTCGGTGATGATGGATGGCTCTTTGGGTGAAGATGGCAAGACGCCCACCGATTTTGACTACAACGTAAGAGTCACCAAGGCTACAGTCGATATGGCTCATGCCTGCGGCGTGTCGGTAGAGGGAGAGATTGGCTGTTTGGGTTCGCTTGAAACCGGAATGGCGGGCGAAGAAGATGGCATCGGCGCAGAAGGGGTGTTAACCATGGCGCAGATGCTTACCGAACCTCAGGAGGCTTCGGACTTCGTCGACGCAACGGGCGTAGATGCATTGGCGATTGCGGTAGGAACCAGTCATGGGGCCTACAAGTTTAGCCGCCCCCCAACCGGCGACACGCTGGCCATCGAGAGAATAAAAGAAATTCATAAGAAGATTCCAGGCACTCATTTAGTGATGCATGGGTCTTCTTCGGTGCCGCAGGAATGGTTGGCGATAATCAATGAATTCGGCGGTGAGATTCCTGAAACTTATGGCGTGCCCGTTGAAGAAATTCAGGAAGGCATTAAGCATGGCGTGCGCAAGGTAAACATCGATACTGATCTGCGCCTCGCATCCACCGGTGCGGCGCGTAAATTTCTTGCGGAGAATAAATCTGAATTTGATCCAAGAAAATTTCTAATTCCTACTATGGATGCAATGAAGTCTATTGTTCTGGCAAGGCTGGAGGCATTCGGAACTGCCGGGCAGGCCTCGAATATCAAGAAAGTCTACAACCTGGAGCAGATGGCACAACGTTATACTGAATCTTCCTAAGGCTAAGTAAGAAATACGTGAACAGGCGGAGTTTGAACGCGAATGTTTAGCACAGCCGATGCCAATCAACTTCGCCAAAGTCTAACGAGTATGGTCTTTCTGCATGATGGCACCGAGTCGCAGCTTGGAGTCGGTGCCAAAGCGTCAGGTCTCTACGCTGCCTATACACAGTACTACAGCTTAAATTTTTCAGAACTAGAGTCTGCCCTTGCCGACTCGCGGGCCAGCATAGGCACTTTTACCAGTGGCCACTACGAACTGGTCTGTCAACACTTCGTGCCGGCGACATATCCGCCGCGTAAAACGGCATTTATCCTTCACGGCTACTTCGACCACTCGGGCCTGTACCGACATCTGATTCGACACCTGCTGCTACAGGACATAGCCGTTGTAATCTTCGATCTGCCAGGCCATGGCCTATCGAGTGGCGAGACTGCGAGTATTAATTCCTTTCAAGAATACAGCGAATCATTCGTTCGTTGTCTAAAGCTGGCAGGGCAGCAGCAGCTAACAGATCCCTGGCTCGCCATTGGGCAAAGCACAGGCGCAGCGCTAATCATGGAGGCATTACTGGCGGAGCGACTGCAGCAGAGTCATGCCCTGCAAGACACTATTCTTCTCGCCCCCTTGCTTAGGCCCAGGCACTGGTCCCGTTCCAGAATTCTGTTTAGCCTGAGCAAATTGTTTCTGGCATCGACGCCGCGTAAGTTCAGCAAGAACAGCCACGATGTCGAGTTTCTGGAGTTTCTCGAGAGCAAGGACGAGCTACAGAGCCGATTACTTCCCCGCAATTGGGTGCAGGCCATGATCGACTATATCAATCGCTTCGAAGAAATGCCCAGGCAGGATACCCCGCTGCATGTCATTCAGGGCAAGGGAGATGGAACAGTAGAATGGGAGACGAATATTCCCAAGATACTGGAGAAGTTTTCCGGGTCCGAGGTGCATTGGATAGAGGAGGCGGGGCATCATCTCGTCAATGAATCTACACCCTACCGAGAACGGGTGTTCACACTCATCGACGAAATCATCGGCTTAGACTAGAACAAGATGCGACAGCGAATAGTGCCCGTAACCTGATTCAGCTTCTCCAGTGCCATTTCGCTGGATTGAACGTCGATATCCATCACCACATAACCTACGTGTTCATTCGTTTGCAGATATTGTGAACTAATATTGATGCCAGTCTCTGAGAACACGCTATTTATTTCCGATAAAACTCCAGGCACGTTCTTATGAATATGTAGCAGTCTATGTTTCCCAGGATGTGCTGGCAGAGTCACCTCCGGAAAATTGACCGAGGCGAAGCTGGAGCCGTTATCGCTGTATTTAATAAGCTTCTCCGCGACCTCGACTCCTATATTCTCCTGCGCTTCCATGGTGCTGCCACCGACGTGGGGTGTGATGATGCAATTATCGACCTGACGCAGGGGTGAGATAAATTCTTCCGCGTTAGATTTCGGCTCCTGGGGATAGACATCAATCGCTGCTCCGGCAATGGCCTTGCTCTGAAGTGCGCCAGCCAGGGCAGCGATATCAACGACAGATCCACGGGAGGCATTAATCAACACGGCCTCGGGTTTCATCCAGCCAAGTTGCTCCTGTGAAATCATGTCCTGGGTCTGTGGCGTCTCGGGTACATGCAGGCTAATCACGTCACATTCGCGCATCAGCTCCTCTAGTGAGTCCAGCTGCTGGGCATTGCCCAGAGGCAACTTGGTCACCACATCGAAGAGGTAGACCTTCATGCCCATAGACTCGGCTAGTACGCTCAACTGCGAGCCTATGTTTCCATAACCCACGATGCCCAGCTTCTTGCCCCTCGTCTCAAAAGACCCCTTGGCAGCTTTCTGCCAAACACCTCGATGCAGTAGTGCATTCTTCTCGGGGATGCCACGAAGCAGCAAAATTGATTGCCCTATGACTAGTTCTGCCACGCTGCGGGTATTGGAAAAAGGAGCATTGAATATAGGGATGCCGCGAATCAATGCCGCGTCCAGATCAACTTGATTGGTTCCGATGCAGAAACAGCCTACTGCCTGTAGCTTCTTCGCCGCAGCGAACACCGACTCATCTAGCTGGGTGCGTGAACGAATGCCAACAAAATGTGCATCGGCAATCTTCACAGCCAGATCGTCTCCCTCCAAAGATGTTTTCAAGGCCTCTATATTTTCGTAGCCTGATCTCTTTAGTGTTTCGATCGCGCTCTGGTGAACACCTTCCAATAGCAGAAATTTGATCTTGCGCTTTTCCAGGGATTTAGGATTCATAGGTTTAAGCTTTCTTTTCTTTGGTTGTGGCCGGTTCAGGTTTTAGACAGTGTAAGTATCGTCAGCGGTGTTCCAAAAGCTGGCGCATGGTAACATATTCTGCTTTTGCAGTGCGCTGTACAGCGCATTAATCTAACAAGCCGGCGGCGGCCAAAGTCCAGAAAGTCCAGAAATACCAAGCAGGATAGGAAGAACATGAATTGCAGCAAAGCAGAACTATTAGAGAAACTGATTGAGATCGTGGGGGAGGATTGGCTGAAGACCGATCCCGCCGACCTTGAGACCTACGGCAAGGACTGGACTAAGGCCTACCCCGCTAACCCTATCGCCATCGTATTGCCCAAAGATACCGACGAGGTAGTGGCACTGGTGCAACTGGCAAATCTGCACGAAGTAGCGCTGGTGCCTAGCGGCGGCCGCACTGGACTCAGTGGCGGCGCAGTGGCGGCGAATGGAGAATTAGTAGTTGCCTTCGATCGCATGAATAAAATTCTCGAGTTTAATCCCGCCGATCGGCAAGTTGTATGCGAGCCGGGTGTAGTTACACAGCAGCTGCAGCAATTCGCGGAGCAGGAAGGCCTGTTCTATCCCGTAGACTTCGCGTCGTCTGGATCCAGCCAGCTAGGCGGCAATGTCTCGACCAATGCCGGGGGTATAAAAGTTATACGCTATGGCATGACCCGCGAGTGGGTTAAGGGCTTGAAGGTCGTGACAGGCTCGGGGGAACTTCTCGACCTGAACCGAGGCTTGAGCAAGAATGCAACGGGCTATGATTTTCGTCACCTGTTCACCGGTGCCGAAGGCACTCTGGGCTTTATCGTTGAATTGACCCTTGCCCTTACCAGTATGCCCAAGGACCCAACCGTTCTTGTTCTGGGCGCAGAGGGGATGGAACCGATCATGCAAGTGCTGCAAAAATTTCAGGGTGAGCTCAATCTAACCGCCTTCGAATTTTTTTCAGAGAAGGCGCTCAAGCATGTGATCGAAGAGAAGCAACTGCAGCGACCGTTCGAAACTGAATCTGAATTCTATGCGCTCATCGAATTTGAACATCAGTCCGAGCAAGACATCGACACCGCTATGCACTTATTCGAAACCTGTCTGGAGGAAGGTTGGATAGTAGATGGCACGATTAGTCAAAATAGTACGCAGGCGAATAATCTTTGGCGTCTGCGCGAAGACATCTCGGAAACTATCTCTACGTTTACTCCCTACAAGAATGATATCTCGGTAAAGGTTTCCAAGGTTCCGGAGTTCTTACAAGAGGTCGATAGTTTGGTCACTTCGTCCTATCCCGATTTCGAGATAATCTGGTTCGGTCATATCGGCGACGGAAATGTACATCTCAATATTCTCAAGCCGGAGTCCCTGGCAGCAGAGGCATTTTTTGAAAAGTGTGCCAAGGTATCCAATCTGGTTTTTGAGATTGTCGAGAAACACGGAGGCAGTATTTCTGCCGAGCACGGTGTCGGTCTGTTGAAAAAACCATTCCTGCATTACTCACGCTCTCCTGCGGAAATGGCGTACATGAAGGCGGTCAAGAAAATCTTCGACCCTAACAATATTATGAACCCTGGCAAGTTAATCGACTGAGCAGTGCAGCCGTTGAAGGCCCGCGTTTGTTGCCATGGATACAGCGTTACAGGCTTCTGTGGGCCGCCAAAACATCGTTACAATTTGCAACATTTAGGGTTTCCATCTGCTAATTTATAGGTATACACTGGAGTTTCGGTCGATATTGGCCGGGAGATCGCTATTGTTGGCGGTTTGATTTATAAATTTTTAAGCACGAGAGAACGTATGTCAGATTTAGTTGAGGGTACCGTTAAGTGGTTTAATGACGAGAAGGGTTTTGGTTTCATCGAGCAGGAAGGTGGCAAAGATGTATTCGTACATTTCTCTGCTATTAATGGCTCAGGAAGACGAACGCTTCAGGAAGGTCAGAAAGTTACCATGGAAGTCACCCAAGGGCAGAAAGGTCCTCAGGCAGAAAACGTAAATCCACTCTAGTTAGCGTTTGCTAACGACAATATGTAAGTGGTTTAACTGTAATATTTGCAGGGATAAGAAAAGCAAGCGAGTACTCGTTCTGGATTTTGTCTTAATTGGTTATCGAGACTGCAAATTTCCAGAGACCGACACTTCCATCACTTCTCGATTATTCTAAGCAATTAGCTGCAATCTCTTTCACCATCAGGGCAGGTATGTCTTGACCCCTGTACTTGTGCCTAGAAATAGCCGGTTAGCCCCTCGTTCTGCAAAAAGGCCATTGCACACAACACCTGTTATCTGGTTAAGCTGAGTTTCTAACTTTCTTGGATCGAGAATCTCAAGATTATAGATATCAAGAATATTGTTTCCGTTGTCTGTAATACAGCCCTCGCGATAGACAGGGTCTCCGCCTAGCTTCACGATCTCTCTGGCAACGTAACTGCGTGCCATTGGAATGACTTCGACAGGCAGGGGAAATTTACCCAGCACGGGCACCAGTTTGGATTCATCTGCAATACAGACGAATTCTTCCGAGGCGGCGGCGATAATTTTCTCTCTAGTGAGCGCGGCTCCGCCGCCTTTAATAAGCTGTAGATGCTTGTTGGTCTCATCCGCGCCATCGACATAGACACGTAAGGTGCCAGCGCTGTTGAGATCCAGCACAGGAATATGAAGCTCCTTTAGGCGCCGTGCAGATTCTTCCGAACTCGCAACGGTCCCAGAGATCTTGTGTTTAATCTTTCCCAACTCAGCAATGAACAGGTTGGCAGTGGACCCAGTACCGACGCCGATTATTGTATCGTTATCTAATAATGACTCTACGTATTCAAAGGCAGTCTGTGCAACAGCTAGCTTTAGCTCATCTTGTGTCATGCTGATCCTCGTTCATCTGATATGTGAGGGGCCTTAACTCGCCCTAACAGCTGCCCCATTGCAACACCGCTAGTAGCTTCCAATGCTGGGTCAAAGTTCATTACGCCATGAGAGAACAAAACGATGGCGGTAGAACCCAGACGAAACCTGCCGAGCTCGGCAGCTAAACTCAGCTCCACAGCTGGAGCGTGATGAGCATAGTCTGTTTCTTGAATTTCTCTCTTACCTTGCTTCGGGCAAACTTCACCCGCCCAGACAGTATCGATGCCGGCTACAATCATAGCACCGACCAGTATAACCGCCATCGGTCCGATTTCGGTTTCAAACAGGCAAATGAGGCGCTCATTCCTTGCGAACAAATCGGGAACCGAATCCGCCGTAGTTTGATTCACCGAGAAAAGGTCTCCTGGCACATAGATTGTCTTCATCAGCGTGCCAGCTATTGGCATATGCACACGATGATAGTCCTTCGGGGAGAGATAGATAGTAGCGAATTTACCCTCGTTAAAGAGGGTCGCCATCGGTGTGTCCCCCGCTAGCAGGGTCTCGCAACTATAATGCCGACCCTTTGCCTGGAGTAGTTGACCATCTGCAATATTTCCAAGCTGGCTAATCGCCCCATCCGCTGGGCAGACTATGGCACCCGAAGAATCACTAATTGCTCTCGCGTCGGGAAGCAATTCCCGCGTAAAGAAGGCATTGAAGTTTTCGAACTTTTCGATATCCTGAATCCTGGCTTCGCGCATATTCACTTTGTAACGCTTTATGAAAATTCGAATAAGAGGCTTGCGTAGAAAATGACTCTGCGCCAACTTGCCAACGAGCCTGGAAAGTAGGTGCTGTGGTAGCAGGTACTGGAAAATAATGAACAGGCGCGACATAAATTTTAGTATCTGTTTCTAGAGTTTTACTTTACTGGCGATAGCGCGACTTATGGCTTGCTTGCCACACACTGTGCACTGATTACTTCGCTTAGTTCTCAATAGGTGTTTCAGGATCATTCCCCCATTCAGACCAGGAGCCATCATACGCCTTTATATCGTAGCCCAGGGCCTTGCCAACAAGATAAGTGAGTCCAGAGCGATGATGGGTTTGGCAATGTGTAATGATTCTCTTCGCATCGCTAATGCTTGCCTCGGTCAGCAACTGTTCGATCTGCGGCAGAGGCTTTAAACGCAGGTCATTTTCTGAATCTTGTAACTCAATCCAATCTAGATTCTTAGCACCGGGAATGTGCCCATTCCTTAGAGCAGTAACTTTAGTTCCGTTGAACTCCTCAGGTGCTCGGGCGTCCCAGACTATTGACTCTTCATCCCGAAGGCTTGCCAGAACATCTTCTTTGGAAACAAGCAGGCTCTCATTGATTTTGACCGAGTAGTCTACATAGTCGGCTTCCAATGCCTCGGTCGTTGCATTCGATAAGGGAAAGCCCATCTTCAGCCAGGCCGTCTGTCCGCCATCGAGATAGCTGTAGTTCTGATGCCCGATAATATCCAGAGTCCATATCAATCTGCCCGCCCAGCCACCGCCTTCGTCGTCATAGACGATGACATGTTTCTCGGGGCTCAAACCGATCCGCAAGAATAGCGATTGAAGTTTATCCCTGGTTGGCAGTTTACCCACTGCAGGTTTAACTCCGCTCACCAATTCGGAAGGCTCCACCAATACCGAGCCTGAAATATGATAGGCATCGAATACGGCCTTCTGCACGACCGCGACTATCAACAGCTCATCCTTAAAGGGGAGTTCGTTGAAGGCCTCCGGTGAAATAATAAGAGGTAGTCTTGTTCTGTTCATTGCTTACTTACTCGTTACCGTTTCTCTCATGATCTGCCTAGCCCAGCTCTTCCAGTGAATCCAGAATGCGGAAGTAGCTCTGAAGGCGCTCGATACTGATCTGCCCAGCCTCAACGGCTGCCTGTATGGCGCAGCCTGGTTCCTGCCTGTGTGAACAGTCTCTAAATTTACAGGCGCCGGTGAAGGGTCTAAATTCTTTGAAGCCCTCGAATACCTGCTGCGGATTAATATGGCCTAGACCAAACTCGCGGATACCTGGTGAGTCTATCAAATCGAAGCCCGACATATGATAAACAGAGGATGTAGTAGTGGTATGCGTGCCGCGATCCCAGGTCTCGGAGAGGGCGCCTACATCAGCAAGGCTGCCCTTATTGAGCTTGTTTAGTAGTGAAGATTTTCCCACACCGGATTGGCCCACCAGAATTGCCGTCTTGTTGGACAGGGATTGTTCGAGGGTAGAGATGCCGCGGCCATCTTCAGCCGACACCTTATGCACCGGATAGCCAATATCCTTGTATTTAGACAATATGTTGTCTAAAACAGCTGCTTCGTCTGGGCCCAACAGGTCTATCTTGTTCAAAACCAGCACGGCATCGAGGCCCTGTTGCTCGATGGCAACAAGGTAGCGATCGATAAGACTAACGTGAGGAGTCGGAGATGAGGCGAATACGACAAGGACTGCGTCGATATTGGCGGCAATAGCCTTGTACTGGCCATCGATGGTGGGGCGTCCAAAGGAGTTCCGACGTTTGCCCAGTGCAACCACCACCCCTGACTGTGCGCCGTCGTCAGTCCATACGACCAGGTCGCCTGCGACCAGTTTAGGCAGATTAGATCTCTGTGTGCATCTAAGCACCGCACCTTCGTCTTCCTCGGCGAGGGACTCGATATCAACGTGCTGCCCATAATGACTAATGATGCGGCCATTACACTTTTCAAGCGGGGTTTCGGAACTGCCAGAGTGGGCTTGTTCCAGACCCAGCTCCTTGCGCTGATTCTCGGATATGCGAGCCAACTGATGTTTACTTAGTCTTCTCTTACTCATGGAAAGTGTAGGCGGCCATCTCTGCTAGTAGGCGAACTGTAAGCGCTGTTTGAAGCAAAGATTATTGCATATTCCACTTGGGGAAGCTTTGTTACAATCATCACTACCAGTCAACGTCGCCCAAACAGTATCGCGATACAACAGCGGAAAACAGCATGGATAAAAGCTTAAATTTAATCTGGATAGATCTGGAGATGACGGGATTGCAGCCCGAGTCTGATCGTATAATTGAAATCGCAACGCTGGTAACCGATGCTGAGCTTAATCTGCTCGCCGAGGGTCCGACACTGGCAATCAAACAGTCTGATGCCGCACTAGAGGCAATGGATGAGTGGAACCAATCACACCACGGTGCGTCAGGTTTAATAGATCGCGTTAAGAAAAGCACTATCGATGAAAATGAAGCGACCCGGCAGACGATAGACTTTCTCTCGCAATATTGTGCGAAGAATACCTCGCCCATGTGTGGCAATAGTATCTGTCAGGATCGAAGGTTCATGGCGAACTACATGCCGGAGTTGGAGAGCTATTTTCACTATCGAAATCTGGATGTCAGCTCCGTCAAGGAACTTGTCCGTCGCTGGAAACCTGAAATTCTTAACGGCCTGGTTAAACAGGGAACGCATCAGGCAATGGAAGATATCAAGGATTCGGTAGCCGAGCTACAGTACTATCGAGAACACTTCATAGACGCGTAGTCTTTGCGTTTAGCTCGCGTGTTGTTGTAAAGCCCACGTGATATGTTCGTTCACCATTTCAGAGACATTGTTAAGGCGCGAGTTAAGCGCAGCAACAACTACTTTCGAAGTCGGTGCGTTTCCCAACGCGATAGCAATGTTTCGCAGCCAACAGTCGTAACCGATTCTGCGTATCGCAGAGCCTTCGGTGCGATTGAGAAAATCACGCTCAGACCAGGCGAATAGATCCACTAGCTGAGCATCATCCAAACTATGCCTGGGGGTGAAGTCTTTCTCGTCCGAGTTCTTTGAAAATTTGTTCCAGGGGCAGACCAATTGACAGTCGTCACAGCCGAAGATTCGATTACCGATCGGTTTTCTAAACTCCAATGGTATTGGAGAGCGTAATTCGATTGTTAGGTAAGAGATGCAGCGAGTGGCGTCCAATTGATTGGGTGCAACGAAGGCCTTGGTGGGGCACACGTCGAGACAAGCGGAACAAGTACCGCAATGGTCAGTATCCGGTGCGTCTACCGGTAGGGGCAGATCGGTAAAGAGTTCACCAAGAAAGAACCAGGATCCGGCCTTCTTGTTTATGAGCATCGTGTTCTTGCCTATCCAGCCCATGCCCGACTTCTCGGCGAGCGCGCGTTCCAGCACCGGGGCGCTATCGACGAAGGCGCGATATCCGAAGGGCCCGGCCTCTTCCTTAATTCGTGTCGCTAATTTCTGCAGCCGCTTGCGAATCAATTTGTGATAGTCCCTGCCGCGTGCATAACGAGACACATAGGCCTTCCCGGTATTTTCCATTGACGCTAGGGAATCTTGAGAATCTTTCGCATAGTCCATGCGTGCGCAGATAACGCGAATAGTGCCGGGAACTAGCTGTTCTGGATGACAGCGTTTGTCGTGGTTCTCCGCCATGTATGACATGGCGCCATGATAGTTCTTTGCAATCCAGGCTTTCAGGTGCGGCTCGTGTTCGCTGAGGTCAACATCGGTGATGCTGACCTCCTGAAACCCCAGTTCATTTCCCCAGACTTTGATGTCCGCGGCAAACTGTGTGAAATCGATCTGAGTCATAGGCAGATTCCCACCTACAGCTTGCAGAGAATTTCGGCGGCTTTTTCCAGAGTGCTATCGTCCTTGCAGAAGCAGAAACGAATGATCTTGGTGGCCGGGGGTTCAGCATAGAACGGAGCAAGAGGGATAGCTGCGACTCCTTTCTCTTGAGTCAAATAGTTTGCGAACTCTACATCGTCCTTATCACTGATCTCACTGTAGTCTACAAGCTGAAAGTAGGTGCCCTTAGATGGAGTGAATGTAAACCTGGATGGCGTAATTAATTTGCAGAATGTATTGCGTTTTTCCTGATAGAAAGCGGGAAGCTCGCGCGTGTGTTCCGGGCATTCGGCCATGAAGCCGGCGATCGCGTATTGCACGAAGCTCGACGTGGTAAAGGTTACAAACTGATGAACCTTTCGAAATTCTGTAGTTAGAGATTCAGGAGCAACACAGTAGGCCAATTTCCACCCGGTCGCGTGATAGGTTTTGCCGAAGGAAAAAACCGCAAAGCTCTTCTCACGCAGCTCACTATGGGCGAGTATGCTCTCGTGCTTTTCGCCATCGTAGACCATGTGTTCATAGACCTCATCTGAGAGAACCAGAATGTCATGACCTCGTATCAACGCGGCGAGCCTGTCGAAGTCGTCTTTACTGAGAACGCTGCCGCAGGGGTTGTGCGGCGAATTGATTATGATGAGCCGCGTTCTGGAATTGATCGCCTGTTCCAGACGGTCCCAGTCCATTGCGTAGTCTGGAAGAGAGAGTGGAACGTGAATCGTTTTCCCGCCAGCAAGCAGGATAGCCGGGTCATAGGAGTCGTAGGCAGGGTCGAAAACTATCACCTCATCTCCCGCACTTACGACAGCTTGAACGGCATCGAACAAGGCTTCGGTAGCGCCAGAGGTAACGGTTACCTCTGTCTCGGGATCGGCATCATAGCCATAGTAGTCTCGTACCTTGAGGGCGATCTGCTCCCGCAGTGACGGAATTCCCGCCATGGGAGGGTATTGATTCTTACGGTCGTTGAGATGCACAGTGACCAGTTCTCGAAGCCGCGGTGGGCAATCGAAATCCGGAAACCCTTGGGATAGATTGATGGCGCCATGGTCTTGGGCCATCTTGGACATGACGGTAAAGATGGTAGTACCGACATTGGGCAATTTACTCTGCAAAATTTTCACCTCGATGATTAGGCGACTTATTCTAACTGATTGTCTCGCCTAAGCGATATCCGATGAAGCGATGCCGCTACCAAAGATTGATGAGGAATTCTTATCTAGATGCAAAAATGGAACTAAAACAGTGCGAGGGAGGGACGAGGGTGAAGCGTCAGGAGGGAGGAATATCCACCGGCTCACTGAGCCGGTGGTTCTAACAAAAGCAGCGTGGTTTGCTGTAAGCCAACTAATGATCGCTGTTACAGCAGCAACCACTCATTGAGATCGATAATATCTTGTGGCGTGAGTATGCCAGCGACCTGTCGCAGTATTAGGCTGTCCAGGACATAGTTGTATCGGGCATCTGCGTACTGACGCAGTGCTCTGTACAGATTCTCTCTGGCACGCAGCACCTCAACGATATTTCGAGTGCCGACCTCGGCACCCAGTTCAGTCGCATCCAGGGCGCTCTGTGCAGAGGTGATCGACTGCTGCCGTTGCGCGATAACCAGAACGTCGGTGTTCACACGCCTGTAGGCGTTGCGTATATTTTGTGTAAGTTGTCGCTCTGTGAGGTTAAGAGACTCTTGGGCGGAGATGACATTGTACTCGGCTGCGCGCTTGCGTGAGCTAACAGCACCGCCGGAATAGATAGGAATGGAAAGACTCAACGCCAGGGAAGTACGGTCAAAAGCACCGCCGCCAATTTGAATACCCTGACTGACAATAGGTGCAGTCACGTTGTGGTTCCAACCGCCACTAAAGTCGATAGTGGGTAGATGATCGGATTTTCTCGCCTTCAGATTCTTGCGCGAGGCTTCGAGGTTGTATTCGGCGGCAGCGATGGCGAGGCTGCTTCTTTCGGCCTCGTTCTCCCAGTCATTCAGGCTACCGTCGACTTCCAATATAGGGAAGTCTTCACGTAATACTTCTATAGAAGGATGTGGCTGACCCGTAATAGCCGCCAGTGCCTCATAACGCGATTGCAGTATGTCCTGTTGCAGAATCGTTGTGTTCTGCGCCAGGTCGTAGGCGGCCTGGCTGTCAAATACGTCCGTAATTGCGACAAGGCCAACTTCTTCACGCTGCCGCGTCTGCTCTAGCGAGCGCAGTGCAGCTTCTTCTTCCTGTACGTTTGTTTCCAGTGTGTCGATGGCGCGTAATACATCGAAGTAGGCGGTGGCAACGCGCATGATCAGGTCTTGCTCTTGTGCCGCCAAATTTACCGCCGCGGCCTTGTCACGTGCCTTGGCGCTCTGGAAGTTATACCAATTTGCCAGATTCAGAACACTCTGGGTAAGGTTCATGCCCCAGCCGTGATTGTTGAGACCGGGTCTGAAACTGTGGTCCTCGGCGACTCGGGTTCTAATCGATTGACCGGAAACCGGATCCGGGATGTTGACATAGACCGAGTCAGTCGGGCCACTGGTCAAACGCGAGGTAGACCCCCCAAGCCCAACGGATGGCAGCAATGAGGCGCGGCTCTGAACCATGCCTTCTCGATTTTCACGGTAATTGGCCTCGGCCTGTCGCAGAGTCGGATCATTCTCCAGCGCGAGCTGCAGTATAGACACCAGGTCGTCACCGTAGCTGAGTGAGCTGGTCATGCAGCTCAATACTAGAATTCCAGAAAACTTCGCTAGTCGTCCCATAATATGTGACCTTCTATGTACTAAATAAGTATGTTCATCTGCCTAAAGGGCTGATTCAACAAGAGTTTTGGATGGCGATTTCAAAATCAGACGGCATTCTACACTTTCGTAACCAAAAGTGACAAACTAAACCCCAGCATTTGCGACAGGTGACCTTATTGTTCTATTAATGGTTGAAATAACCGTTTAGATAGTCGTTTAAATAGTCTCTTAGATAAACACTTAGACGTTCGATTAGTGCGTGCAGTTACACCGAATTCGATTCTTTGGCTGATATTTTCTCAATTTCTGCAACGTCGCAAAATTAGGACGGCGGACTATAAGAGTCCGCTCTCCAAATAACTGGACAGTGCATCCAGGCAGGAATGGGCCAGCTTTTTACTGCGCTCACCGGACCAGCCGTAAGTCTCATCCGGCGTGGCGGTTGTATCCTTAAAAGGCATCTCAAGTGTCATGGCGAGACAGGCATGAGACTGTGCCGTTTGTGCGGTGCTCATAGTTAGGTTTGCAGTACCGGGCGTCTTTGCCGGGTAACCCCTCTCAGTTTGAAAATCTGCGTTCAGCTCGACCAGCTTATTCTTATAAAAACCCAGTTGAGACTGTTTTTGTTCATCCCAATTGGAAAGGCCTTCGGTGCCTGCTATGAAACAGTAGGGCAAGGATTCGTCACCATGAACGTCTAACAAGAAATCAACGCCAATCTCTTGCATCGCCTGCTTAACGAAATAGACCTCGGGGCTAGCATCGATCTCGGGGTTCGCCCATTCCCGGTTTAGATTTCTACCCGCGGCATTCGTGCGCAGATGTCCTCGTCTACTCCCATCGGGATTCATATTGGGCATCAGATAAACATTACACTGGCTGAGCAGTTTTTTTGTTTCGGCATTGTTCTCATCCAAAAGGCGCTCGATGCAGCCTTCCATCCACCACTCGGCCATAGATTCGCCCGGGTGTTGTCTGGCGATGACCCAACAATTCTTCTTCAGTGCGCCTGCATCATCGGATGAAAATCTGAGTAGGTCCAGATCCTGGCCGTCCAGGGTCTTGCCTACTACTCGATGCGCACAGAGGGGCGAGAGCAAGCTTCTCGCGACCAGGTCTGCATGCCTTTCCATCGAATAAGGCGCGAAGTAGGCGAAGTAGACGGAATCGTATTCAGGCACAAACTCGATACTCATCACGCCATCATATAGAGAGGTTGGATGTCTGAGCCAGGTCTGGCGATCATAGGAATAACAGACGCGGTAGTTCTGAAACCCGGGAGGATAGGCGGCACCGCCGGCGTTGACAATACGCATAGTGCAGGGCGTATTTTTTGCTCCGCTAAGACGAAAATAGAACCACTGGTAAAAATCCGATGCTTTATCGGCACGAATCTTCAGTTGAATATTGCCAGCATCCTCGCAGTTTACTACTTCAATATTACCCGCATCAAAGTTCTGACTTATGTTCACAATATTCCTCTTTAAGCAAAATTTGATTGTTTTTTAGCTATTTAGCGGTTGTCAGCTTACTGGTATTTGGTATCATTGCCGACCTTTTTTTCCTTGTAGACAAGAAATTCTATGTCGGTAATAACTGACAATCTAAACATCGATTCTAATGAAGCTCTAATCACTCCAGCTCAACTTAAAGCGGAGTTGCCTCTGGCAGGCGCCGCCTTGGAATCGGTTCAGAAGGCACGTAATACGATCTTTTCTATTCTCGATCGAAAAGACCCACGCCTTTTTGTTGTTGTGGGCCCCTGTTCGATTCATGACACCGATGCGGCATTGGACTATGCGAAGCGACTGAAAGAGTTGGCGGATAAAGTTCAAGACACATTATATATAGTAATGCGTGTCTATTTCGAGAAGCCGAGAACCTCGATTGGTTGGAAGGGATTGATCAATGACCCCTATCTCGACGATTCGTTCAAAATCGAGGAAGGGCTGCGCAAGGGTAGAAAACTTCTTCTGGATGTTGTTGAACTTGGCTTGCCAACGTCTACCGAAGCATTGGATCCAATCTCTCCACAGTACATGCAAGATGTAATTGCATGGTCAGCAATCGGTGCACGCACGACTGAGTCGCAGACACACCGTGAGATGTCTTCCGGTCTTTCATCCGCCGTTGGATTTAAAAACGGAACCGATGGCGGTCTTACCGTAGCAGTCAATGCCATGCAATCGGTGTCAAGCCCCCATAGATTTCTTGGAATCAATGCCGACGGGCAGGTGTCAGTCGTCACTACCAAGGGCAACCCTTACGCTCACGTGGTGCTGCGCGGTGGAGGCAATGGCCCGAACTACGACACGGTTCATGTGGCTCAGTGTGAGAAGGCCTTGCTTGATGGCGGCGTGAATAGCAATATAATGATCGATTGCAGTCACGCGAACTCCAGTAAAGATCCTGACGTTCAACCTCTAGTGCTTAAGGATATTAGCCACCAGATTCTTGAAGGCAACAAGTCGATCATTGGCGTTATGCTTGAGAGCAATATAAATCATGGCAATCAATCCATACCCAAAGACCTGAGCGAGCTTAAGTATGGTGTATCGGTAACTGATGCCTGCATGGATTGGCAAACAACCGAACAGGCAATTTTGAATATGGCCGAAAAATTGAAAGACGTATTACCGGTTAGGTAATTTGTTAAATCAGAATGAGGAGCCGGGCTGGGAAAGGAATTCCAGCTCTTCCTTTGTCGACTCTCTCCCCAGTATTTCATTGCGATGTGGATAACGACCGAAGCGGTCGATTATGTCTTTGTGTCTAACTTCGAAATTATAATTATCTTCAAGACCCGGTTGATCAAACAAAAATAAGGCGATGTCATGAATCTCTTTGGATTCACTGTGCATGAAGGGCATATACAGGAATGCACGTTTGCTATTGTCCAATTCCTTGTCAAATTTACGCCTTATAGCCTCCTGAGCTAAAACCAGCGCAAGCGTGTCAGTCTCGAATGCCCGAGCCGTATCTCGATACATGTTTCTGGAGAATTGATCAAGAACTATAATCTCCGCAAGTGCATCAAGAGGGTGTTCTCGCCAGGCATAGAGCAGGCCCTGTCGCGCGCGTTGATGCGTCTCCTCAAACCTCGATCGAAGTAATTCATCAAAATCCAGATCTTTGATAAATCGCTGCTTGGGTTCTATTTCATCGAACCAGAATTGAATGACATCAGTTGCGGACAAGAAGGCTTCCAAATAATAACTATACCTAGTTTTATTTATCGACAGCAGTGGCTTCAGTCTTAGAGGTGCCTTGGCGAATTTACTACAGGCCAGACAGCTAGGGGCTTGGAGGCACCCCTGGCTGTTGATGCTAGGTTAGTATTGCCTAGGCGTAGCTACTGGCATAGGCAATGTGCATTGGCTCCTGCTCCGTGCGACCCAGGGTGAGCCATTTCTGTACGAAGGGATTGTCGAGAAGGGTCTGCATATAGCTATGAGCGTCTTCGCTGAGCTCCGCCCCATAAATATCGAAACATGCCGCTACCGGGGCGTACATACAGTCCGCAATCGAGAAGCGGCCATAGAGGTAATTGCCGTTCTCTCCAAACTTGCGTCTACAGCAACTCCAGATCGCATCAATTCTAGCAATTTCATTAAGAAGTTCGGGCGACGGCTTAAGCTTGTATGAAGCCTTACAATTGAGCGGCCACTCTTCTTTGAGGTGGGGGAACTCGGCGTGAATTTCCGCACTCGCCGATCTGGCACTGGCGCGTCGCTTTGGGCTGGCCGGCCAGGCAGAACCGTTCAAAAACTGCTCCGAAATATACTCACAGATGGAAAGAGAATCCCATACTGTTATCTCGCGATGTAACAATACTGGAACCTTAAGCGAGGGAGAATAAGGCCCAAGTTTCTCGGCGGTGTTATCTTGATATAAAGCAATCTGAATTTCTTCGAAATCCACATCGAACATCTTAAGCAAGAGCCATGGGCACATGGACCAAGAAGAATAGTTTTTGTTTCCAATTACAAGTCGAAGGTCTTTCATTTATCTAACTCCAGATAACGACTGTGTTGATACACAGCAGGCATGACTAGATGAGCTATTTACTCACCGTCCGGGGTTTGGGTAAGCATCGATGCGCTATTGTCGCGAAGTCGAACGATGACACGTCTATCAAAAAAATCAGATTCGAAATTTTGCGTGGAATGCAAAGGTTGAGTTTCACCGTAGGCAATTGTCTTTATAGAAGAGCTCTGAATTCCCTTGCTGTTTAGAAATCGTTCTACAGACTTCGAACGCTCGCGCGACAGTCTAAGGTTCAGGTCCGAATCGCCGTTGCGATCGGCATAGCCGGTAATTTCTACGCTGGCAGTTGGCATCTGTGCAGCAATTTTGATTAGGCTTGTCAGTTGTTCTTCATAGTGCGTCTCGATTGCGCTGGAACCGCTGCGAAAATTAAGTGAAAGCACTGTGTTGTCGCAGCAGGTGGATGTGGGCACCGCTATATTGGCAGGATAAACTTGGGCGCGATCTGTTGAAAGCGCTTCGAGACGCTGTTGTGCCACTTGATGCCGCGCCTGCATCAATTCGGTTTCTTCCTGTAACGCAGCTAGACGCAGCTGGTTCTCATAGAGCTTGGCCTGTAATTCGCCGACCTCGGATTTCGCGCGCCATCCTTCTCCAAACAATGCGCCAAAAGCTGCGCCTACGATTACGCCAGGAGGGCCGCCAGCGAGTCCACCGAGAACTGCTCCACTGACTAATCCGGTAGTTTCTTGCCGAGATGGGGGATTTTGATAGGGAGCACGCTGCGAGTCTGCGACTGCCGTGGCAGAAGCGATGCTGAATACGAGGGCGATAGAGATTTGCTTAATCATTTCAATAATCCTGTCTTAGATGGAACAAATAATGGGTTTTTGACGTCTAATGTTCTGTGTTCATGGTTTTGCAACGTCTAGAAGGCCTTAGCCAACTTCGCGTCAGTGAGGCTATTAAACAAAAGACTTATTGCCTCGAGAGGCGCGGAAAAAGGCTATGTGGTGATTAAATATGGCAGAATCATGGCAATCGCTGCAGAGTGAGATTTGTAGCTGCGTTTACTACAGCAATTCCGGTATAGTCGCCCCAAATCCTTTGCCAACAACGACTTACAGCGCGGGTGCCAGAGTCGAGAGAGCGAGATCTAATAATTGAGAGATAGAGAAACTAATGAGTAGACGCATAGCCATAGTCGAGGACGAAGCTGCAATTCGCGAGAACTATGCTGACGTGCTGCGCAAGCAGGGCTACGAAGTGCAAACCTTTGCCAATCGAAAGGACGCGATGGCGGCATTCGATATTCGTCTTCCGAACCTGGCAATAATCGATATTGGCCTGGAAAATGAGATAGATGGCGGATTTACCCTCTGCCAGGCATTGCGCTCACTTTCAGACACGCTACCGATTATTTTTCTGACGGCACGGGATAACGATTTTGATACGGTAAGTGGCCTGCGTATGGGTGCAGACGATTATCTAACTAAAGATATTAGTCTGCCTCACCTCACCGCACGCATAGCAGCACTGTTTCGCCGACTAGATGTAATCGATCAACCCCCGACACCGGAAAGCCTGCTGCATCGAGGCAAGCTTACTCTGGATATAGGGCGTCTTACTATCCAGTGGGACGGCCAGCCAGTGGCACTGACAGTAACCGAATTCTGGATGGTGCACGCTCTGGCAAAATATCCCGGCCATGTTAAGAGTCGCCAGGTCCTTATGCAGGAATCGAAAATCTTTGTCGACGGCAGCACGATAACGTCACACGTCAAAAGAATTCGCAAAAAATTTATTCAGATAGATGAAGAATTTGACTGCATAGAGACTGTCTATGGAATGGGCTATCGCTGGAATATTACACCGGAAACAGCCAATTAAATTTCTATGAGCCTTTCATTCAGAAATCCTTTTGGGATTCGATTCAAGTTGGTATTTCTCTCCAGTTTTCTGCTGGTAATACCCTGGCTCGGCTATCAATATATTTTGGAAATGGAACAAGTCTTGCGGCGTGGGCAAGAACAAACCGTTCTCGGTACTGCACAGGCCTTGGCGACAGCCCTGAATGAGAGGCCGGAGCTTTTCAACGAAGGCAGTTATACACCTGCCAGGCGTAGCGAAGATCTTTACGTCTATCCAATATTTTCTGCACTCTCTCTAGATGATGATTCCCTGGTCGATTGGGGTGAATATCAGCAGTACGAAGTTATGTTCGGCGAAAAAGATCAAACGCGAACAGAGCTAAATCCATCACGGTACTATGGGGCAGATGAGACGCTTAGCTTTCGGAATATGGTAGGCGAGCACAATGGATCGTTGTATGCCTATTTTAAAGTAATAGACGATGAGATTGTCTATAGAAGTCGTGATGCGCTCAGCGTACACCGCAGTGATTTCCTGGAAATCACAATGTTGTCGAAAGAAGGGAACGCTATAAATCGCTACGTCGTTGCCCCTCATGAACCCGAGTATCTCTATCCATTTCAGGTGCAAGATGGGTATAGCAACCCCATCCACGAAGATAGAATCAGCGGCCAGTGGTATGAGTCCAACGAAGGCTATGAAATCGAGCTGCAGATTCCAATGGACATGTTGGGCGATAGGCTGGGCTTTGCGATCTTCGATGTCGATGATGCGCAGAAGCGTTATGTGGAAACGGTCGTGTCAACCTATAGGGTCGCCGATGCCGAGCGTCTTGGTTCTCTGCGATTACCAACACCAGAGATCGATAGGATCGTAGCCGGTATGGGCCACAATAATTCCCGTATCCAGGTTGTCGATAGAAGCGGTCGGGTGCTGCTCTCGGTTGGAGATATTCAATCTGCGACCGGCGTGTTATTGACCGCAGACCCCGATGAGGTGCCTAGCAACAAATATTGGCTATATGTACAGAATAAGATACTGAACCCCTTGTACTATCAGTTTCTAACGAAGCCCAGCAACGACTTTATCGATGATCTTTACTCCGATGTGAGTCGCGAGGGTGCCCATATTAACTCTGCATTGGAAGGAGAGGCAGCAACCCAGTTTCGAACTCTCGCCGATTCCGAGACACGGCTATTAGAGGCAGCACATCCGATTCTTGCCAACGGCGATATCATGGGTGCGGTTGTGGTCGATCAGAATATGAATGGCTTAAGAACATTTAGAAATCAAGCGATGGAGACTCTGTTCAATACCATGCTTGGTGTGATGCTAATTGTAACGCTGGGCTTATTTTTCTCGGCCTCGAGAATCTCTTCACGCATACGCGGGTTACGCAATCAGGCGGAGGACATAATTGACGATACGGGGCGTGTAAGAAATACGATCGTTGCCACACGCAGTTCGGATGAGATTGGTGATCTGTCGCGTAGCTTCTCCAACATCGTCGAACGGCTGACGCAATATACAAACTATCTTGAGAACATGTCCTCCCGTCTGTCTCATGAACTGCGTACGCCAGTGACAGTTGTACGTTCATCTCTCGAGAACCTTGGGCTAACAGCTTCGAATCATGAGTCTGCCGTCTACATAGAGCGCGCAGAAGAAGGCATTAAGCGCCTGAATCTCATTCTTACGAACATGAGCGAGGCTACGCGGCTAGAACAGATGCTGCAGACCTCAGAAAAAGAGAAGATCGATCTAGTCAGAGTATTGCCTGGATGTGTAGAGGGATACAAGCTTGCCTATCCAGAATCCAAGTTCGAGATCGATATCAGTGAGCAGCCCATCTATATAAACGGCGTGCCGGAATACATAGCACAATTGTTAGATAAATTGATTGCGAACGCGGTCGAATTTTCTTACCTGGAGCAGCCGGTGACAATTTTCTGTCGCTCATTGCGCGATCATGCCATCATCAAAGTGTCGAATGCCGGCCCCTATCTACCAGAAAAAATGAAAGACAGACTTTTCGAATCTATGATTTCAGTTCGACCTCAGGTGAAGCAAGATCAGCCGCATCTAGGTATGGGATTGCATATTGCGCGGCTTATCACAGAGTTTCATGGCGGAAAGATTGGTGCAGAGAATCGCCAGGATAGAGAGGGAGTGGTTATTACAGTGGTAGTTCCTCTGTTCTATCGTTAGCAATGTGACTAGGCTCTAGTCGCCAGTGTAATACTTTGGAGAATTTTCCTTAACGACCGGCGAATCGGTTGACCAGGCATGGCAGGTATTCAGTACCAATGGCCGCTTGTCACTACTACTAACATCGGAGTCTGCCTGATTCTTTCTGTGTCTTAGCAGTGGCCAGATAGTTTGCATCGCCACGGTAGCCATGGGAAACAGTAGCTCAGTTAGATGCGTGCAGCCGTGTACTCCACCCACCTTCATTCGAATCGCCTTGCGCCAGCCTGCGCCCATCTGAATGCCAATCACAGACTTATAGGCAGACGTAATACTAGGGCACATCTGGAATGGGCTGTGTTCAGTCACCGCCACCACATCTTGAATTACAAAATTATCATCGATGGTCACCCGTAGTAGCATCTCGTGTAGCGGCTCGCCTATGGGAACTTCCCCTCTCCAGTTATTGCTGAACTGATAGGTCTTCTTGTCTGTCATATGGGCTTCGATGTCCCATAGTCCATCTTCTCGCTCATAGCCTCGATAGTCGATGGCGCGCGTGTGGACATGTTTACGAGGAGTAGATTCGGGCAATGGCATAACAGTACCTTATTTTTCTGGTGGGCTTTGATCGCCGCAATATAATCTTTTAATGATCGTGATGACTCGAAAGCGAAGTATAACGTATGAGGGATTTTTTGTGTGCTCTGTCCTGACATATGGGGCATAATGCCAAAGCAGATTAAGAGGAGATACCCAATGACTACAGCTAGTGCACGCCACATCCTTGTTCAGACTGAAGACGAATGTAACGCATTGAAAGAGAGAATAAATGCGGGTGAAGATTTCGCGGATATTGCGAAAGAGCACTCCACTTGCCCCTCGAAGGCACAAGGTGGTGATCTGGGTCAGTTTGGTCCTGGCATGATGGTGAAAGAATTTGATGAAGTTGTATTCAGTGCCGGTGTAAACACTCTGCAGGGGCCAGTGAAAACGCAATTTGGCTACCACCTGCTGGAAGTAACTAGTCGTGAAGACTAGCCAGTAACGCTGCTAATCCACAACCAAGCTAAAAATAGAAGCCACTCTCTATGCAGCTGCGTTTTCAACTTTAATTTATTGAAGACAATGCTGCCCTGCCAATGAGCGAAGAACCAAAAACTTTCGGTGACGATGACGTGGAGGTAATCTCCAGGAATCTCGCTCATGACGGCTTTCTGAGCATCGAACACATTCAGCTGCGTCACCGTCTCTTTTCAGGCGAATGGAGTGAAGTCTTCAAGCGAGAGTTACAGCTAAAAGACCCCGCCGTCGGTGTGCTGCTATTCGATCCAGCCCTGGACAGAATTCTATTCGTACGACAATTCCGCATCGGCATGCTCGGCGAGCAGGGCAGTTCATGGCCACTCGAAATTGTAGCTGGCATGGTCGATCATGGTGAGCCGCCGGAGCAGGTTGCCCTGCGCGAATCGAAAGAGGAATCGAACTGTGTTCCCACCGAACTCATAAGTATTTGCGAATATTACAATAGCCCGGGCGGCAGCAATGAGAAGATCACCCTTTTCTGCGGGCGTATCGACAGCAGCAATGCCGGTGGTGTCTTTGGCTTGATGGACGAGCATGAAGACATTGAGGTGCAGCTACTAAGCTACGACGATGCCATGGCTATGCTAGAGGATGGCCAGATTGATAATGCCATGAGCATCATCGCGCTGCAGTGGCTGCGGCTGCACCATCAGGAGCTGTTGGATCGCTGGATTTAGGGCATAATCTCCTATAATTCAGATAGATAGCCCTCTCACAAACGCTATTTAAACATTTGTTGAGCACTTCGGGGCCTTTGCGGGGTCAATTGACTCGCAAAAAGGTCCTAAAACGTTACAATTGGACTTCATTAGGTCTTTGGTCAAGCCGAAGAGCTACTGACCGAGATTAGTTTAAGCTTTATCAAAATTCAATTAGACAAATAGAAAGAGCGGAGATTTGCCCATCGCAGATCTAATTTAGGCTCTGAGATGAAATGGCAAAGAGTAGTTACAGCGTAGACCTAATAAAGCAGATGGCCGAATGTGATGCCAACTATATTCGACTGCTTAAATTGGTGCCACACTTACAGGCTTATCGTGATAGATCGTTTGCGGAGATAGCGCTGCTCGAGAATACCGAGCGTGATAAAGACGCCATAGATGAGATAGAGAATAGCAGCGAGCCTGAAAAATTATTGGAAGGTCTGATCGTTGAATTCTGTATTGCCGACGAGACCAGCTTCGGTGAAAAAGTAACCGTAGAAATTGAAATCGTCGAGGCATTTAAGTACACCACAACCTTAGAAATTCGGCAGAAGCCAGTTCTAAAGAAATGGATGACGAACCCTTCGATGTTGGTTCGTGTTTATCATGATGCGAGTACAGCCGAAGTAGTGTCCTACCAAGGGCACAATAATCTTCAGCCCAGATATCCACAGCCGAATGCACAGATGTACCATTCGGATGAAAAAATGCAGGTGAATATGTTTCTCGGTGAGTGGTTGACCCATAGCCTTAAAGTGGGAAGAAGTACCGAATTGCTAGGCATCACTTAAAACAAATAATAATTGTCAATGGCAGTCATGACCTCATTGATTACACAGAACCCAATTAAGATTACTCAGATTACTGATACTCATCTCTATGGTAAGTCCTCCGGCACCTTATTGGAGATGAATACCAATGAGACGTTGAATCATGTAATTGAATTGGTAAAGCAAAACGAGAATGAGATTGATCTCGTGCTTGCCACAGGCGACATTACACAAGATGCATCAGACAAAGCCTATCAGAATTTTCTCGATATCGTCGCCACATTAAATACCCCTTTCCGTTGGATTCCGGGTAATCATGATAACGCGACTGTCATGGGAAGAATTGCTGAGGGCACCGAGGCTAGCGAGAAGACTGTTCAGTTAAACAATTGGCTTATTATCTTGCTTGACTCTAGCATCTTGGGACAGGTACATGGAAAGCTAGATAAGACAGAGATAAAGTTTCTTACAAGCGTGTTACGTGCTGTAGAAAAAGACGACAGCGTTGATCATTGTCTTGTGAGTATGCACCACAATCCAGTGCCTGGAACTTCAGCATGGATGAGAGATATCGGTCTTGAGAATGGGCAAGAATTTTTCGAAACCATAAAGATGTCTTCGAAAGTCAGGTCTGTAGTCTATGGTCACATCCATCAAGAACTCGATTTTGAACACGAAGGCGTGCGATGCTTTTGCACACCTTCAACCTGTATACAATTTAAACCGAAAGTCACCAGCTTCTCATTAGATAGAGTGAACCCCGGCTATAGATCCTTGCAGTTATATGCAGACGGGAGTATAGATTCAGAAGTTAGTAGAGTATCGGGTGAGATATTCGAAGCTGATTACAATAGCCCCGGCTACTGACATTCGATAGAGAGTTAGTAAACTTTGCCTGTTAAACCATATGTCCTCTATCTTCATGGATTTTTGAGTTCCCCCCAGTCGATTAAGGCTCAGCAGACCTTGGCCTATTGTCTTGAGCTTGGCTTAGGAGAAAGAATCGCGATTCCCCAGATGAGCGATGGGCCCGCCCGGACAATAGCGCAACTAAAGGCTCTGGTAGAGGAGCTAAGGCCCGATAATCTGGTGTTGATGGGCAGTTCACTAGGCGGATACTACGCCACTTATCTATCGGAGTTCTATCAAGCTCCGGCGGTGCTGATTAATCCTGCCGTGCGGCCCTACGAGTTATGGGAGTCTCACCTGGGTGAAAAGCACAATTACTACTCAGGCGAGGTGCATGTTGTGACTAGAGAGCACATCGATGAGCTAAGACAGTTCGATGTGGCTAGCCTCTCAAATCCGTCGAATTTTCAAGTCTTCCTGCAGACCGGAGACGAAACACTGGACTATAGACAGGCGATTGAAAAGTTTCCTGACGATCAGTGTGTAGTGCGAGAGAATGGCAGCCATAGCTATGACAATTTCGATCAGGATTTGCCTGCGATGTTTGACTTTTTCCTATCAAGAATTAGCGAAAATCAGCGATAAAACACTATTGGATCGCCGAAAAATAAGACGCTTCCCAATACCTCTTCTGGTTTCCATAGAAGCACAAATGTAGTGAGAAAAAATTAATGAGTAACACCTACAACGCTGATGCCATCGAAGTACTTACCGGCCTGGATCCGGTGAGAAAAAGGCCCGGCATGTACACCGATACAACCCGTCCGAATCATCTCGTTCAAGAGGTGATCGATAACAGCGTAGATGAAGCCCTGGCAGGCCACGCGAACCACCTTTCGCTACAGTTGAACAAAGACGGTTCGGTCGAGGTTAGCGACGATGGTCGAGGTATGCCAGTCGACAAGCACAAGGGCGAGAAAGTCAGTGGTGTCGAACTCATTCTTACCCGTCTTCACGCCGGTGGCAAATTCTCTAATAAGAACTACCAATACTCTGGGGGATTACACGGAGTTGGGGTCTCGGTTGTAAACGCTCTGTCCAAACATCTGGAAGTGATAGTCAGGCGAGACGGCAAAGTCTATTCGATGTCATTCAAGAGTGGCGAGAAAGCTACAGAGTTGAAGGTCATCGATACTGTTGGCAAGCGAAACACAGGCACTACAGTCAAGTTTATGCCCGATGAAAAGTATTTTGACTCGGCCAAGATTTCGATCATTCGTCTCAAACACGTACTTCGGGCCAAGGCAGTTCTCTGCTCGGGTCTGCGCGTTAGCTTTGTCGATAACACGGTAAGCGAGGAGAAGTCGCAGAGCGAAGAATGGTGTTTCGAGGACGGCTTGATCGATTACCTAACTCAGGCCACGGAAGACTATGAGACTCTGCCTAAGGAACCTTTCTTTGGCTCTGTGCAGGGCAACGACGAGGCCGTAGATTGGGCGATTCAATGGCTACCCGAAGGCGGAGAGATAACAGGCGAGAGCTATGTAAACCTGATTCCTACACCGCTAGGCGGAACCCATGTCACCGGTCTACGCACGGGCCTGCTCGATTCACTGCGAGAATTCTGTGAGTTTCGAAATCTGCTACCCCGCGGACTAAAGCTCACCTCGGACGACGTCTGGGATAAATGCTGCTACGTGCTTTCTTCGAAGTTACTGGACCCGCAGTTCTCGGGTCAAACCAAAGAACGACTGTCCTCACGACAATGTGCCGTGTTTGTTGCCGGCGTAGTCAAAGATTCATTCAGCCTCTGGTTGAACCAGCATACCGACGAGGCGGAGGCTATTGCCGAGCTCTGTATCAGTAACGCGCAGGTAAGACTCAAGGCTAGTAAACAGGTCGCCCGCAAGAAGATTACGTCTGGCCCGGCCCTGCCTGGAAAACTGGCCGACTGCTCAACGCAAGATGTTATGTCGGGCGAGCTGTTCCTGGTAGAGGGAGACTCCGCAGGGGGTTCCGCGAAGCAGGCGAGAGATCGCGAGTTTCAGGCGATACTTCCGCTGCGAGGCAAAATTCTCAATACTTGGGAAGTGGACTCCAACGAGATTCTGGCTTCGCAGACCGTGCACGATGTGGCCGTCGCACTGGGTGTAGACCCCGGGACAGCCGATATCGAGGGCCTGCGCTATGGCAAGATCTGTATACTCGCCGACGCAGATTCCGATGGACTGCACATCGCCACGCTGCTATGTGCTCTATTCGTTAAACACTTCAGACCACTGGTTGAGGGCGGTTTTATCTATGTTGCCATGCCGCCTCTGTTTCGTATCGACGTAGGCAAGGAAGTCTTCTACGCACTGGACGAAGATGAGAAGAATGGCATCCTAGATCGAATCGCGGCGGAGAAAAAAACCGCCAAGGTGAATGTGCAGCGCTTCAAGGGGCTGGGTGAGATGAATCCCTTGCAACTGCGCGAGACAACAATGGCGACAGACACGCGTCGCCTGGTTCAGCTGACGCTGGAAGAAGATCCAACGGCAAAGAAAAAAACAAGTACATTTCAGATGATGGACTTGTTGCTCGCCAAGGGTCGATCAGCAGACAGAAAAGCCTGGCTGGAAGATAGCGGCAGCCACGCGGACTTTGCCGAATAATAAATTAAGCAAAGTAGTTGCGCCTAAACAAATTTACCGAAGATTAGTAAACCGAGAAGTCAATGAACGAAGAAATCACAATTAGTGAAGACGGTATCGAACAGATTGCGTTAAAAACCTATACGCAGCAGGCCTATCTAAATTACTCAATGTACGTTATCAACGATCGTGCGTTGCCGAACATAGGCGACGGTCTAAAGCCCGTACAGCGTCGCATCATCTATGCGATGTCCGAATTGGGACTAAAGGCCAGTGCCAAGTTCAAGAAATCAGCTCGAACCATCGGTGATGTTATTGGTAAGTTTCATCCCCATGGCGACTCTGCATGCTACGAAGCTATGGTGTTGATGGCGCAGTCGTTTACCTATCGCTATCCACTAGTAGATGGCCAGGGCAATTGGGGCTCGCAGGATGACCCGAAGTCCTTCGCAGCCATGCGTTATACCGAATCGAGACTGCAAGGCTATGCCGATGTGCTGCTGGGCGAGCTGGGTCAGGGCACGGTGGAATGGAAAGCCAACTTCGACGGCACCCTGGAAGAACCAGAGGTATTACCTGCGCGACTACCCAATGTTCTGCTTAACGGTGGAAGTGGCATCGCCGTCGGTATGGCCACCGATATCCCTCCTCATAATCTGAGGGAAGTGGCAGCCGCCTGTATTTATCTTTTGGACAAGCCCAAGGCGACGGTCAAAGACATTTGTAAATTTATTAAAGGGCCTGACTATCCGACAGAGGCAGAGCTGATCACGCCCAAGAGTGAGATCGAAGAGCTATACAATACTGGCCGTGGCTCACTGAAGGCGCGTGCAACCTACGTCAAAGAGAACGGCGAGATTCTAATAAACGCATTGCCCTATCAAGTTTCCGGCGCCAAGGTGCTCGAGCAGATTGCCGCACAGATGCAGAAGAAGAAGCTGCCAATGGTGGTAGACCTGCGTGACGAATCGGATCATGAGAATCCGACCCGCATTATCATAGTACCGAAATCGAATCGCGTTGACATCGACGCCATCATGTCGCATCTGTACTCAACCACAGATCTTGAGAAAAACTACCGCGCCAATTTCAATATGATTGGCATCGATAAGCGGCCACAAGTAAAAGATATTGCCAGTCTGCTCAAGGAGTGGTTGCAGTTCCGTACCGAAACTGTACGAAGACGTCTGCAGTTTCGCCTCGACAAGATCATCGATCGCATGCATATCCTGGATGGCTTGCTGATTGCATTTCTTAATATCGATGAAGTTATCAAGATCATTCGCAAGGAAGACAAGCCAAAGCCTGCGCTGATCAAGAAGTTCAAGATCTCCGATCGACAGGCAGAAGCTATTCTCGAATTGAAGTTGCGTCAACTTGCAAAGCTTGAAGAGATAAAAATAACGACGGAGCAGAAAGAATTAGCGGTGGAAAGAAAGACCCTGGAACAATTGCTTTCCTCGGCCGCACGACTAAAGACTTTTATCAAGGGCGAAATCAAAGCGGACGCAGAGAAGTTTGGCGATGCCAGACGCACGCCGATAGTTCAGAGAGAAGAGGCGAAGGCATTCAGCCAAACCGAGTTAATCTCTACCGAGCCGGTGACAATCGTATTATCCGAACGCGGCTGGATGCGTGCGGCGAAGGGCCACGAAGTCGATCCGGCTTCCTTGCAATACAAGTCCGGAGACGCTTTTAAGATTGCGGCTAGGGGCAAGAGCAACCAGTTAGCCATATTCATGGATTCCACCGGGCGCGCATACTCCCTGCCGGCCCATAGCCTGCCTTCGGCACGAGGCCAGGGTGAGCCGGTATCGGGAAAGGTTAATCCACCATCTGGAGCCACTTTTGAGGGTGTGGTAATAGGCGACGATGACAAAGATGTTTTGCTAGCGAGCGACGCCGGTTACGGATTCGTCGGCAAAGTTGGCGACCTGATCAGCAAGAACAAGTCGGGCAAGGCTGTGCTCAGGCCTCCCAAGGGTGGGAAGGTCTTGGCCCCAAGAATGGTAGACAACTATAAGAAGGATCTGATTGTTGCCATTACTAACGAAGGCAGGATGCTCATGTTTCCAATCTCCGAGCTGCCCCGCCTAGCGAAAGGCAAGGGCAACAAGATCATCAGCATTCCTAGCGCACGCGTAGCAGATCGTGTCGAGTTCATAGTTGCACTCACTGTGCTCAGCGAAGCCGACACACTGACCGTTCACGCAGGGAAACGCCATCACAATCTTAAACCAGCCGATCTGCTGCACTATAAGGGTGAGCGAGGACGCCGCGGAAACAAGTTGCCGCGAGGCTTTCAGAATGTCGATAGAGTTGAGGTGATTACGAAGGGTGAAGCGGCGAGCGACTAGGATCGGATGCGATGGGCCTAATCGGTATATAGCGTAACTAGCTGTATGGCCTGTCGCTCCAGTAATAGTTTGTAGTCCGACATAGGCTCATTGCCCAGGTAAGTTATTATCTGCATATCGTCATCGACGATGGAATATTCTTCGGCATTTATCCGAGTATCAGCCCCAACATGGGTGAAGCAGCGCTCGCTGATCAACAGCGAATTATTTGGCGCCTCGTCACATATTATCCGAGTGATATCTAGCGTCTTACCCGTCAGATTATTCTTCTCTTGGGTTACCGGCGAATACAAGCCGCTAACCGCTTGACCACTATGCACGGCGAGTTTAAATTTTGCAGCAATGTGCTCGCCTTCAACATCGTTTAGATCGCCTACTAGTTGCAGAAACAATTGTCCGGAGCAGATCGCATAGAAGGCTTGCTCTTCTTCTAATTGCTCCGATGCAAAATTGATGACTACTTCATCTTCTGCGCAGTAAGTAACGCTTCCGTTATAAAGCTGTGCGACCTTGCCCGCGAAAAAGTAATATTTATTCAACAGATTAACTAAGGTAACTTCGCTTAGCGTCGAGGCGAGGTAGTGAAAATTTGCCATCTTAATCGATAATAGAGTGACGTCCTGTGTTCCAAACTTAGCGCCGAACTCTTCCAGGCTAGCCTCAGGTTTTCTATGGCCAAAATTATTGAGGAAGGTGTTCTGCGCCAAAAATTCTGCGGTGGCGTTGAACTGCCTTATCGCCATGCTTATCTCATTAAGATCATTGGGCTCGGGGCAGGTCTCAATCTCGCCTTTACGAACATTGCTAATGGCAAAGGCGAGTAGGTTCGCAGGGAAACTAACCAGGTACTGAAAATAGGTTGTGATAAGTGTGGCTGCTACAATTAATAGCAATACGGTCGCTGCCACCACAAACAAGAAATTGTTTACGATCCCGGCTTCGATGTAACTTAGATCGAGGCTAAGGCGCACAAAGCCCGCGGTGGAATCGGCGACAGTAATCGGCGCCAGGTAGTCGGCTTCGACTCGGCTCAGTGGAATTGGCAGAGGAATTAGAGTTCTCGGCACTTGTGCCTCGCTTCTCGCCGCTGCGATGACTTCGTTATCGATATTCACCACGGCAATCTCGTTAATGCTTGAGTTTCTGGCAAGGCCGCCAAGAAAAACGTTCATACTGATTAGGTCGTTTGCCAAGACCAGCTCCGTCAGCTGCGTGGCGGTTTGCTGTGCCAGGGTATTGCCTAGGCTGTCGGCTTGCTGTCGTAACAGGTTCTGCGTGTTGTAGTTGCTGATCAGCCAGAATATACACATCGCAAGGGTCAAAAGCAGACAGACAGCGGAAGCAAATTTCCGCGAAATCTGGGAATTCTTTTTGGCTGGCGCCGAGGTTGCTGCGACGGGAGAATTTTTATTGGGAAGCTCTTCTTGCAACACGACCACTCTATTCAGTGAATTACGATGGCTAACAAGCTTAAGAATAGCAGTCTCTAGGCCCATCCCCAATCAGTTTGTGCATCAGTACCTTGCCAATATTAACGAAAGCTTACGGTGATCGATTCGATAAATTCAAAGTCCATTGATGGCGATGGTCTGTCCAGGCAATTTCCCTGCAGAAAATCGACACCGGCTTGCCATAGCAGTGGAAGTATGGGGGGACGTTCTAACAGTGGTGCAATTATCTTGATCTGCAGTTCGTGCAGCGCCGATATCATTGCATGCAGATTGCCCAAGCTCTCTTGGTTGATGTCGATTTTACTTAAGATTGTGCTATCGAGTTTCACGAAGCTTGCGGGTACAAGAGAGATAGCGCAGCGGGTCGGGTGTGCAGCCAAAATTTGATAGGGATATTTTAATCCCCATAGATGCCATGGCCTCACAGAAGGTGCTCAGATGGTGTTAAGCAACGAGCGCGTCTGTCTCGCTGATCTGAAATATCAACTGTGTGGCTATGGCCGGGTTTGCTGTCAGTTTCTCTTTAATCCAGAGCAGGAAGTCGCTGCTAACCAGAGAATTGTGACTAAGATTTACCAGCAGCCGCAGCTCACCGTTACTCCCCACGACAAGCAGGGAAATCACCTGCTCGAGAATACGGCGGTCAAGTTGCTCGCCGCGGGCATTCCTGGCAGCGGTTTCGAACAGCAAGTAGTTTGGCAGGCTCTCCTCATTAGGCGAAAGCAGACAGCGTACTTCGTAGTGTTGCAGTGAGTCCTGTGAGAAATTTACCAGGGCTTGAAAGCTAAGCTGGAGTTCTGTATGCGCTTCGATTGAGCGCAGTTGATTCAGGGCAGTGTCTGCACTAATAGAGTTAAGATGGGCGGGCAGCTCTCTAGGCCTAAGACTAAGGGCCAGGTTGTGCCTTGCACGGGCAAAGACTATGGGCCAGGCCGGTATATTCGGCTCTAGCGCTGCAACGCCAGCGCCGCACTTGAGTTCTAGTTGCCTGGGCAGGGTCTGCGCAACTGCGCTTAGCAGGGCCTGTTTTAACATGTCGGTTATAAGCCCGGCATTGACGCTGCACTCGGCGAGTAATAGCGCCGCAAATTCGTAGTTGGGACAGCGGCAGAGCAGCACGCGTTTCGGTAGGGTCTTTTTTAGCAGCCGCGCGATTTCGCTTAGCAGCAGGTCGGCTTCCGGGGTGCCAACCCAGCTGCGAATTTCATAGAAGTTTTCAAGTTGCAGCAGGGCAAGGCTGGCCCTTAGCTTGCGCTTGCGACCTTGCGCGAGACAGTGATCGATGACATGGCAGAGATAGTCCTGGCGGTGCAGCCCCGTTACTGGGTCTTTCTCAAAAGCAGGGGGCCTTTGTCGCAGTGGCTCGGTGTTGGTATCTGGAAGTGGATTCACAGCGGATGTATCGCCGCGGGAGTTAGTTTCGATTTGGCTGGACTCGAATGCCTGGTTGGCTGTCATTCTATTCCACTCCCTGTGGGCTCTAGCGCTTAGGCTATTCTGGTTTTACCTCGCTCGCCGGGGTTCTCTCGAACCAGTCGAGGAACCAGGTATCCGGGCAGTGTGGCGTGAAGGGTCTTAATGAGTTCCTTGGCATGCTGATCGGACACCATGAAGTGCTCGGTGCCAGCTACCTGATCGGGCATATGTAAGTAATAGGGTAGTACATTGTGCTCGAATAACGCCTTGTTGAGATTGATCAGAGCCTCTGAGTTGTCGTTAACATCCTTTAAAACTACAGATTGATTCAGCATCGTGACGCCAATTGCGTCTAACGCGCTAAAACCATCGGCTACAGCTGTGTCCAGCTCCCGAGCATGGTTGCAGTGCACTACCATCACGATACGCAGCCGTGACTCACTCAGACATTGCAGCAACTCGGCGGTAACCCGTCTGGGAATCACGATGGGCAGCCGTGAGTGAATTCGCACGGCAGTCAGGTGCTCGATACCGGCCAATTGCTGCATTAGCCAACTAAACTGCCTGTCTGAGAGTGCCAAGGGGTCACCACCGCTGAGAATGACCTCCTCGATGCTACTGTCCTCGGCGATATAGGAAAAAGCAGAGTCCCATTGCTTGCGGCTTGGGGAATTTGCCCGATAGTCAAAATGCCGTCTAAAACAGTAGCGGCAATGTATGGCGCAATGGGGCGCGGCGGTTAACAGCACACGCCCCTGATACTTGTGCAGAAGGCCAGGCACGGGATTGAAGTTCTGCTCATCGAGAGGGTCCGGTACAAAGCTTTCGCTCTTGCTCTGCTCCTCTATGGCAGGCCATATCTGTTTCAGTAGTGGATCATGCCAGTTGCCTCTCTCGATTCTCTCTACGAAGGGCCTGGGCGCCTTCAGTGGAAACTGGCTAAGAGCCGCTAGAGAATAGGGGCAGGTCTCGGGGTCGAGGTGGAGTAGGTTGAGCAATTCTTCTGGATCCGTGATCAGGTCGGATAATTGATCCTGCCAATTTGGGGCACGATCCGATCGAATGAGTGAGGTAACCTGATTTCCCATCTAATGTTCCGAAACAAAAATTTGATTTTATAAAGGCAGTTGTTAGTATCCGTTGCCACATCATAGCAACATAAGGCTAAAGCCTTCGATAGTTAGTTAATCGATGCTGATATCTTTGCTGCGAATTGAGACAATAGACAAGAAAGCTGCTGCTAGTCGTTATCATAAGCGGTCACTGAACATAAGATTCATAGTCGAGGCAGTTTGCTAGCCTCGAAAGCAAATACCTCAAGAGGGAAACATGGCAACTTACTCCACCAGCGAATTCAAATCGGGGCTCAAGGTCCTCATCGACTCCGAACCCTGCTCGATGATCGAAGTTGAAAAGGTTAAACCCGGTAAAGGGCAGGCATTCGATCGCGTAAAGCTGCGCAATCTGGTAAACGGGAGAGTCTGGGAGCGCACCTACAAGTCAGGGGAATCGGTAGACGCCGCCGATGTCATGGAGCTGGAAATGGAATTTCTCTACGCGGACGGCGAATTCTGGCATTTTATGAAAACCGATGACAGCTACGAGCAGGTTGCCGCCGATGTGAATGCAATCACCGATGCGAAGATCTGGTTAAAGGAACAAGACAGATATACGGTAGTGCTGTGGAACGATGCGCCGATCTCGGTTACTGCGGCCAACTTCGTGGAACTCGAAGTGACAGACACTGACCCAGGCCTGAAGGGGGATACAGCTCAGGGTGGAACCAAGCCTGCGACACTGAGTTCAGGCGCCGTGGTTAAGGTACCTCTGTTTGTGAATATCGGCGATGTGCTTCGTGTGGATACACGAACTTCTGAATATCAAAATCGAGTCACTAAATAGCCCGACTCTACGGGGTCTCGAAACTAGCCACAAATCTACGCCGTTATGCAGCAGCTAGTGAAAGGAAGATTTCATGGTTGATTGGAAACCAAGTTCTCCCCTACAAAATCTGCAACAACGTGCGCGAACCCTTGCAAGCATTCGGCGTTTCTTCGCCGAGCGTGATGTGCTCGAAGTAGAAACACCCATACTCGCCAGCACAACAGTCCCCGATGTATACATCGAATCCATATCCGCTGAGCTCAAAGACGGCAATAATAGCGAAGCTTATTTTCTACAAACCTCTCCCGAATTTTTTATGAAGCGGTTGCTAGCGAGTGGCAGTGGTTCCATCTATCAGCTTACGAAAGCCTTTCGACAGGAAGAAAAGGGAAGAATTCACAATACCGAATTTACATTACTCGAATGGTATAGGGTGTCTTATTCTCTAGAGGAACTGATGACTGAACTGGAGTGCCTGGTACAAGAAATTCTAGGCTGCGATCCTATACCGCGTTTTAGCTACCGGGAAATATTTCAGAAGCATCTGCATATCGACCCTCATCAGATTCCCCTAGCGGAGTTAGAGCAGTTGGCCAGGGAGAGGATCGATTTGGCTGGCAGCGACCTAAGCAAAACAGACTATCTCCAGCTATTGCTTGCCAACGCCATAGAGCCTGAGCTACCGGCGTTTTGCTTTATCTATGACTATCCGCAGGAGCAGGCTGCATTATCAACCTTGGCCGAGGACGATTTTAGTGTAGTGGTAGCCAAGCGATTCGAGTTGTTCGGTCACGGCATGGAACTGGCGAATGGTTATTTTGAGCTCAGCGACAGCGACGAGCAGCGAGCACGATTTGAAGAGGCCAATGGGCTGCGGAAAGAGAAGGGACAGCAGATCCATGCTATAGATGAGAGGCTAATCGCCGCCCTTGAAAGCGGTATACCCAGCTGTTCTGGCGTTGCCGTGGGCGTAGATCGATTGCTTATGTTATTGATGAATGCGAAGCATATTAGCGAGGTGATTAGCTTTGGAGGTGATCGGGGCTAAGTGCCAATACCCCGCAAGACTAATCTGCTGTGCTGGCTTCTTCTAACAGCCGTTGTATGTATAAGCTTCGCAATATTCCAGTTATCTCGCCAGGTTTTCCGTCGCCAATTGGCTGCCCGTCTATACTTACGACTCCTAGGGCAAGGGTTGTGGCACTGCTTATGAAAGCCTCGTCAGCCTGCAGTGCTTCTTCTATAGTGAACAGGCGCTGTTCGATCTGAATATTTTCACGCTGGGCAATCTCGATCAAAGTACGACGGCGAATCCCGGGAAGAATCAAGTTGGAGAGAGGGCGTGTAATTATTTTTCTATCTTTTACGATGTAGGCGCTCGAGGAAACACCTTCGGTAACAAAGCCATCCTCAATCATCCAGCCTTCGTTTGCGCCCTTGCTTTGCGCATCCTGTTTAGCCAAACATTGAGCGAGAAGATTTATCGATTTGATATCGCGACGCTTCCAACGAATGTCTTCGCTCGTAGCGATGGAAATGCCAGTCTCGGCCTGGGGGTTCTCCAGTAAGTCCATAGATGAGGTAAACGCGACTAGAGTCGGAGGCGTATTCGGGGGAAAGGCAAAGTCTCTATCGGCGATACCACGAGTCACCTGCGAGTAAACGATTCCTTCCTTCAGGCCATTGCGAGAAATAAGTTCCTGCATAATGTCTATATACTCGCGCTGAGAACAAGGCCAGATAAGACTCAGCTCGCTGAGAGATCTTTCGAGTCGTTCAAGGAAATAGGCGCGATCTACCAGTTTGCCAGAAATCACAGGTACGACTTCATACACGCCATCGCCGAAGATAAAGCCGCGATCGAAGATTGAAATCTTTGCCTCTTCTTCAGCGGCATACTCGCCATTTACATAGACTATTCTACTCAAGCTAAACCTCGCCTTCTCTAGGAGCTATAAAATGTTAGAACTAAACAAGATCTAAGTTTATTTGAATTGCTGTGCGAAATCAGCAAGCTCGGTGCCATCGAGTCGCTGTACCGTCCAGCCATCCATGGGGGCGGCACCGATCGATCTATAAAATTTAATAGAGGGCTCATTCCAATCTAGAACCGACCATTCAACTCTTGTGCAGTTGCGTTGAACGGCGAGCTTGGCGATATAGGCCAGAAGTAGCTTTCCGAATCCCTTGCCGCGCATCTGCGGCTGGACGTAGATATCTTCGAGGTAGATTCCCGGCCTTCCAGTAAAAGTAGAGAAATTGTGAAAGAACAACGAATAACCGACTGCCTTACCGTGGTATTCGCCGATGGTGACTTCGGCGTAAGACTTCTCACCAAATAAGGTTTCTTCCAGAATCGCGACCGTTGCAACTACCTCGTGACTCAGTTTCTCATAATCTGCCAATTCCTGAATGAAGCTCAGAATCAAGGTGCAGTCCTCGACTGTGGCGGAACGAATAGTAAAATCTGGGATGCCTGTGGCTAATAGCATAGTCTCTCTTCTCTAATTCACGGTTGTCTTATCGATCGGCGTATAGTTGCTAGCTGTTTGAGCCAAGGCAGGCTCGCGCAGTACCAAGAGTTTGAATTATAGCGTACATAGCCGCCGTAGAGCATCTGTGGCCACTGTAAGTGTTGCTCTGTGACTGCTATAATACGCGCCCTTTTTGCCCCTAGGCAGGTGTGCGTAAAAGGCTGCTTAACTAAGAGAGTAATATCAGGGTACTAATACAGCACCAACACAGCACTAGCACGGCTAGAACGAGTCAATATAAGGAATTACGATGTCAGATAACAAATCTACAATTATCTATACCGAGACAGACGAGGCGCCAGCCTTGGCCACGTATTCACTATTACCTATCATTAAGGCTTTCACCGATGCCTCCGACGTGGCCGTCGAAACTCGAGATATCTCTCTTGCCGGGCGTGTAATCGCCAATTTCTCAGACTACCTGAATACAGATCAGCGGCAGAGCGATGCGCTTGCCGAACTCGGCGAGATGACTCAGGACCCAATGGCTAACATCATTAAACTCCCGAACATCTCTGCTTCTCTGCCGCAGATAATGGGCGTTATAAAGGAATTGCAGGATCAGGGTTATGCACTTCCCGACTATCCGGAAGAGCCACAGACAGATGAAGAGCGCGACATCAAGGCGCGTTATGACTCGGTAAAGGGCAGCGCTGTAAATCCTGTGCTCAGAGAAGGAAACTCCGATCGCCGCGCACCGGCATCGGTAAAATCCTATGCACGCAAGAATCCACATTCCATGGGTGCCTGGTCGAAGGATTCCAAATCTCATGTTGCGAATATGGAATCGGGTGATTTCTTTGGCAGCGAACAATCCACAACTGTCGATGCTGCGACAAGCGTTAGAATTGAGCACCGTGATAGTGCGGGCAGTGTCACTGTCCTGAAGGAAGGCGTAGCCTTGCTTGCGGGCGAAGTGATAGACGCCTCAGTGATGAATAGAACTGCGCTGCGGAGCTTTCTCGCCAAGCAGATTGACGACGCGAAGAATCAAGGCGTTCTCTTTTCTCTACACCTGAAAGCGACAATGATGAAGGTGTCGGATCCGATTATATTTGGTCACGCCGTGACTGTTTTCTATGAAGAAGTGTTTCACAAGTATGCAGCGGTTTTTGCAGAGCTTGGTGTTGAAGCGAACAATGGTATCGGTGACGTCTATAGCAAGATTAAGAGTCTTCCAGATGCGCAGCGCGAAGAGATCGAAGCAGATCTCCAGGCTTGCTATGTAGATCGCCCCGATATGGCGATGGTGGATTCGGACAAGGGCATAACTAATCTGCACGTGCCTAGCGATGTGATAATCGATGCCTCGATGCCTGCAGCGCTTCGAACCTCAGGGCAGATGTGGGGTCCTGATGGAAACCTGCAAGACATGAAGGCTGTAATTCCAGACCGTTGCTACGCTGGCGTATACCAGGAAGTAATCGACTTCTGCAGAACTAATGGCGCATTCGATCCATCAACCATGGGCAGCGTACCTAACGTTGGTCTTATGGCTCAGAAGGCAGAAGAGTACGGTTCTCATGACAAGACTTTCGAGATTCCGGCTAAGGGAACTGTTAGCGTTATCGATAAGACAGGAAACACCTTGCTCGAACACGCCGTAGAAGAAGGCGACATCTGGCGCATGTGTCAGGCTAAAGACGCACCGATCCAGGACTGGGTTAAGCTGGCAGTTAGTCGGGCCAGACTCTCGGCTACTCCGGCAGTCTTTTGGCTGAACGAGAACCGTAACCACGACGCCGAGATCATCAAGAAGGTACATACCTATCTTGCAAACCACGATACCGATGGTCTGGAGATTAGCATCATGACGCCAGAGGCGGCTACGCGTCTGTCCCTACAACGAGCGAAGGATGGCCTGGACACTATCTCGGTTACGGGCAATGTGCTGCGTGACTACTTAACTGACCTGTTTCCGATTCTGGAACTGGGAACCAGTGCCAAGATGCTTTCTGTTGTGCCACTAATGAAGGGCGGCGGTCTGTTTGAAACCGGCGCCGGCGGATCTGCACCGAAGCACGTTCAGCAATTCGAGAAGGAAAACCATCTTCGCTGGGATTCACTAGGCGAGTTTCTGGCCCTGGCGGCATCTTTGGAGCATCTGTCGAATGTCACCGGAAACGGTCGTGCGAAAATACTTGCCGATTCCCTGGATAAGGCTACCGGCGATTTCCTCGATAACAACAAGTCACCTTCACGCAAGGTTAACGAGTTAGATAATCGTGGCAGTCATTTCTACCTGGCCCTGTACTGGGCGCAGGCACTGGCTGCGCAGGATAGCGATGCCCAGCTGCAGGCACGCTTTGCGCCGGTGGCACAGGCTATGACCGAGAACGAAGCGAAGATCATCGATGAGCTTAATTCAGCCCAGGGACCTTCCATGGATGTGGGTGGATACTACAAGCCCGATGTCGAGAAGGCCTCCGCTGCTATGCGTCCAAGTGCGACTCTGAACGCTATTATCGCAGCCGTCTAAATAGCGGCTGGCACAGCGCAGCTCTACTCACTCTCGGATAGCAGTACGTAGGCTCCGAGGGTGACTAGAATCGAACCCGGTGCCTCTCCAAAATTTCTCTAACAATTCGGTTGCTTTTAACAAGCTGGGCCGTCTTGTTGGCAAAAAAAAGCCCACCGCTTAGGGTGGGCTTTCTTAGAAGTGGATCCTAAGTAGTACTTAGTGATGCATTACTTGACGGGTCGAACGTAACGCTTGATTCCACCAACTGGGCCAACTTCGGCACCGAAGATGTTGCCATGAGCATCGGCAACTACACCCTCTGCAGTACAAGTACCACGACAATCTGGTTGTGGGTCAGGAATCAGGAATTCCACTTCACCGGTAATAGCGCTTCCGATACGGATACCACGAACCCAGTCACCATGATCGGGATTAACCGAACCTGACTCTGAATCTGCGCCGTAAAGCACATCATTCTCGTCGATGTAGATGCCACTCAAGCGGCTGAACTGATGCCATACGTCGAGTAGATTGCCATCTTGATCGAAGATCTGGATACGGTTATTGCCGCGGTCTGCTACGAACAGGCGTCCCTTCGAGTCCATGGCCAAACCGTGTGGCTGGCGGAAATTTCCTGGCTCGGTTCCCCATTCGCCGAATGAGAAGAGGTGGTTTCCGTCCGCATCGAATTTGTGTACGCGGTTGGTAGAGCCCTCAGCGCTGGAGTGTCCCTCGCCTACAAAAATGGATCCATCAGGCGCAACATGCACGTCATTTGGCGTGTAGAAATATTCGTCGTCCTGACCGCCGCCTTTCTTGCCCAAGGACATCAGGTGAACCCCGGTAGGGCTGAACTTGTGAACCTGGTGCCCATAATGTTCGCCATCATAGCCCTGGGTCTGCTCTGAGCCACGTGCATCAGCGACCCAGACGTTGCCGTCGTGATCTACGTGAATGCCGTGAGGCCAGGTAATATAACCGGCGCCGAAGCTACGAACCATATCGCCGTTCTTACTGAACAACATGATCAGGTTTGTGTCAGGCTTCTCAACGCAGGCATTCGCATTGCCGCCGCAACGTTCGGCGACCCAGATGCTCTCGCCATCGGCATCGATTTCAACCGTGCTGGATGAACCCCAGTCGCGGCCTGCAGGCATCTTAAAGTAGCCCGACTGAGTGAGATAAGGGTTTTCCAGATCGTTTGTAGGAGGCATGTCGGCTTGGGCAAAAACCAATGCCGGCGTTATCGCCAATGCCAGTAAAGCTGTCTTTATGTTGTTATTAGTCATCTTCTAGAACTCTCATTGATCTTTCATTGATGAATAGGGGGATACAAGAATAAACTACGGCCAATAGCAATTCAATTGTAAAGTGTGCCAGTGTTTTACACGCCCTGAGGAGGATACATGGACATCAAACTTGTTGGAATTTCTGTAGATGATCAAAGTAGGGCCCTTGCGTTCTATACCGAAATACTGGGCTTTCACAAGGTGCACGATATCGATCTAGGCGAGTTTCGCTGGCTGACGGTCACGTCCAAGGGCTCCGGTGAGACGCAATTGTCGCTGGAACCAAACGCGCACCCCGCTGCGAAGGTCTTCCAAGCCGCAATCTATACCGATGGAATCCCAGCCACCGCTTTTCACAGTGATGATATACACCAGGAATGGAAGCGACTCACTGAGAAGGGCGTTTCCTTCAAAGGCGAACCCACACAATACGATGGTGTCTGGATTGCAACTTTTGATGATACCTGTGGAAATTGGATTCAGCTAATACAAGAATAGCTACGCTATTAGCAACAAGTGTATTTCTAGACGCGGTTCGTGGTCGCGAGGATTCCTCCGGCGCCTAAAAACAAGGTGCCACTTACACCATTACTAATCCGGTCGATATCTCGAGAGGCAAGTAGCCATTTCAACTTGGCCGCCAGCAATACATAACAACTATCCATAGTGACTGCTAGCAAGAGAAAGCAGGCAGATAGAGTCGCAATCTGTGGCAGGTAGGCGCTGCTAGTGCTAGCGAACTGTGGTAGGAAAGCGCTAAAGAATAGAATCGTTTTTGGATTAGTAAGCGAAACCCAGAAACCGCGTTGCATCGAGGCACTGGCGCTGGATCGTTCGACCTTCTTGCGTGTGTAGAAAGCATAGAGTGAATTACTGCCGAGAAACAACAAGTAGGCGACACCGAACCATTTCAACCAGATTAGACCTTGACTGAGCGTGGCCAGGAATAGGGTGGCTCCCAGTGCCGCGATCGCGAGCTTGATTACCATGGCAAGAGTCGTGCCTATCACTGTCTGTAAGCCGCGCCGTCTTCCAGACAGGAGTGTGGTGGAAACTATTACCAGAATGTTGGGCCCGGGAGCGGCGATCACTACGGTGGACACCAGTAGAAAAGGGAAAATCTGCTCCAGCTCCATGGCCGACATCCACTCAGTCTCGACTCGATACGCGAATACCGAATGGGTCTATCTCGATTAGCACATTGGCGGTATCGGTTATGTCTCTTGGCGTAGCCTTCGAATCGTCATGGTAGGCATAGACTAGAACCTGCAGCGCCTCTGCGCGGCGCACCGGCAGGCTCGCCATCTCCGAGTCGAAGCCCTGGGGAATAAAGACATTGACGATGTCCATCTTATCCCCGGCATCCCGCGTGAACCCTCGCTTATTCGAATACCACGCGGACTTCGTGTCTGGCAAGGCGTTGCTGATTTCCTCGTCGTAGATAAAGATGATATCTACCTCTGTAATGATAATCGCGTTCGGGTCTAGCCTGGAGGAGATGAAAACCGAGTTTACCTCGGCAAGCACGCTGCCAGAAAACAATAGCAGTGAACACAGGGCAGCGCAGACAGGTAGAAGCCGTTTTCTTAACATGGGTATTGCGATCCTGAAAAATTGTCGAGCTGGCATTAAAAAAATGGAAAACAAATAGACTGCAGACATAAAAAAACCAGACTTGGATAGTAACCCAACTCTGGTTTATTTGAAATTTCCAAAATCTGCAGCTAAATGCAGATCTTGTGCGTTCGACTGGTAACTATTCTTCTATAGCAACGGTTCCAGTTTCAGACTTGGGTGAGCCGTCACCATTTAAGCCCATGGACTCATAGCGTCTCCATCCGGCAAGAATGCCCTGCAAGCCATGGTTGCCTTCGTGGCAGGCATACTCATAGACCGGGTCAGCAGCGCGGCGCATGGGTACTTTCCCAGACCAGGTCACATCCCAGGACAGGGGATCTTCCACAGTAAAGTCATAATCCAATGTGTTTTCATCAACCCAGCTGAAACGCTCCTGGATTACGGCTTGGTCTGACATGCCACGAAGATTGTAGTCGTGGTAGAAGTGTTTAGTGGTGATAACAAGCTCATCTCCATCCCAGTAGCCGACTGAATCACCTTCCCATTTTAATTGCTTGGTATTGTGCTCACTGTCCATACGAATGATGCGTGCCGTATGCACCATCTCGTTCAAGATCATTACAGTGTCTTTGGTTTGCACCAGCTGCATATTGTTATTGTAGGAGCCAGGAATCATCGGTGGCCCGGCAACGAAGCCAGTAAGGCAGCGATCGACTGTAGTTCTGCCTTCAGGCCCAGCGCTCTCGAAGACCATCTGCCCGTAGGCGGCGCGGCGTTCTTTACCAATAGCGTTTAGCTCGGGTACGCGGCCATTCGGTGGATCGTAAACCAGAGATGTACGGCGGTCTGCAATAGTCTCGACGCCACGCTCATACCAGAATTCATTGTAGGAGATTACGCCAGGTGGGTAGCCGGCACCGCCTACGGAGTCGATGATCAGGTCGCGATTCTGGCGGCGATTCTCGAATGCTTCCCATTCGGCTGCTTCCTCTGGTGTCAGAGTGGCCTTGTCTGCCAATTCTCGCGGGCGATTAAGCGGCGTCAGTGTTCTAAAGGTGTAGGTGCCCTGAAAATCCGGGTGACCATATTCAGTCCGGGGCATTTCGCCCGACTGTGCCAGCAATTGTGGAGCGGCCAAAAGACCGATAATGGCTAGGCTTAGTTTGCTAAGTACTCTGTTGTTCATCTGAACCTCCAACAGTATTTTAATTCTTATGAGAAATCAGGGGCTAATTGCTTGAAGCTACGCTTGTTTAGGCGAATTTTCAAGATCAATTTGCGCCTATTGAGGTCTCGCTAAAGCCACTATTTCAGCAGGCTTAAGTGCCGTGGTTAGACAGGGGAGACCCAGTGAGGCTATTCAGCCATGATTCAGGCAGTGAGCACTAAGGTAGATCATCCCCCCCTTCAATGGGGCTGCGAAAAATAAACTAGAGATTGCCAATGAAGCGCTCAAAATTGATAGCCAGCCTAGCCCTCGCGCTTACCCTGACCAGCTGCGTAGGTGCCGTAATCGGTGTTGCCGTAGATACGACTGCGGCGGTGGTTAAAGCCCCATTCCAGCTGACTGGAGCGGTTGTAGGCGTGGCTGCGGACACAACAGGCACGATGATAGCGGCGCCGTTTCGAATGGCCAATGCTGCCGTAGGCGGTACTCGTCACGGTGATCATGAAGATCACAATAGGCCCCATCGTCATCACGGTTCGGCCCGTGAAGATGGCCAGCCTGAGCACCAGCACCGTCATTCACAGGCAGCAGATGCAGCCCATCCCGACAATTGAGCCCTAGCCAGAGCTCAATTGTCGGCATCTATCCCCCTCCTAGAGGCAGTGAATGCCTAGCTCATAGCCCAGCCAAATTGAATTGCTCCAGTAGGTGGTTTATTCTTGCCATCGACTAATTTCTCGCGTCAGAGTGTAATCAAATGGCCATTTCTGCCAGTTCCAAACAACATAGCCGCAATAACAAGCCGTCTACTGCCGGGCAGTTAGGCTCAAGCCTGGGCGCCTTCAAGTTTCCATTCGCCCTATCTATCCTGCTTATAGCCCTTAGTTTCGTCCCCCGCATACAGGGTAATGCCACCCTGGTCTGGTCATTCTGGGGCGCAGCCGCTGCATTACTCGCGTGGCAGGCCTATCTGCTGGTGAATTCGAAAAACAAGAATGAAGAGAGGGTATTCAGTATCCTCCTGCGGCCCCAGCACTATATTCAGGCGATGGTGCAGTTCAGCGTCTATGCCTACTGGGGCTACTACTGGCGTCCGGTGTACGACCATGCCTGGCTGATAATCGGCCAGCTGCTGTTTGCCTATACTTTCGATATGTTGCTGGCCTGGTCCAGACGTCGCGAGTACAGCCTGGGCTTTGGACCGATTCCGATTATCCTCAGTATCAACCTGTTTCTCTGGTTTAGAGACGATTGGTTCTATCTCCAGTTCCTGATGATTGCCGTCGGCTTCATGGGCAAGGAATATGTGCGTTGGCAAAGAGACGGGCGTAGCTCGCATATCTTTAATCCCTCGGCCTTTGCCTTGGGGTTTTTCTCATTGATACTCATCGCCACCAACACAACCGCTCTTACTTGGGGGCAGGAGATTGCATCGACTCTCACCCTGGCACCGAATATCTATACCTTCCTATTCCTGGTTGGCCTCGTTGTTATGTATTTCTTCTCCATAACACTCGTTGCCGGAGCAGCGGCGATTACATTATTCGGCATAAGTGCGCTCTATTCGGCGGGTACTGGAGTTCCCTATTTCCTGGATTCGGAAATCCCCGCTGCGGTTTTTCTGGGCCTGCACCTATTGATTACTGATCCTTCGACTTCTCCCAGAACGCCATTAGGAAAAACCATCTTCGGCATGCTCTATGGGCTGGGAGTTTTTGGACTGTACACCCTGCTAGGCAGCATGGGTTCACCCACCTTCTACGACAAGCTTCTCGTAGTACCACTTCTGAACCTGAGTGTCATCGCTATCGACAGGTCTGTGCGTTCTATACATTCCCAGGCGCTATTGAATGTTTGGCGAGAGAGCTGGTTTGGCGGTCGCGCCAATCTAGCGCATATGAGTATCTGGATCGTAATCTTTGCCTCTATGTCCTTCCTTGGAAAGACCGACAGCATGCACGAAGGTGATAGTCTTCCGTTTTGGGAACAGGCCTGCGCCAGTGAGTTGCCGAATGCTTGTGGCCGAATGCTACAACTCGAGGCAAGCTATTGCGGAGACAATGCAGCCTGGGCATGTAATGAAATAGGGGCTCATTACCGTGAAGGAAAGATTACAGAATCTGATGAGGAGCTCTCGCTAGCCTATTTTTCCAGAGGCTGTGAGTTAAAGTTTCAGGCGGCATGTCTCAATCTGTTGGACCAAGATCTCATGGCCCGTGAGACGCCTCATGAACTGGATCTAAGATTGCTTCTGAGAGAGGGCGGACAAAACTTAATGTCCGCCTCCACGCAAGAGTTGTATGAGAAGGCCTGTGAACATAACTGGGCCTTTGCCTGTGAGAGTAACAGGTCGCAGATATGAGCAAGCCCCAGCCTAAGGCAAACGCCGAAGGGGATGGTTCTAGCGCGCAGCAAATACCTGGGCGAACTCTGGGCCTTAGCATCATGTGTCTTATGATTGTCTTTGTCGCTGCATGGATGACTTTTCAATCACGACAGCATGAAGCGACAGTTCTTGCCTCTGCCGAGGCACTCGCTTCGGTTACCGGACTTCGCAGCGATGCCTGGTATCTTCCGGACGAGCCACTGCTAGGTTTTGTAAAGATTCCCGCCGGCACTTTTACCATGGGCAGCAATCCTGCGCTGGATCGTCTCGCCTACGAGAATGAACGCTGGTCCAGTTCCCGTCGTCAGGGGTCGGTTGAGCTGACAGATTTTTATATCGGGAAGTTCGAGGTTACGGTTGCGCAATTTTGGGCCTATGCACAAGAGAACCCAACTCTGGCTGACAAGATTCCAGCAGATGCAGCAGGCAATATTCCCATAACAAATATTACGTGGCCTGAAGCCTTGGGATATACGCGTTGGTTACAGGGGAAAGTGGAGAGCTCGCCTAACACGCCCGAAGAATTACGCAGCTTTCTCGCAAGCGGTGCTCGCATAAGCCTGCCCTCAGAGGCAGAATGGGAGAAGGCAGCCCGTGGCACAGATGGCCGACTCTTCCCTTGGGGAAATACGCCCTCCATGGAATTTGCTAACTACGGCTCGAGCACCATCCTCCCCGTTGGCTCCAAGCCCTGCACTCAATGCGCCTTCGGCCTTCAGGATATGAGCGGCAATGTGTGGGAGCTGACACGCAGCCCGCTACAGGCTTATCCTTATACCGCAGACGACGACGCGGCTAATCTGGCTGAAGATGCACTCTGGGTCATGCGCGGCGGCTCATTCGCCGATGGTGTGGGTAATATACGGGCCGCTGTACGCGGCGGTGTCGACCCCGGAGTCCGCAACAACACTATCGGTTTCAGGCTCGTTATCACCACGCTATAGCCTGCTTCCGCCGTTGAGACATAACGGCCTCGCCTTCGTGTAAACCAATTTCCTCCCCAAGCGTTCTACTTACTAAGCGATACTTGATCGTGTAGTAGTTTTTATAGCGTTGGAAACTGGAGAAATCTCATGAAATTGTTTTCTACAACGAGTGTAATCGGATACACCTTAGGCTGTGCCATGCTGCTGTCGGCAACGAGTGCAAGCGCGGATCCATTGCACAGAGGTATTCACAGACATGGTGTCGTGCATTCCCATCAAACGGTGAACACGGTTGTAGTCACCCCAGCGGCACCCATTAGAACGGTTACCAGGTTTTCCGCATCAAGATTAAATAGTCTACCAGCGACCCATGTGCGCTTTGTTCACAATGATGAGACGTTCTTTTACAGCGAAGGTGTTTATTACCAGAAGAAGGGCCGCGGCTATATTATCGTAAAACCGCGAGCTGGCTTTCGTGTCGCGACACTGCCGAGAGGGTATAGGGTGATTCGAGAGGGCAACGTAAAGTTTTATAGCTTTAATAATGTGCGCTATAGAAAACGTAATGGTTTCTTCGTGGTTGTGTAACCACGAAGAAACCTATTTGCTGAATCGAATCTAATCAGGCAAGGCGAAGACAAGAATCAGATCGCCACCTCTTCGCCCTCTCGATCCGCCGCCCGATGCTACGGTCACATATTCCTGACCATCGATGACATATACCGAAGGTGATGCGAACACGCCGGCGCCTGTATTGAACTTCCATAGCTCTTCACCGGTATAGGCATCATAAGCATAGAAGTAGCCAGCGGTATTGCTTCCGGCCCCGACGAATACAATGCCCCCCGCGGTGACTACCGAACCGGCTTGTCCGTAGCCTTCGAAGATCTGTCGCCAGATTAACTCGCCTGTGGTTGGGTCATAGGCAGAGAAATATCCCTTGGGGTCGCGGCCGGAATTGAACGGCTGATCGATGGCATTAATATATAAATAGCCGGTGTCTTTGCCATAGGAAATCGGAGCATAGTTTGCGCCGCCTCCATAACCGGGAGAGAAAATCTGGTTCGGCCCAATAGGCGTGAACTGTTCAACAAGTTCGTTTGCTTCCATTTGCTGTGCAGGAATATCCGTAGGGAAGACTGGGGATACGGGCTCCATTCTCTCGCCATTGGCCTTATGTGGGATCGGCTGTGTAGGATAGGGGACTTCGCCTTCCACATCTGTTTCCGTTGAGACAGGCGTCTCTATTATCGGGTGAACCGGTTCGCCGGTTTCTCGATTGAGTATGTAGAGCCAGCTATTCTTGCTTGCCTGCGCCAGGGCTTTAACGTCCTGTCCGTCGACTTCCATATCGAATAATACCGGCTGGTTGCCAGAGTCGTAGTCCCACACATCGTGATGGACCTGCTGGTAATACCACTCCAGATTTCCCTCTTCGAGAGAGAGGGCAATAATGGAATCGCTGAAAAGATTCATACCATCGCGCTTGGTGCTATCGCCGAAGGGATTGCCTACGGCCACATAGACCATTCCCAATTCGGGATCGATTGCAGGTGTTTCCCAGATGCCGCCACCGTTGCGTTCGCCGCCAACCCAGGTTGGCCCCGCGATATCCCAGCCCTGATCGGTCTCGTCTTGTGGAACAGTATTGAAGTTCCAGATGCCCTCGCCGGTCTTGGCATCGATTGCCAGCACATAGCCGCCAGCGATATGGCTCTCGCTGCGCGTCGTGCCGACATAAATCACGCCGTCATAGACTTGCGGAGCGGTTGTAAACCAATAGCCTACGGATATCGCCGTCTCGATATCCGGATTCTTCTGATGCAGTACATCCAGAATCACCGGTGCCTGACCGTTGTCTCCAAACCCTTCAAGGGGTTCGCCGGTGATTGCATCGAGGGCGAAGACAAACGAGCCCGCTGCGGAATACACCACACCGTCTTCATAGGCCACGCCTCTATGTCTGAAGATATAGCCCTCGCGACGACCACCGCCTAATAGGCGTGTTACGTCATAGGTCCACAGCAGGTGTCCGTCTACCGCATTAAGAGCATAGACACTGCCGCGGGAGTCGGTGACGTACATCATGTCGCCGACAATCACCGGCGTAGTCTGGTTGCTCACGCCATCGATCACGCCGTGTTGGAAAAGCCACTTGGGAGTTAACTCGGCAACATTCTCTCGATTGATCTGATCGCTGGGCGCATAGCGAGAACCTGCGAGGTCGAGATTGTGTAGGCGCCAGTCCATATTCTGCACGGACGAGACGGGCCGAAGTGCAGAAGTAACTTCTACCTGCTCTACCTCACCACCGGTGCTCCTGCTACTGGTCGCGACTTCAATCGAGGTGGAATCGCCTTCGGGTGCACAGCCAATTAACAAAATTGGCAAGCAGGCTGCAAGCAGCAAACCCTTAATAGAATTTTTTCCTGAGTGCAACATGAATCGTGCTCCCTATTTTTTAGTAGAATGACTAGTGTAGTTATAGACTGCTCTGAACCATGAATTCTACGATGGCCCTGAGTTGCTCGTCGCTGCAGGTCGCACAAAGACCTCTGGGCGGCATGATGCCATTGAGCCCGTTGATGGTGTTCTGCACGAGAGTGTCCATGCCTTTGTCCATGCGTATTTCCCATTCGATCTGATCGCCGACCTCGGGTGAGTGAGCAGCGCCGGTGCCATGGCAGGCAAAGCAGGTAGATTGATAAGTTTCTTCTGCGTCGAAGGCAGCGTCTTCCGCAGCATTAGCCTGCGTCATGGCGAGTAGGAAACAGCAGATTGCACTACCTAGAAACTTTGATCTCATTTTTTATTATGTCCTTCAATCTAATACTGCTTGCGTACGATGTTAAAGAAGTCGACGAACTTTTGCATATTGTTCTTATCCTGGGAGATTAGCAGAGAGTGATCTGCGCCGGGAATTTCTACATAGACATGTTGCATGCCGAGCTCGCGCATCGATGCTACCCAGGCACGAGTGCGTTCGACGGGCACGGATTCATCCTGGTCGCCTTGCAGAACGAAGATAGGCAGATGCTTAATCTTTCCTAGAATCTCATCCATCGGTGCATTGGCTTCAGGGGCAGGTGCCGCAACTCCCAGACCTGCGAATAGGTCTGGGTACTTCGCGGCAATATGATAGGTGCCCGCACCGCCCATGGAGTGTCCCCAAAGATAGATTCGATTGGAATCGACATTGAACTCATCACGCGTTAGCTGCAATACGTTGAGAACATCTTGCTCACTATTTCTGGCATCTTCCATGTCCTCGAGAGCTCGGGAGCCGTACCATCCACGGCGGATATAACCCAGAGGGGTGACAACTATATAGCCGTTCGCTTCAGCCTGATCGAGGAATCCGTGGTAGCCCATCAACCAATCGTGGCTTCTGCCCAGGCCATGCAAGGAAACAATTAAGGGAGAAGCCCGACTAGCGTCATAGCTGGAAGGAACAAACACGGCGTAGGGAATTGACTCTCCCGTTGTCGGAAATTCGTAGCTTCGATGCTGCACACGCGGGTCATCGATATGCTGTTCATCATCGCTGGCCTGACGATCGGCCATGGCAAATGTACTGGCAGAAAGAGCGGCGGTAATCAGTAGTGAGTTCAGGAGTGCTTTCATTGTTGTTATCTCCCACCCCTGAGGGCATCGAATTATTTAGAATAGTAAGCAGTGCCTCAGAGAATAAACCAATTCAGCACTGCATATCAAAGAAGAACAGAGCGGGCGCAGCTAGGTAGCGAGTAACACACTACAATTGAAGTGGCTTTGCCTAGTATTGATTGCTCAGTCTATGGATTCGCCAAACAGGCCACTTTCGGCAAACATTCGAATTAGCGCAATCGCGTCACGGTCGGTCTCTAGATAAGCCGATTTCAAGTGCTCTGAGACATCAACGGAGCCGTCTTCGTCTATCTCGCGTCTATAGCTGAAACGGACAAATAGGTAGCCCTCCTCGGGCTCTTCCAGATGGGTAACGCTCTCGGCATCTATCTGGTCATATTCTTCCATAGTCTGGGTATGAATCTTCTCATCCTGATAAAGCATTACCAGTTCATAAAACTTAGCATCTCCAACATCGATGACGCGCTCGAATTCATCCTCAGCGTATTCTTTGGTGGTCACCTGCAGGCTACTATTGAATCTGTCGGGGCGCCTTGCGCGCAGCACCAAGCCCTCCCACAACTGAGACCTTGTCAGCATGGGCAGTTCACCGTTGGTCGGATCGTTGACCTGTATTATGTGTTCGAATTCGAGCACAACACTCTCCTGAGTAAATCGACTAGTCGATCTGTAAATTCCACGATTCAACTTCATCGAGCATCTCGAAATCGGTCCAGTCGAATTTAAGTGGCGTGAGTGAGATGTATCCCTGCTGGTAGGCATAGGTATCTGTCGCCGGATTCTCCGACTGCACAATGAGGCGAATTCTCTCGTACTGCGTGCTGCCGCCACTGCGATTAGTTACTTCATAGCTACCCGTTTCCAAATAAGAATCTCCCATGGGCCTTACCGCCACGCCTTTTAGATCTCCGGCCGGGACGTTGATCGAGATCATCGTGCCTATGGGCGCGCCTTCTCTGCGATAGCGATCCACCAGATCCGCGGTGAACTTTGCCGTGATAGCTGTGTTCTCACTCTCCGGATCTTCCGAGACGGCTATCGCGGGCAGGCCATGGTACAAGCCTTCCATCGCCGCCCCCACCGTGCCAGACAGATGGGAGACGTTGCCAACATTGGCGCCACGGTTAATGCCCGAGACGACGATATCGAAAGGCTGATCCTTGCCTAGCTCCTTAATGCCGAAGCGAACCGCATCGGCGGGCCTGCCGTGAACGGCATAGCCGAAAAAACTGCCGTTACGCTCATAGTTGTCCACCGTTACCGAACCGATTGAGGACTGGCTGGAGCCGGACTGATTTACATTAGGGGCGGAGACAACTACCTCGACGCCGGGAAGCTGTGCCAGGGCTTCTTGCAGTGCATGCAGGCGTGGAGATTCGATGCCGTCGTCGTTTGAAAGAAGCACACGATAGGACTGCGCGGATAGCACGGCGCTAAAGCTGAATAGGCCAATCATTAGAAAGAGTTGTGCTAAACCTGTGTTGGGTCTATGCAATCGACGTGGTTGATCTGGGTGCATTATCTGGTCCTCGCTGTATTGGCTTATCTTGCGCAATATCGGCCGATGAAGTGTTGTTGTCAGCCAAATTGATTTAGGATTACACAACAACGTAGCAGGCTATAGTACAGACTAGCCTGTACAAATCACAGTTATACACGGAGTAGAAATTACCCATGCGCGGCGAAGTGAAAGTAGTAGGAAAAGTATTGGCGGCCCTGATCGCTCTGAGCGCAGCAGTCCCCGCATTCGGACAGAGCTCACCAAGCAGCGATGCAAACCTCGAGAACAATCTGACAATGGCGATGGCATGGAAACAGACCGCCGCCGAATACCGCGCGCTGTATCACCAAGGCTTCAACCTGGCGCGACTGCGTGTCGAGTTAGCTCTGGCACAGAAGCAGGATGGCTCGCTCCCCCTTGCCATAATCAGTGATGTCGATGAAACCCTGCTATTGGCGAATGACTACTGGGGCTATCTAATCGAGCAGGGGCGAGACTTCTTCGATGATGCGATCTGGGATCGCTGGGTTGCAGAGAATCGCGCGGTTGCCAGCCCCGGCGCGTTGGAGTTTCTGGAATTTTGCGTCGCCAACGGCGTGGAGATCTTCTATGTAACCAATCGCGACCAGGGGGATTCTACCGTAGACCTGGCGCTCGATAATCTGAATGCGGTAGGTTTCCCCTCGGTGGACCGAGCACACCTGCGCGTCTTGCGCGAGACATCGAACAAGGAGCAAGTTCAACAGCAGATAAGAGAAGACCATGAGGTCGTGGTGCTATTGGGTGACAACCTGAATGATTTTGCCCGTCGCTACTATTCTACCGACCTTGAGCAGCGGCTCAGTCTCATGGAAGAAGACCGAGAGCGATACGGGCGCGACTATATCCTCTTTCCCAACCCAACAGACGGCCACTGGATTCGTGCCATCTTCGGTGATTCGGAGCCGCCTCCATCGGATGCGAATCGTTCTACCCTCAAACAGGCTGCGACACGATCCGCCTGGACACCCTAGGGAATCCCAGCCTCGAGTCTATGAGTCGACAGGCAAACTGGCAGGCAATAGAATGCTCGCCAGTAAATTTACCTACACCCGAACAACCGATACAACGAAGTAAAAATAGGATAGCAGATGAACCCGGACGTACTCTTTAAGCCGTTTAATCACCCGAAACTTCAATTACCGAATCGAATTGTCATGGCACCAATGACCAGACAGTTTTCGCCGAACGGTATTCCCGATGAAAACGTTGAGCAATATTATAGAAGACGCGCCGAAGGCAATGTGGGTCTCATCATCACCGAAGGCACCACGGTCAATCACAAGGCGGCTTCTTCGGCGGTGCAGATCCCCTGTTTCCATGGCGAAGCATTGGAAGGCTGGGCAAAGGTAGTCGAGAGTGTGCATGCAGCCGGCGGCAAGATAGCACCGCAGCTGTGGCATGTAGGTGGGATTCGCAAGCCTGGCGAGGGCCCACATCCAGACTATCCATCGGCGACGCCCTCGGGGCTGCTTAGTCCGGGCAAGAAGGTGCTGGAACCTCTCTCAACAGCGGAAATTGATGAAGTGATCGCAGCCTTTGCACAGGCGGCAGCAGATGCCGTTCGGATTGGGTTCGATGCCATCGAGTTACATGGCGCCCACGGTTATCTAATCGATAATTTTTTCTGGGAAGGCACAAACCAGAGAGACGATAAATACGGCGGCTCGCTATCCAAGCGCACACGCTTCGCGGTTGAGATCATGCAGGCCATACGCGGTGAGATCGGCGACGACTTCCCGATGATTCTGCGATTCTCACAGTGGAAGCAGCAAGACTTCGAAGCGAGGCTGGCGCAGACACCCGAAGAGCTGGAACAGTTTCTCAGCCCCTTGTCCGAGGCCGGAGTGGACATCTTCCACTGCAGCAACAGACGCTTCTGGGAGCCAGAGTTCGAAGGCTCTTCCTTGAATCTTGCCGGTTGGGTGAAACAGATTACGGGCAAGCCAACTATCAGCGTTGGCAGTGTTGGTTTGACTGAAGAGTTTGTCGCAACCTATCGTGATGGCTCTGCGGAAGTTGCAGGCATCGATGAGCTTATCAGCCGCATGGAAGCAGACGAGTTTGATCTTATCGCCGTGGGTCGTGCGCTGCTTGCCAATCCCGATTGGGCAGACAAGATCCGCAACAATGACATGGATTCGATAGAGACTTTCAATAAGGAACAACTGACGGAATTGGTTTAATCAGGTTGGCATAGAGATCGATACTTAGTAGACGCTTAAGTTAGAAGTTAGAGGTTAGAGAAATGGCACAGCTAGCAATATCCAAAGCACGATTATTTCTAATAGCAGCCGCTGTGGTTTTGTTATCGATAGCGCTACGGCTATTTCTGCCTCCGTCTGTTTCCAGCTCTGCGCAACTGTCCACTAGCGATGAGGCCATTGAGCGCGGAGAGTATCTGGTCATCGCCGGTGGCTGCATAAGTTGTCATCGCGGCGAAGAGGATGAGGAGTCATTCGTCGGTGGGCTGGCGCTGGAAACCGACTTCGGCACCTTCTTCGCGCCAAATATCACTCCCGACATGGAGACAGGAATTGGCAGCTGGCAGGCGGAAGATTTTCTCTTAGCGTTGAAGCACGGGCGAACACCTGGTGGTAGTTTCTACTATCCGGCGTTTCCCTTTCGCGCCTACGCAGGTCTTAGCGATCAGGATGTAGTGGATATAGGTTCCTATCTCATGAGCCTCGATCCTATAGCCAACTCGGTGCCCGCTGCACAGACGCCACCCTGGCTGAATCGCTGGGCGATGGCGGGGTGGAATCTCATGGCGGACATCAGCGAAGTTGAATACGAAGCTTTTGATGATGACTTAGTGGAGCGAGGCGCCTATCTGGCCAGAAATCTTGGGCACTGCAGTGAATGCCATACGCCAAGAAACTCACTAGGGATTCTTGATGCCAGGCGAGAGTTCGCCGGGGCGACTCTGGGGGAAGATGTTATCGAGGCGATCGATGCCGCCGCGATGGAAGAATGGACGGCATTCGACCTCGATCTATTTTTACTCCTGGGTTTAAAACCCGATGGGGATTTTGCCGGTGGCGATATGAACGATGTGATAGAACACAACACCAGTAAGATTAGCGATGAAGACAGAGCTGCACTGGCGGCATTCTTTACCCGGCACAATGCGTCAAATGACGCGCAATAAATAACAAAAAAACAGACACAAAAAAGGGCAGCCCAGGCTGCCCTTTTTTATTGAGTAGATAACTACTATCTAGTCATTGTCTACTCGGAAGTCGTCATGACAGTTTCCGCAGCCGCCACCTAATGCTCGAAAAGCGCCAAGAGTTGCAGCTCTATCGCCACCGGCCGCAACGTCTGCAAAGGTACCCGCAGCTTCCATCAACGCCTGTGCTTTCGCAGCAAACTCAGTTGGATTTTCCCAGATCACGTCAAGCGCTTCAGTCTCAACGTCGAAGTCCCGAGTGTCTGCCGCCGAGAATAAATCAGGAATCATCGGTGCAAGGGCGGCGATGTTGCGCGCATTCTTCTCGGCTACCGCCGCGTCAAATGGTGCACCCCGTGCCATGCCAGCAATAGGAACCAGGTTGAATAAGAGTAGTTTGAATACAGACTGGCGCGTCTCGGCGGCAGCTGCAGCAATCTGTGCAGGTGTAGGTTCATCTTGGGCTGATGCGGGAAACAGTGTGCCCGAAACAAGCATCGCTAAAGCAGAAACCAATACAAGTGCCTTTTTGATCATTTATATCTCCTATCCCTTGCAGGACAATTCTAGTTAAGTTAATTCGATCAGCCGAATTGGCGCAATAGTGAACGCTAAAAATCGCCTTGGGCGAAATGGCAGAAACAGACTATATTACAAGTGATTTACAAATGTCACTCCTCCCAGCACAAATCTTCTATGCATGGCGCGTGTTCCTGGACTAGACAGCAGCAATCGAAGAGGCCCCAATAAGCTGGCTCTAATCTAGTATTTTCGGGAATTTAGCACGCGGGCCAGTCTTGTCATGTAGCCAATCTTGTAATGTAAATAGGGCAGACAATCGCGAACGTGGTCGCAGTACTGAACAGTCACATCGAAGTAGAAAGTTAAACTGTAAGAGGGAGGCTATAGGAAAACCAGACTAATTCGCAACTTCTTTCCAGACGAACAGCCGCGTCGCCAGAACGAACGCGATGACAAACCACAGCGCTATACCAAGTAGGCTAGGCGCGATAGACAATAGACTCGCGCCATTATTGGCTATCTCGCGCATGGCGGTGGAAACGAAGCTGAGTGGAAGTATCTTTGCGATAGGTTGTATAAGTTCTGGCATCGACTCGATCGGGTAGAAGACACCAGACAGAAATATCTGCGGAAAGATAACGATGTTTCCCACTGCCATCACCGCTTGTTGGGTTTTGGCGACGCTGCCCAAACAGAAACCCAGGCAGAGGAAAATAAAGGTGCCGAGCATAACGATGAAATAGAACGATACAAAATTTCCTACAATAGTGACATCCAGTGCGAGTACAGCTACTAGAATCAATACGGTGAGCTGTATTAGCACGATCGCCATTCTGGCCATAACAATCGATGCAATAAAATCACGGGGTCTAATCGGGGTAACGAAAAGCCTCTTCAAGATTCCTTTGCGGCGATATTCGACGATATTGAATCCACTGCCTGCGATACTTAACTGCATAAGCGTAAACGCCAGAAGGCCGGGAAGCAGGAAGTCAAGGTAGCGCTGAGAGCGTGCCTGTACGTCCTCGACGGTCAGCGTAAACATGGGTTCGATATTTCTAAACTCACGTTCTATCGAGATCAGTGTTTGTTCGAGTAACGGCATGATCAGGCTTAGCTGCTGCACCTGGGCTGCGTCGACTAGCAGCTGTAGTTCAGCGCCATCGCTGAGCGCATCGAATCCCTCTGGCAGTATCAGCACCATGGTCTGGTTGCCTTCGACGAGCTCTGTGCGCAGTTGTTCTCCCTCGCCTAGAGTAACCTCGAACAATGGATTGTCCATAAGCATCTGCGAAAAGTCGTTTGCCACCGCACTGGGGGAATTATTCACGATACCAAGTTCTATAGGGTCGACTTCGCCGTTGTTAGCAAAAGCGAACACGGTCATGAAAATAATGGGGAAGAACAAGCTGAAGAAGATTGACTGTCTGTCACGCAGAAAAATCTTAAGAAAAACTTTGGCAAGATGTAGTTGCAGTTTTGTAGGCATATTAATCTCTTAAACCATGACCGGTAAGCGCAAGAAAAACATCTTCGATGTTGCCATGAAGAGGCGCCTGGGGAGGATTCGGCGCATGTTTCAGAATTAGATTCTGCGGTGTGTCTTCCGCGATCAACTTGCCATGGTCCATGATGGCGATCCTCTCACAAAGAGACTCGGCCTCTTCCATATTGTGCGTGGTTAGCACTATGGTCATGCCCGCGTTGTTTAACTCACGCACCAGATCCCATAGGTTGTGTTTGGCTTGCGGGTCCAATCCAGTAGTGGGTTCATCCAGGAATAAAACCTTAGGGGTATTGACCAGTGCGCAGGCAATAGAGAACCGTTGTTTCTGGCCGCCGGAAAGATTGTCTGGCTTCGCCTGCGCCTTATCCAGCAGGTTGACCTTGCCCAAGAGTTCATTCGTGTCGACTTCTCGCGCGTAGAGAGCGGCGAACAGGGTAAGCAGTTCACTGAGAGATACATTATCGAAATATTCATTGGCCTGTAGCTGTACACCAATAATCTCTTTAACCGAATAGGGATCGGCCGCCACATCGATGCCGTCGATAAAGGCAGTGCCACCATCGATATCGTTCAGGCCTTCGAGCATTTCGAGTGTAGTGGTTTTACCCGCACCATTCGGCCCGAGAATACCGAAGATCTCGCCGGCCTCGATGCTGAGCGAAATACCATCGACGGCGTAGAAAAATTCTGACTTCTTGTCGGGAAGGGGGTATTTCTTCGCGAGATCTTTTACTTCAATTATGGGCATGCTTTGATCCTGCTGGTTGCCGGATATCATACCCTAACTAAGCGCTATTAAAAGCTGGGCAGTAAAAGGATACGAAACCAGACACAGGGAGCTAAGTAAAATAATTAAGTAGAGAGCTAAGTAGAGAGTTAAGTAGAGCGCCAAGTAAGAGCGCCAAGTAAAAGAGTTAAGTAAAGCTGCCTAGCCCCAAGAGACTAGGCAGACTGACTAGTAATGATAGTGGCGTTCGCGCGGTTTGATAGGGGCAAGGAAGAAGTAGAATACCCAGGCGAACCAGGACAGACAGAACATCGCCAGTAGCCACGCAATCTTTTCATAACCGGTGGTCTTGTCGGAGGTTGCGATTATCCAAACAGGGAGAATCCAAATTGCCAAGACCGCCGCGCCGCCCACTAGGGCAAAGCCAAAGGAAAGTAGAGGCAATACAGCCACTACACCAATGATGACCAATACGATGACTAGGAAATTCGACAATAGCTTCATAAATTACTCCATTTTGGCTTTTCTGCCTGACAAAGACGCTATTTTTAGCGATAGCCTTATAGATATTGCGAATTCTGTGCCAACTAAATAAACACATAAAAAACAGTAAGTTAGATGATTTCAAGAAGTGCAAATAGGGGGAAAACGACTAAAATTGGCGAATTTCACCAGCTGTAGGCTTGTTGCAGGTGGTTCAAACGAAGAGTCTAGTCAGGGTGCGAGGCGCGATAACTGCCTCCTGCTGATTTGTTCAGGCTGGCCTTGATAGATCAATTGCGAGTAACAGCTTAGTTAATAAAACGCGCATTTCTTCTCTACTACCGACTAATTAGTTTTTTCATCTTCTAAAAGCGCTAGATCCATCTCGATGTAATCCCTGAACTCCTTGGTAAAGCCTCTGCTTCGACTAGACCAATACTGTTGAATTCCCGGCGTTAAGAACATGCTTCTTAAAATAAAATCGAATCGATCCTGATTGGATTTAGCGAACAAATTGTATTCATTATACTGAACCCAAATGTTTTCAATCAGAGACATTTGAGCATCAACCAGTGCGTTAAATCTTGCCCTGTCTTCTTTTGAAAGCTTTTCGGGATTGGTTCGTCCTAAGTGGTTCATTGCCGATAGCTCAGCATCAGCGCCTATCTTGAAAGCAAGTTCGGACCACGCCGTCGCGGTATCGTGATGGGTATTCCCTCGTGAGGTCTTCGTATTCGATTTAACTTGTATAGCAAGATATACCAGCGTTGCAAGAGTAGCCAAGGCTGCTACAAACTCTCCGATACTTCCTAGATCTTGTATTGTCAATTCTTTCACCTTGGGATGGCGCTAATCTATCGATGCGTTGAACACCTGGTCAGCAGCCGAGCATACAATGCCGGGTTCGCGGCAAACCACGCGCAAGGCTTCAAATTATTGATCGGGTCTCACATCGGATGTTTTATAGATATCGAGTGTTTCGATAGCATCTCGAGACAATAAGCCGTCGACATAATTCGCGAACCCTGTGTGGAGGAAACCTCTTCTCTGTTTCCAATAACGATCCATACCAGGAAGATCTTTTACAGCCACTATGGCTGTCGTTACAGCCTCACGAAATTCGGTATCCAGAGTCCCTTCCTCCACGAGAAGGTAGCTATTCTGCATGCCTAATATGGCTGTATGCATAGACATCATAAACTGAAATTCGTCGTGGTCAGGAAGTGGCTCTGGACTCCACATCGCGTTATACCAGATATCGCTAGCCTGTCGGTTTCTTCCCATTTCGAGATACCAAGATTGCATGGCAGTAGTTGCATCACTGGCAGCCGCGGATCTTATTGCGGATGTACTATCGCTAACCTGCAAGCCAACATAAATTAGCGAAACGATTACCGCAATTCCTCCCACGATTTCCGCTATAGAAGCCTAGTCTTCTAAGTTCACAGTCTATCCTCACATGGTTAAGGGTGCCGTAGGATAAACCAAAAATGGAATAAGAATATAGCGCGAAGTATCGTCAGAATCTGATGTTCTGGAATATATAATGTGCTTCGCAGTAGGGGAGGCGCTAGATGCTTTCTTGTTACTTCTTTGTTATAGGGTCGATACCGATGTATCAGTAGACGAGTCATGCAAACACTTCTGCAATAATGCAGTTGTTCTATCGCAGCCGAATTTTTCGATCACTCATTAAACTAGATGCACTATCCGATCGGAAGCGCTGTGTTTAACTCAATCGGCTAACTTATTAGGCTGTGCCTTCCTATCTGCCGCCATCGAAACGAGACTCTCTTGGTTCATCGCAAACATATAGCGTGTAGTCTTCGTAAAAATTCTCTCGCCCGTGGGATTGCATTCTCAGATGTGCTGGATGAGTGCGCCATGCTTCTAGACATTCCTTAGATTCCCATTCGTGGACTGATATGCGCTCTCCATCTGGGGCAGAGTAGGACTTATGAGAAATATAACCTGGCATACTTGTCGCAATCGCTGCCATTTCCTCTACACCAGCGTAGTACTCTACTAACTTATCCTCTTTGACACGCGATCTGAAAATTACTATAACCATCTGTCAATCCCTAATTTTCGAAGAACAAGCTAATGCTGTTAGTTACGAGCGGGCGGTAAGCCTGGTTCCTTATAGGTCAGCTATGTATCGTCTTGATCTTGCTCGCTAGCCGTACGAAATTGTTCAAGCAGGACAGTAAACCACTCACTCACCTCCGTTTCTTCTTGGCCACGACACCGAACTAGGTATGGCTCCCCCGTAGTCGCGCTTGCGCTGGCAATTTTTGTAATGAACTCTTCGGTGGTAGCAAAGAGATTTTCATTCAGCTCTCTTTTATTGCGGAGAAGTTCACGGGCAGCTCTGCCTCGATACCTTTCACCATTGCGGATAAATGTACAGCCATTCCTGCCGACAGAGCTGATTAGCCGGTTGATCTCATAGTTCATAGACTGCGCCGTGGAAACAGAAGGCAGCAGTATTAGGGCCAGTACAGATCCACACAGGACGGTTGTTGCGCCTCTGATGAAGTACAGCTTGTTCTTTGTTCGTTTCAAAATTTTATTCCTTCGCACATTTCTACCAGAATATTAGGATTGTAAATTAGCAACATAAGCGCTGAATAATCAGTGTTCTCGGGTCTACTCTAAGTAATTTGTTTGTTACATAGTAGTTCTAGTCCAATTTCTCTTCTTACAATTCTACACTTTTGTTCTTTTCTTCTTATCTCGCACTTCTAATCATTGGTGTAACAATTGGAGATGTTCCTATTTGAATCTGGCCCATATTTTCGAAACCGTGTCTTTCATATAAAGAAATATTACGCGGGTTTGAAGATTCCAAATAAGCAGGAAGCCCATCTTCATCTACTCGGCTTAAGGCGTGCTTCATCAGTTGAGAACCATAACCATTACCTTGATAGAAAGGGTCTACAGCGATGATGGGTAAATACCAACAGGGGTCTTCAGGATGGTAGGATTCCATTGCTTCGAATACTCCAAAAACATCTTCCAGCTTCTCCTCAGGAACCGTCGCCTCTAGTAGTGAAATCATTCGCTCTTCATCAGGCTCCACCCCTGGTGGCATCCATAGCGCTACACCTTCATAACCTTCAGTAACATAGGCAGTACCGCTGTCAATCGAGCGACCACCAAATGCATCAAACCCAGGGCCGGAATCTAAATAGGTATTGGCATCAGCCCAAAACCATCGCGCTAGTGGATCAGTAGAAAAACCCAATACGATGGATTGAATTATCTGATCCCGATTTTCTTCTTTACCTGTAAAAATTTGAGGTGGGTTCATTTGTTTGGTCCTGGTAAAGTTTTGTATAGCTTCTTGAGGCTGATAGCCAACTTAGCAAAAAATCTGTTCGCAGATGATCAGTATCACCAGATGCGTACGCGTTCCTCGGGTGCAATGTACAAGGCATCTTCAGGCTGCACATCGAAGGCGTCGTACCACTCGTCGAAGTTTCTTACTACACCATTTACTCGAAACTCCGCAGGCGAGTGGGGATCGGAAGTTAGGCGCTGGATCAAGGCGTCTTCTCGATGCTTGGAGCGCCATACCTGTGCCCAGGATAGAAAGAAGCGTTGATCGCCGGTTAGGCCGTCGATAATAGGCGCCTCTTCGCCATTCAAGGCCATCTTATAGGCACGGTAAGCGATAGAGAGGCCGCCTACATCGCCGATGTTTTCGCCCAGGGTGAAACTGCCATCGACAAAGTATCCCGGCACCGGTTCGAACTGATCGTATTGCGCGGCGAGGGCTGTAGTTAGCACGTCGAAGTTGGCACGGTCCTCATCTGTCCACCAATTGCGTTGTACGCCTCGGGCATCGGACTTCGAACCCTGATCGTCGAAGCCGTGGCCCATCTCATGGCCGATGACTGCGCCGATGCCGCCATAGTTAACAGCAGGGTCTGCCGCTGGGTCGAAGAAGGGCGGTTGTAAAATGCCGGCGGGGAATACGATCTCGTTGAAGGAGGAATTGTAATAGGCGTTAACCGTCTGCGGCGTCATGCCCCATTCTTCACGATTCGTCGGCTGGCCAAGGCGGCTCAGGTTATCTTCATAGTAATATTCGCGCACACTCTGCGCGTTGGCAAAAAGGTCGTCGCGAGTTATCTCTATCGAAGACAGGTCGGTCCATTCATCCGGGTAGGCTATCTTGGGGCGGAAGGCGTTCAGTTTTAGCATGGCCTGCTGTTTCGTCTCCTCACCCATCCAGTCAATACGCTCAATACTCTGTGCCAGCGCGCTGCGTAAATTCTCGACTAAGTCGTCCATCTGCTGCTTGGCAGATTCCGGGAAATGGCGCTCTACATAAACCTGACCGATTGCCTCGCCCAGACTATTCCGAGAGCCTACACGAGCCACACCACGCTCCCAGCGCTCTCTCTGTTCAGGCACACCGTTGAGGACGGTGGAATAGAAGTTAAAATTTTCCTTATCGATCTCATCCGACAATACGCTCGCGTTGTTGGAAATGAAGTGATAAGTCATATAGGCAGTCCAATCCTCTACAGGCACATCTGCTATCAGATCGATGATCGGTGCCATGGCGCTGGGGTAAGAAACATTGAGGTCTTCCAGGCCTTGCACACCACCCGCGGAAAAATAGCTATCCCAGTCGAAACCCGGGTAGCTAGCACGGAAGTCGTCGAAGCTCATAGGATTGTAGGTAAGGTCGCGATTACGACGGTCGGCTCTGGGCCAGAGATGCTCGGCAATCCTGGTTTCTAGCTCTAAGATTTTAGCGGCCTTCGCTGCGCTATCCTCGATGTCGGCAAAATTCAGGATGCGCTCGATATGTGCCACATATTCCTCGCGTACCTCGAGGAATCGCTCGGTGTCTTCCAGATAGTAATCGCGGTCTGGCAGACCTATGCCGCCTACGGAAACTCCAAGCTGATGTCGATCCGAATTGCTGCGATCAGTGCCAACGGAAAAACTGATAGGGCTCGCCGTAGTGTCTATGCGCGCGCGGCCAAAGGCGGCAACCAGCTCCGCCTGCGTGTCTATCTGTGCAAGCCGAGACAGGCCGGGCAGTAGGGGGCTGATGCCTAGTTCGTTCAAGGCTTCGGTATTCATGAA